>USBS01000037.1 GCA_900552915.1 uncultured Sutterella sp. | reverse complement strand
TTTGCTTGTTGCGTGGCGCTTGAGCGCCAACGGCAAATCTTCCTTGGCAATGCCGCAGCCGTTGTCGGCAACCACGATGCGCTTGATTCCGCCCTCTTCAAGGCGCACTTCAATGTCGGTAGCACCCGCGTCAAGCGAATTCTCAATCAGTTCCTTGACGACCGAGGCCGGCCGCTCGATCACTTCGCCCGCAGCGATTTGACTGATCAAACGATCCGACAACTCTTGAATATGCCGCCTTGCGGGCTGTTCCTGCGTATTTACTTCTCTCATCGAACTGTGGCTAAAACAGACGAAAGCACTTGCGTGCTGCAAATTGTACTTGGCTCGGTTTTTCCGCTCGGTGCAACTGCCTTTCGTCAAAGTTCTTGACGCGAAATGCACCTTGTCGAAAAACCGCTGTGATATTCTTACACCGCTTTTGGAAAAAACCCACCGTTTGCGGGCTTTCCGTTAATTTGCCCCGTGCCCGATACATGCCGTTTAGGGCGCATTAAGAAAGAAAAAATCATGGACATCACGAGCCTTATTCTGGAACTCTTCACCAACGCCGATCACTTTCTCATCGTGCTCGCAACAGAATACGGCTGGCTCGTTTATCTGGCGATGTTTCTGATTTTCTTTGCCGAAACGGGCATTGTGGTGCTCGCCTTTCTGCCGGGCGACTCGCTTCTATTTGTTTCCGGCACAGTAGCCGCTGCCGGCACGATGAGTCCCTGGGGCTTGATGCTTGCCGTCATTCTCGGTGCCTGCCTGGGCAACACGCTGGGTTTTCATACGGGACGTTGGCTCGGCAACAAAATCTACGACGGCTCGATCAGCTGGATTGATATTGAAAAACTGCGCAAAACGCAGATCTTCTACGAAAAGCACGGCGGCAAAACAATCATCCTGGCGCGTTTCGTGCCCATCGTACGTGCGTTTGCCCCTCTTGTTGCCGGCGCAGCGCGCATGAGCATGTCCCGCTTTGAACTCTACAGCGGACTCGGTGCGTGCCTTTGGGCCGTGTCCCTGATCGGCGTCGGCTACCTGTTCGGCAACATTCCGATCGTCAAAAACAACCTTTCGATGATTCTTCTTTTGGGCGTCGTCGCCGCTGCTATGGGGCCGGTCGTCGTTGCTCTGGGGTGGAAATATGTGCACGCCTTGGCCGACAAACTGCGCAAAGACGACGCAAAAGCCAAACAGCGGTCCTAAAAATCATTTGCTCGAAAAACTCGAGGCAGCGATTCAATGCAAATCGCTGCCTCTTTTTTCTCGCAAGATGCGTCGAGCTTGTTAAGCCTTCGCGCGATCCTGCAAAGCGGCAATGGCAGGCAGATTCTTGCCTTCGAGGAATTCGAGGAAGGCGCCGCCGCCCGTGGAGATGTAGCTCACCTTATCGGCCACACCGAAAACGGAAACAGCCGAAACCGTATCGCCGCCGCCCGCAATCGAGAAGGCGCCTTCGGCGCTGGCCTGAGCAATCGCTTTGGCCAACTCAGCCGTACCGTGCGAGTAAGGAGCCATTTCAAACACGCCGACCGGACCGTTCCAGACAATGGTCTTGGCCTTAAGCACATAATCGGCAAGCATTTGAGCGGTCTTCGGACCGACGTCGAGAATCATTTCGTCGTCGGCTACGTCTTCAACGGCACAGGTGCGGTACGGACCTTCGGGCGAGAAATTCTTGGCGGCCACCACGTCGACCGGAAGCGGCAAAGTGGCGCCCTTGGCCTTCAAGGTTTCCAAAACCTTCTTGCATTCGTCGACAAGCTCGGGTTCAGCAAGCGACTTGCCGACCTTGTAGCCGGCCGCCAACAAGAACGTATTGGCAATGCCGCCGCCCACGATCAGCTGATCGACCTTCTGCGCAAGGTTGTTGAGGATGGTGAGCTTGGTCGAAACCTTCGAGCCGCCGACAATAGCCACGAGCGGATGCTCGGCCTGAGCCACCGCCTTCGTGAGCGCTTCGATTTCGGAAGCCATCAAGGGGCCGGCGCAAGCAACGGTCGCAAAACGCGCCACGCCTTCGGTCGAAGCCTGAGCACGGTGAGCAGTGCCGAAAGCGTCGTTTACGTACACGTCGCAAAGCGATGCATAGGCCTTGGCAAGCTCTTCGTTGTTCTTCTTTTCGCCCTTGTTGCAGCGGCAGTTCTCAAGCATCACCACCTGACCGGGCTTAACCTGCACGCCCTCTTCAAGGTAACGGCGCGAAAGCGTAATGGGCACGCCCACAAGTTCGCTCATGCGCACGGTAATGCCGGCCAAAGAATCCTCGGGACGGCATTCGCCTTCGGTGGGGCGTCCCAGATGGCTCATCACCATCACGGCAGCCCCCGCATCCAAAGCCAGGCGAATGGCCGGAACGCTCGCAATCAGGCGGGTTTCGTCGGTAATGTTGCCCGCTTCGTCGCGCGGAGCATTCAAGTCGGAACGGATCAGCACGCGCTTGCCTGCGAGAGCACCCTGCTTGGCAAGCGATTCCAGGGTCAGAACCTGCATAAGTTTGAATCCCCAAAAAGATTTGGAAAACCGGCTGCAGATCGTCGTCTGCAGCCGGTGTCTTTAAAGAAGTCCTCGAATTACTTGGCAGCCATCATGGCGCAAGCCGTATCGAGCATGCGGTGCGAGAAGCCCCATTCGTTGTCGTACCAGCTCGTCACCTTCACGAGACGGCCGCCCGAAACCTTGGTGAGCGTCGCATCGAACGTGGAGCTGTGTGCGTCGTGGTTGAAGTCGATCGACACGAGCGGCAGATCGTTGTAGCCGAGCACACCCTTCATGCGCGGCGATTCGGACGCGGCCTTCATGATGGCGTTGACTTCTTCAACGGTCGTATCGCGCTTGGCGATGAAGGTCAGATCCACGAAGCTCACGTTGATCGTGGGCACGCGCACGGCAAATCCGTCGAGCTTGCCGTTGAGATCCGGTAGAACGAGACCGACGGCGGCAGCCGCACCGGTCTTGGTCGGAATCATGGAGTGCGTAGCCGAACGGGCGCGGCGCATATCCTTGTGATACACGTCGGTGAGCACCTGATCGTTCGTATAGGAGTGAATCGTGGTCATCAGGCCGCGTTCCAGACCGATGGCTTCGTGCAGGGGAGCCACAACCGGAGCCAGGCAGTTCGTGGTGCAGGAAGCGTTGGAGACAACGGTCATGTCGGAAGTCAGAATGCCGTCGTTGACGCCGTACACGACCGTTGCGTCGGCATTCTTGCCCGGAGCCGAAATCAGAACCTTCTTGGCACCCTGTTCCAGATGCACCAGAGCCTTTTCCTTGCTCGTGAAAGCGCCCGTGCATTCGAGCACGACGTCGACGCCGTATTCACCCCACGGAATCTCACGCGGGTCGCGCGTCGAGAACATGCGGATGCGATCGCCGTTGACGATCAGGCATTCCGGACCGTCGGTCGCCACATCGCCATTGAAGCGCCCGTGCACGGTGTCGTAGCGCAGCAGGTGGGCGTTGATTTCATCGGAACCGAGCGTGTTGACGGCCACGATCTCGAGATCGTGCTTCTTGCCGCCTTCATAGTGAGCGCGCAAAACGTTGCGCCCGATGCGGCCGAAGCCGTTGATTGCCACACGAATCGTCATGGAAAATTCTCCTAACCTTCTTTTTTAACCAATTACTTGGCGATCAACGCCAAAACCTTTTCAACGCATTTCTCGGGCGTAAAGCCGAAATGCTTCCACAAAACGGATGCCGGGGCGGACTCGCCGAACGTATCGATGCCGAGTACGTCGCCGTTGCCGTGCAGATACTTGTGCCAGAGCGCCGTCGTGCCGGCTTCAACCGCAAGCACGGGCTTGTCGACCGGAAGCACCGCATTGCGGTAATCGGCATCCTGACGATCGAACACGTCGCAGCAGGGCATCGAAACGACGCGCACCTGCACGTTCATGGCGGTGAGCAGCGCGCGAGCCTTCATGGCAAGCTCCACTTCGGAACCCGTTGCCACGATCACGGCCTGCACCTTATCGGCGCCGGCAGGCGCTTCCGCAGCGATGTAGCCGCCGCGCGCAATCGCATCGGCGTCAACCTCGTCACGGTCGACAAAGGCGCAGTTCTGACGCGTGAAGATGAGAGCACTGGGGCCGTCGCGACGTTCAAGCGCAGCGGACCATGCCACCACGCTTTCAACCGTATCGGCGGGACGCCACACGTCGAGATTAGGAATCAGACGCAGGCTCGAGACATGTTCAATGGACTGATGCGTCGGACCGTCTTCACCCAAACCGATCGAATCGTGCGTGTAGACGAAGATCGAACGCAGCTTCATGAGTGCGGCCATGCGGATGGCATTGCGCGCGTAGTCCGAGAACGTGAGGAACGTGCCGCTGTAGGGGATGAAGCCGCCGTAGAGCGCGATGCCGTTTTGGATGGCGCTCATGCCGAATTCGCGCACGCCGTAGCTGATGTGGCGGCCGAGCATGTTGTCTCGGGTAAGACGTTCAACCCCCGTCCAGTTGGTGAGATTCGAACCGGTCAAGTCGGCCGAGCCGCCGAGCAGTTCGGGAAGAGCCGGAGCCAGCGCGTTGAGCGCCTTCTGGCTTGCCTTGCGCGTGGCAATCGTTTCAGCGGCAGCCGATGCCGAGCAGAGCGCCTCCATCACGGCTTCGTCAAAACCTACGGGAAGGTCGCCCGCCAGACGGCGCTTGAATTCCTTGGCGAAATCCGGGTAGGCGGCTTCGTACTTCGCAAAAAGCTCCTGCCATTCGCCTTCAATCTTGGCGCCGGCGGCACGCGCATCCATCGCGTCGTAGATTTCCTGCGGCACTTCAAAGGGAGGCAGGCTCCAGCCGATGTTGGCGCGGGTGGCGGCGATTTCTTCGGAGCCGAGCGCCTCGCCGTGCGCCTTGGCGGTGCCGGCGCGGTTGGGACTGCCCTGACCGATCACGGTACGGCAGATAATGAGCGTGGGCTTTTCCTGTTCGGCCTTGGCCTCGGTAAGAGCCTTGTCGACGGCTTCCGCATCGTGTCCGTCGATCGGGCCGATCACGTTCCAGCCGTAGGCTTCAAAGCGGCCGCGCACATCGTCGCGGTACCAGCCCTTGATATCACCGTCGATGCTGATGCCGTTGTCGTCGTAGATTGCAACAAGCTTGTTGAGTCCCCAAACGCCAGCAAGCGAGCAGACTTCGTGGCTGATGCCTTCCATCATGCAGCCGTCGCCAAGGAAGCAGTAGGTGCGGTTGTTGACGATCTCAAAGCCTTCGCGGTTGAATTCGGCAGCAAGCATTTTTTCGGCCAACGCCATGCCGACAGCGTTGGCAATGCCCTGCCCCAAAGGACCGGTCGTGGTCTCCACGCCCGGCGTCACGCCCACTTCGGGATGCCCCGGCGTCTTGCTGCCGAGCTGACGGAAGTTCTTGATGTCTTCCATCGAAACGTCGTAGCCCGTCAGGTGCAGCATCGAGTACTGCAGCATGGAGCCGTGGCCGTTCGAGAGAATGAAGCGGTCGCGTGCGGGCCACTTGGGATCTGCCGGGTTGTGACGCAGATGCCGGGTAAAAAGCGTCACGGCAATGTCGGCCATGCCCATGGGCATGCCGGGGTGGCCGGACTTGGCGCGTTCGACCGCGTCCATGGAAAGGGCGCGAACGGCGGCGGCCATCGTCTTGGCGGAGACTGTTGCGGTCATTTTGTGTAGTCTGTAAAAGGGCAAACTAAAGCGCTCCGAGACACCGTCTCAGAGCCGATTAAGGAAGTCGCCCGATTTTACCATGCTAGGGCGGACTACCTAAAGATTTTGCTCTACCCGTTCACGCCAAACTTTGCCTCAAGCATAGGCCTTTTCCTACAATGCTCTGAGTCGTTGTTTTTTGAGTTTTTCCGCGTTACTTCCTCATGCCACGTTTTTATTGTCCCGACGCCGTTTTTACCCTTCATGAAAAGTGCGTACTTCCCGAAAAAGCACGCCATCACGCAGGGCGCGTCCTGCGAATGAAGGCGGGCGAAACCGCCGTTCTTTTCGACGGCAAGGGAGCGGAAGCTTCCGGCCCCATCGCCTTTGAAGGCAAAGACGGCTACATCGTGGTTGAAGAAATCCGGCACCCTGCAAACGAAAGTCCCGTGCGCATGCGTCTCGTGCAGGCTCTGGTGAGCCCGGAAAAAACAGACTGGATTATTGAAAAAGCCGTTGAAACCGGCGTTTCGGAAATCGTTCTGGTGCCGGCGGCGCGATCCGTTACAAAGCTTGCAGGCGAGCGCATTCAAAAGCGCCTTGCCAAATGCGCCGACGTTGCCGCGTCGGCAGCCGAGCAGTGCGGTCGCGCCGTAGTACCGACGATTCGCTTCATGCCCCTTCCCGAGGCGCTCGAGCTGCAGGACGAAGCTCGTTTTCTGCTCGCTCCCGGTGCCGAGTCCGCCCCTCGGCTTTCCGGCCTCAAGTCGTGTACGTTTGCCGTGGGTCCCGAGGGCGGCTTCGACGAAGCCGAAATTGCGCTTGCACAGGAAAAAGGCTGGCAGTGCGCCCTCATCGGTCCGCGCGTGCTGCGTACCGAAACGGCCGCAATCGTTTTCGCTTCGCTTGTGGGCGCTATAAGTGGCGACCTGCAGCTCTCCTAATTATGGCCCGCGAGCACTCGAAAAACGTGGAAAATTCGCGTCTGTCAAACCCGTAAAACGTGTAGAATTTACTCAATCAAAACTCGTAAAACGTGGCAAACAAAACAGATGCTTGAACGTAAAGCAATCCAAACGCTCCTCGCCTGGAAAAATCGAGAAAATCGCCAAACCGTTCTACTGATCGAAGGCGCTCGCCGCGTCGGCAAAAGTACTCTTGCGCAAGAATTTGGCAAGAAACATTACAAAAGCGTTCTAACAATCGATTTTTCTACAGTCTCAGAGGAGTTTAAAGCTCTATTTTTGGAGCTACGCACCGACATAAACGCGCTCTACCAGTATCTTTCCACTCTCTATCGAGTTCCTCTGTTCGTCGGTCAGTCTTTGCTTATTTTCGACGAAGTGCAATGTTTTCCCCCTGCTCGCGCCTTTGTCAAGCACATAGCCGCCGACAGACGATACGACTGCATTGAAACCGGTTCCCTGCTGTCAATCAAGCAAAATGTTGAAGGCATACTCATCCCCTCGGAGGAAGAGTCGTTTCGACTCAATCCGCTGGACTTCGAGGAGTTTCTCTTAGCTCACAATGACCGCATGCTATGCAAAGTCTTAGCCGAACATTTCGCCGAGATGAGGCCTCTTCCGGATGCTCTTCATAAACGCGCAAGCCGTCTGTTTCGGGAGTACATGCTTATTGGCGGCATGCCTCGAGTGGTCGACATTTTCTGCCAAGGCCGTTCCTTTCAAGAGGCAGATTTTGAAAAACGACAAATCTTGGATCTCTACCGCAAGGATGTCGGTCGTTTTGCATTTGGTCGTCAGGCAAAAGTCAGAGCCATCCTCGACGAAATTCCAGCTCAGCTTTCCACACACGAAAAAAGGTTTAAGGTCTCTGCACTTACTAACAACGCTCGCATGCGCGACTACGAAGACGCTTTTTTCTGGCTCTCCGACGCACAAATCACCAATCCTTGTTTTGCGGCCGATGATCCTTCGATCGGTTTGAGCCTCAGTCGTTCAAAATCTTCGGTTAAGTGCTACATGTCCGACACCGGTCTGTTGTCAACTTTGGCATTGGCCAACCGAGTAATAACCGAGGAAAACCTCTACCAGAGCCTCGTATCCGGCAGCCTCTCACTCAATGAAGGAATGCTCGTAGAAAACATTGTGGCGCAAACACTGCAAGCGCTAGGAGACAAGTTGTTTTTTTATTCCCAGACAAGCACGCAAAACGGTCAACAACGAATGGAAATTGATTTTTTGACTGTCAGACCTTTCAGCGACGCCAACAACAAACCTCGGATCGTACCGATTGAAGTGAAGTCAAGCACTCGGTACACGACTCTGTCTTTAGACAGATTTGCTGCCAAATTCAAGTCGCGAGTCGGCAACGAAATTGTGTTGCACCCGGGACAATTGCGTAAAGAAGGAAGGCGGCTACATGTTCCGCTTTACATGGCTCATTTACTTTAGGCTTTTATCTCTCGAGGCCGCCGTCGATTCACCCATATCCAAACAATGACCCCCAGCGCAATCACCGGCAGACTCAGCCATTGTCCGCGGGAAAGACCGAACAGTCCAAGACCGAGATAACTGTCGGGTTCGCGGAAATACTCGACAATGAATCGCACGAGTCCATAGCCCATGCAAAAGAGCGCCCCGACGGCGCCTGTTGCTCGCGGCTTGCGGGAAAAAATCCAAAGCACAGTAAAAAGCAGCGCACCTTCGAGAAACGCCTCGTAGAGCTGCGAGGGATGCCTCGGCACAAGCGTGCCGGAATGCTTGAAGATCATTGCCCACGGCAGATCGGGGCTTGCGGCACGCCCCCAGAGTTCACCGTTGATGAAGTTTCCGATGCGCCCGAACATCAATCCGAGCGGCACCAGCGGCGCAACAAAGTCGGCCACAACCAAAAACCGTTTTTCACGGATGCGGGCAAAAACAAAAATAGCCAGAATGGAACCGATGATGCCGCCGTGAGCGCTCATGCCGCCCTGCCAGACCTTAAAGATGTCCAAAGGATGCGACAGATACCATTCGGGCTGATAAAAAAGGCAAAACCCGAGCCGTCCGCCCAAGATGACGCCGATTACACCGTAAAACAGAAGGTCTTCCATATCGGCCGCAGACATCTGCCGCCACGCTTCTTTAGCGCGTGTGCGCCCGAGCAGCCAGAAGGCGGCAAACCCGAAAAGGTACATCAGCCCGTACCAATGAACGGCTACGGGACCGATGGAAAAAGCAATGGGGTTGAATTCAGGCGCAAACATACCGGCCGAAAATAAAGTGAATCAGAAACGCTCGTTGTCCTTCAGATAGCGCCACTTGCCCGGCGGCAAAGCGCCGAGACGAACGCGCCCTACACGCACGCGCTTTAGGCGCAGCACCTTAAAGCCAACCGCAGCGCACATTCGACGAATTTGCCGCTTTTTGCCTTCTTTTAACACAAAACGCAGCTCATCGTCGTTTAACGCGTCGACTTCGGCAGGCAACAACTCCTTGCCGTCAAGCGAAAGTCCATGCCGTAAAAGCGCAAGCGTTTTCGCGGCAAATTTCGGCGCTCCGCCTGTCTGGGCGTCCGCCACGCGCACGATGTACTCTTTGTCGACATCGCTCGCTTCACCGATGATCGCCTTTGCAACACGCCCGTCTTGGGTGAGCACCAAAAGTCCCACCGAGTCGATATCGAGGCGCCCTGCAGGCACCAGACTTCTGAGCTGTGCCGGACTCCAGCGCACGCCGGAATCGTCTCCTTCCCAACGGTTTTCGGGAACGATCAGTGTTTTGGCGGGCTTGTAGCCGTCTTCGGCCTGTCCGCTCACATAGCCCACGGGCTTATTCAAAAGCACTGTCACCTGTCGGCTCTGGCTTTTGCTCGCCTGCTGCAGCAGTTCGATGCGGGCATTCGGTCCGACTTTCTGACCGAGTTGGGCAGGCTTGCCGTCGACAAGCACCCAGCCTTTTTCAATGAAGGCGTCGGCTTCTCTGCGACTGGCCAGTCCAAGTTCACTCATGCGCTTGGATAAGCGCACAAGCCCGTCGGCAGGGCTCTCAACCGCAGCCTGCCGATGACGGGGGCGTCCTCGAAAACCGTTCTCGCTCACCGCTTAGGCCTTGCAGGAATTGAGAAGACAGAATTCCATGATGCCCTTTTGGGCGTGCAGGCGATTTTCGGCTTCATCCCAGACAACAGACTGAGGTCCGTCGATCACTTCGGCAGTGACTTCTTCGCCGCGGTGCGCCGGCAGGCAGTGCATGAAGAGCGCTCCGGGATTGGCGGCGGCCATTACGGCGGCATTGACCTGATAAGCGGCAAAATCCTTGCGGCGCTTTTCGTTTTCAGCTTCGAACCCCATGGACGTCCAAACGTCGGTCGTAACGAGATCGGCGCCTTTGGCCGCTTCAACCGGATCTCGGTAGAGCGTGTAGTAGTCGGTTCCTTCCGGAATAAGCGACAAATCGAGCGGATAGCCTTCGGGAATGGCCAGGTTGATGTGGAACCCCAGAATCTTGGCCGCCTCAAGCCAGGAATAGCTCATGTTGTTGGCGTCGCCCACCCAGCAGACCGTGCGGCCTTCAATCGACCCCTTGTGTTCGGTAAAGGTCAGAATGTCCGTCATGATTTGTACGGGGTGATATTCGTCGGTTAGTCCGTTGATCACGGGCACGCAGCTATTGTCGGCAAAGGCCTGCAAACGATCCTGACCGAAGGTGCGGATCATGACAAGATCGCACATGCGGCTCACGACGCGAGCCGTATCTTCGATGGATTCCGAACGGCCGAGCTGAGAGCCCTGGCTCGAAAGATGAATGACGTTGCCGCCCAACTGATAAAAGCCCGACTCAAAGGAGACACGGGTGCGAGTGCTCGCCTTTTCAAAAATCATCAGGAGCACTTTGCCGCCAAAAGGCGCATAGGGCGTGCCGGCCTTCTGCAGCGCCTTGATTTCGGCGGCGCGGCGCAGCATCGTGTTGAGTTCGTCCTTGGTAAAGTCGGCAAGCTTCAGAAAATGCCTCGGTGCCATGTTTGTTCTCCCTAATTTTTTGTCGTGTTTGCTGCGCAACGGTTGTGCCCGCGCAAAAGTCGTCCAATTGTAGACGGATAGAGCCGCAATCGAGCCCGCAAAACAATGAACCTGACGCAAACGCCGAAAAAACCGTACTCCGAGATCCGCTCCGCCAGCACTGTTTCTAGCATTCGCCTTCTGGCGATAGTTTTTGTCTAGCACCCTGCACAATTCAAATAATTGCACGGCGACGCATCCTAATTTTTGTTATATTGCCGAAAGCCAAGGGCGACTGCACGAAGCCGCGAGCCTCGCCAAGTTGCCGTCAAGCAGTTGACGGATGCATGGTCCGCAGCTGCGGCCGGCCCTCACAAAGGGCAAGGCACGATTTCTGTTTTTTGTTTCGTCTGTTCCTTTTGCGAAGCTTCTTTTCGGTCGGTTCTGACCGAGGCATTCACCTCAAAACTTTCTGCCGCCGCTCTTTACGAGCCCGGCAACGACCGACCCGAATATGCGCTGCTTATGCGCTCGAAGCCCTTCGGCAAACCGAACAGTGCGTTTTATCAGTACCAAGAGAAAATCATGAGCGAATTCATCATCACCGCGACCGATGCCAACTTTCAGGAAACCGTGAAGAACGTGGCCGACAAGCCCGTCTTCGTCGACTTCTGGGCCCCCTGGTGCGGCCCCTGCCGCATGCTGGCCCCGTCGCTTGACGCCGCTGCAGAGCAGTACAACGGCCGTGCCGTGATCGCCAAGTACAACGTGGACGAAAACACTCAGGTTGCCGCCGAAAACAACATCCGCGGCATCCCGACCGTGCTCGTCTACAAAAACGGCGAAATCGTCGGTCAGCACACCGGCGCCATGGGCAAGAGCGAATTGATGTCCTTCATCGAACAGTACCTTTAACCGCGAGATGCTGTAAACTGCGGCCGATTGCGGGCGGCTTTCAATCGCCGCCCGGCCGCGATTCTCTTTACCCGACGGTCCCCAAACCGTCCTTCGGGTTCGACGCCGCCTGATTCCTGGCACGTTTCCGTTCTTTTATTCATTTACCAATCGGCTCTTTTTTCGTAAGAGCACTTTTGTTTGCCAGCTTTACGTTCAAAAACGACTGCGCGCGAACGAACGACGCATTCATCCGCTTCAAAATGCATCTTTCCGAGCTCAAAACTCTGCATATCAGCCAGCTGCTTCAGATGGCTACCGAACTTGAGATCGACAATGCGCAGCGCATGCGCAAGCAGGAACTCATGTTCGCAATCCTCAAAAAACGCGCCAAACAGGGCGAACAAATTTTCGGCGACGGCACCCTCGAAGTGCTGCCCGACGGCTTCGGCTTCCTGCGCAGCCCCGATACAAGTTATCTTGCCAGCACCGACGACATCTACATCTCGCCCTCGCAAATCCGCCGCTTCAATCTGCACACAGGCGACTCGATCGAAGGCGAAGTGCGCACTCCCAAGGACAACGAACGCTACTTCGCGCTCGTCAAGGTCGATACGGTCAACGGCCTGCCTCCGGAAGCTCTCAAGCACCGCATGCTTTTTGAAAACCTCACGCCGCTCTTTCCGACCGAACCGCTGCGGCTTGAGCGCAACATGCGCGGCGAAGAAAACGTTACGGGCCGCTTGATCGACATCATCGCCCCGATCGGCAAAGGCCAGCGCGGTCTGATCGTTGCAAGCCCCAAGACCGGCAAGACGATTCTGATGCAGTCGATTGCTCACGCCATCACCGCTAACCACCCCGACTGCGTGCTCATCGTGCTTCTCATCGACGAACGTCCCGAAGAAGTGACGGAAATGCAGCGTTCCGTCAAGGGCGAAGTGATCGCCTCGACCTTTGACGAACCCGCAACGCGCCACGTACAAGTGGCCGAAATGGTGATCGAAAAGGCCAAGCGTCTCGTCGAAAGCAAAAAAGACGTCGTGATTCTGCTTGACTCCATCACGCGCCTGGCGCGCGCCTACAACACGGTGGTTCCGAGTTCCGGCAAGGTGCTCACGGGCGGCGTGGACGCCAATGCGCTGCAGCGTCCGAAGCGCTTCTTCGGTGCAGCCCGCAACGTCGAAGAAGGCGGTTCGCTTACGATTCTCGGCACGGCGCTCGTCGACACGGGAAGCCGCATGGATGACGTGATCTTTGAAGAATTCAAAGGCACGGGCAACTCCGAAATCGTGCTCGAACGCCGTCTTGCCGAAAAACGCGTCTATCCGGCCATCAACATCAACCGCTCCGGCACTCGCCGCGAAGATCTGCTCATTGCGCCCGAAAATCTCCAGAAGATTTGGATTTTGCGCAAGCTGCTCTTTGATATGGACGAAATCGAAGCCATGGAATTCCTGCTCGACAAGATCCGCAACACCAAGAGCAATGCCGAATTTTTCGAAATGATGCGCGGCGGCCGCTAAAGCGACTCGCCGTCGTCAAACTCGATCGCCCTGCGCCTGCGTGTCAGGGCGATTTTGTGTCGAGAGTCCTCCGAATTTTCCGAAGACTCTTGATTTTCTTCAAAAATTCAAGGATAATCGCGTCCTTTCCGTTTGGTACGTGGCGTGCATGCCCGGCATAAGACCTCTTCTTCATAGAGGCGGCTGCGCAAGGCCCGCAGGGCGGCCGACAAAAATCATTTTCGGAATCCATTTAAATGAAACCCAATATTCATCCCGAGTACCGTCCCGTCGCCTTCGTCGATCTCTCGATCAACAAGACGTTCATCATTTCCTCTGCCGTGCAGACCAAGGAAACCGTTGAAATCGACGGCGTGACCTACCCGCTCTTCAAGCTTGATACGAGCTCGGAAAGCCACCCCTTCTACACCGGCGCTCAGACCCGCATCGTCGAAGCCGGTCGTGTGGAAAAGTTCCGCGCCAAGTACGCTCGCCTCAACGGCAAGTAATCTTTTCGGAAAAAGCCGAAACGCGCAGCGCGCTTTTCGGCTGCCGAGAAAGAATCAGGCTTGGATCCAAGAAGCCCCGCGTCGTTCGGGGCTTTTTGGTGTTTGGCGCCGGATTGCGGGAAGGAGTCAAACTCGAAGTAGGCCTTCCCGATAAAATACGTCATTACAAACATTTATTCCCTACGGATGCTCGACCTTAAGCCAACTCCACTGAACGTCACACAGGAAGCCGCGCACAAGATGCCGCGGTACCTTCTGCTTACCCTTTTGACGGTCTTCATCCTTTCGGGACTCTTCGGCCGCGATCTCTGGTCGGCGTCGGAAAGCCGACTGCTTGCGGAGGCGCTCTCGATCGACTTCACCGACCCGGGCAATTGGCTCTTTCCCTATGCTTCCGGCGAAATCATCACGCAGCAGGGCCCGCTTCCGGGCTGGATCGGCGGCATCCTCACGACGCTTTTCGGCGGTCTTTTAGGCGAAATTCGCGCCCTGCGTCTGTCTTCTTTAATTTGGTTTGCAATCAGCACGTCGTGCATTTGGTACGGCACATGGTTTCTGGCACGCCGCCGCGAGGCGCAGCCCGTCGAACAGGCCTTCGCACGCCAAGCCCAGTACCGCGACTTCGGCCGACTGATGGCCGATACGGCAACCCTCTTTTTCATTTCGCTCTTCGGCATCATCGTTAAGCAGCACGAGGCGCTTTTCGAAACCGCCGAGCTCGCCTTTTCCTGCGCGGCCTTCTTCGGTTGCTGCTGGGCGCTCACACGTCCCTACTGGGGCTCGGCTCTGGCGGGCTTTGCCTGCGGGGCCATCATCCTGTCTTCCAACCTTCTCGTGGGCGCTACGGTGCTGGTAGGCTGCCTGATGTCGCATATTCTCGTGCGCGGCATCGGCGAGACGAGCCGCAAGATCGTCACGACGCTGGCGGCAGCCTTCATCACGTTCGGCCTGTGGCCGCTTCTGGCCTACATGCTCGCAGGAGTCGTTGCCGGCGACTACTTCAATCTCTGGGCACAACATCAAATCCAAATCGTCGGCTTTTTCGATCCGCAGGAAATCCTGTGGTTCATCAAGCACTTCATCTGGTACCTGTGCCCGGTCTGGCCGTTTGCCTTCTGGGCCGTGTGGATGTGGCGCAAAAATCTGACGGTCACGTACATCGCACTGCCGATGAGTTTCTGCGCCGCGTGGTTTGTGGGCTTTCTCTGTTCGTCGGACGTGTCGGCGGAAACGCTACTTACCGTCACCATGGCTCCGCTTTGCGTTCTAGCCTCCTTCGGACTGATGGCATGCAACCGCAGCACCAAGAGCATGCTCGAACTCTTCTCGGTTGCCGTCTTTACGCTGGCGCTTGCGGGCATCTGGGTCTACTTCATTGCCTGGACAATCGGCTGGCCGGAAAAGATGCACTGGTCGATTCAGCGCCTTACGGCCGACGAGTCCGTTTCGCACGCCCACTGGAGCGCCGTCGTGATCGCGGTGGTTCTGCTGGCTTTCTGGCTGTACCTGTGCGTTCGCCGCCTGATGCGCCGCCCCATTCGCTTCTGGACCGGCCCTTGGTTGAGCGCCTCGGGCATCACCGTGCTCTGGATCAGCGTCGTGTGTCTGTACGGCCCCGTGATCGACAGCAACCGTACATTCGGCAACGTGGCCCGCGAATTGGTTCAGGAACTGCAGCTTCGCAACTTTGTCGCAGGCGTTGACTGCGTACGCGCCGAAACGCTCTCCTTGGGCGAGCGCGCCGCCATTGAATGGCATTCGGGCGTTCCGCTTACGGTCTCCTCCGCCTCCACCTGCCGCTTCGTTCTGACGCATGTTCCGGCAAAGGAACTTTCGGGCAAAACACTCGAACCCGGTTTTGTCGCGCTCAAGTCCTATCGTCCGCGCGCAACACACCGCTATCTGCTCGGTCCCGCCGGACCGCAGATAGAAGCGCGTTGAGCTCTCAGTGTAGAAAAGTGAGAATTTCGGGGCGGTTGGTACAAAGTGCATCCGCCCCATTTTGCA
>USBS01000036.1 GCA_900552915.1 uncultured Sutterella sp. | reverse complement strand
GAGACCTTTGCCGAGCGCCGCGCCCGTCTTGCCGCCGAGAAGGCCGCAAGCGAGGCTGCCGCCGAGGGCGAGGGTGCTGCTGAGGAGTCCGAGGCCGAGGGTGCCGAGGCCGAGCCTGCCGCTGCCGCCGAGCCTGCCGTCGAGCCCGAGCCTGCTGCAGAGCCCGAGCCCGAGCCGGCAGAGCCCACGACGGCTGACCTCTACGCCCGTCGTCCCCGCAAGCGCAAGGCCGTCGTCGACCAGCTCGCTCGCGAGCTCGAGGCCGAGGACGCTGCCGAGACTGCTGCCGCCGACGCCCCGAAGGGAGGCGATGAGTAATGCCTATCGGACCTGCTCGTATGCCGCTCTTCGATCACTTGGGAGAGCTCCGTCGCCGCCTGACCATTGTGGTCGTGTCGGTGTTTGCCGCCGCCATCGTGCTGTACTTTGCCACGCCCGTGGTGCTCGATATCCTGGAAGACCCCATCCGCTCGTTTGTGCCGGACGGTAAGTTCTACATCACCACCACACTCGGCGGCTTTGGCCTGCGCTTCTCGCTGGCCATCAAGATGGCCGTGGTCATGTGCACGCCCATGATCATCTGGCAGATCCTGGCATTTTTCCTGCCGGCGCTGCGCCCCAACGAGCGCAAGTGGGTCGTGCCCACGGTGCTCGCCTCGACGGTGCTGTTCTTCCTGGGTGCCATCTTCTGCTATTTCATCATCATCCCGGCGGGCTTTGAGTGGCTCATCGGCGAGACCTCGGCCGTCGCTACGGCGCTGCCCGACCTGGAGAACTACGTCAACATGGAGCTGCTCTTTATGATCGGCTTTGGTGTGGCGTTTGAGCTGCCGCTCATCATCTTCTATCTGTCCGTCTTTGACAACGGCGACGCTCGCGGCATGGAACAGCCCCCGATGCCCGAAATGAAGTACAGCCGCGCTGTGGTCTATAAGATCGACCAGAAGAAGATGACGGTCGAGCAGGTTTGGGAATACGGTAAGGACCGCGGCCACGAATGGTACAGCCCGGTGACGTCGCTTACCGAGTACTACCCGGACAAGAACTCCGTGTTCGTGTACTCCGCTACGGCCGGTGCGTCGTTCAACTTCAAGACCGGTGCGTTCGAATCCGCTCCGAATCCGTTCATCAACGAATTCAAGTGGGGTGAAAAGGATCCGGCCGTTGAAATTCAGCTGCACAACACTTCGGGCTATCAGGCTATGCCGGTTGACCTCAACATGGCCTTTAATCCGAAGAAGTAATTCGGCTTTCGTGAAACTTTGAGTTTCATGCGTTGGCCCGCGTTTGGGAGTTGATCTCAAATGCGGGCGTTTTGCATCTTGAGGCCGAATAAACGAAGCAGGCGACGATCGAGAACGCAGTAAAATTTATTTGCAAAATAGTTCGGATTCCGAAGTGTCGAGAGGATGAAAGCATGGCGCAGGAGAATTGGAAGAATGTTTTGGATCTGGGCAATCGGCTCTGGTTGCTCTGTACCGACGAGCGTTTGAGGCAAGACTCGAGATCGGGAGCGATTCCGATTGCCAAGGCGCGACTCCTTGATATCGTCATTGAGGCAAAGGATAAGGGCGGAATCCGACTCAAGGACTTGGCCGAAAAGCTTGAACTGTCGCCTGGCACCGTTTCAGTGGCTGTGGAGTCGCTCGTGTCTCAAGGTCTGCTTGTGCGAGAGCATCCGGCTAATGACAGGCGCAGCATTCGAATCCTGCCGACAGTGAAGACCGTTAAGGGATGCATTCTTGCAGAAGAGCGCATGAGCAAGGTTATGGAGCGTGTTTTTGAAGACGTGGCTCCGGAGGATCGGGAAAAGTTCTGGGAACTCATCGAGCAGCTCCGCAACAAGGCAGCGCAGCTCAGGCACGAAAGCAAGATCTGAGGCGACAGCCGAGGGCGATGACGGCATCGAGAATTCGGTGCTGCGGAATTGTCTGTACAAACAGTTGTGCGGGATTGTTCCTGTGCTATCGACTGAGGGCTGACGCTTCTCGTTTCCACTCCCGAATTGACGCCGTTGGCCGCAGCGGCACACGCCGTGGCGTACATGTTTGATCTAAAAAGAATTTCGCAGGAACTCCCGATTCGGAGTGCTTTTTTCGTCCGTTGACTTTTCAGCCGAGAATGCAGCGTTCTTTGGTTGGGATGAAGGGGGTGTATATCGAACACGACGGAATACCGACGCAGTGTCGCTGATCTTTGCCTGATCTATGGTGTAAGCGACTGATTCTATTGTTAAAAGGAATCATCCTTAATTTGTGTTTGGCTTGTCATTTTTGCAAAACATAATCAGTGCTAAACTCACGCGGCATTTCCGATTAGATATCAGAAAGGAGTTTCCAATGAATCGGACTTTTAAGGTTGTGTTCAATCGCGCTAGGGGAGGGGCTGTTGCTGTTAGTGAAGCGGCTTCATCTGTGCAGCGCAAGGGTACCAAGGCCGCAGTGGTTATGGCGGCCCTTATGGTTACTCAGCTGGCCGGTGCTGCATGCGTGGACGGCACCTGCACCTATGAGAATGCGTCCTCTGCCGCCGAATGGCAATACACCGTTTTGGCCGGCGAAAACAGTCAGTTGACAAACCCCACGGAAAGCGGTGTTGCTTCCGTAGTGATCTCCAACAGCACTTTTGACGCCAATGGCCAGAAGGGTTATTTCGGGTTTGCCGGACACCAGAACATTGAGATTGCCGACTCGACGTTTGCCAACTCCAAAACAACCGCCCTGTTTTTCAACGGATATAAGAGAGTTTCGGGCAAAGTGGATGCGAGTGGCTTTGGCACCTCGCAGGTGACGCTTGATAACGTTCGACTGATTAACAATACTGACCAAGTCGCCGGCTCTGCGATGTATATCTATGACCGCATCGCCATGACGATGACGGGCGGTGAAATCTCCGGAAACTCGGTTAGAGGGACGGGGACTGATCAGTACTACGGCGGCGCGGTCGTCGTGAAGTCGGGTGATGTTGTTTTTGAAAACGTCGATTTCGACAACAACGTCATTCAAGCTGAAAACGGTTATGCAACGGGCGGCGCCATTTTGGTGGACAAGGCTACGGGCATTACGGTTGACGGCAAGGATACGGTCGGCAAGGTGACCTTCAAAATCACGCAGAACGGCTTGACCTATTCCGGCAACAACGTGATCGGTGCCGCAAACACCTATGTCGATACATATGGTTGGTATGCCTCGACAAGCGGCGGTTTCCTCTTTTTGGATCGCAGCAGTCAAGCTGCATTTGATATTGCAGACGGTGTGACGCTGACGATCGGTGAAGCGGGTGCAGATTACGAGGCTAATTCCGAGCTCGACTCCATTGCCAGCGCATTGCCCAGTACGAGTGCTTTGGATCCCGCCTATTCGACGCTCGACAAGGTCGGCAGCGGTACGGTCCAGATGAATGCCTCGATGGACAAGTACTTCGGCTATTTCAACGTCAAGGAAGGCACGTTCAACATTGCTCGCGATTGGAACAATCGTTCAACGACGACTGTTTCCGGTGGCACTTTGAATGTAGGCGGAGAACTCAAACTCGATACGCTCAAGCATGAGAAAACGAACTACGTTCAAAATGGCGTGTTGTCGGTTACGGGCGGTGCGGTTGTTGCCGATAGTGTGGTGCTTTCCAATAGTGCCCAGGCGACTGCAGAAGGTGATAAGGCTTCCGTTACGATCTCGGGCGGTACTTTGACCGCGGGCAGCCTGCAGGTTGAAGACGGCGTCGTCGCCATCAACGGCGGCACCTTGATTGTCGATGAGCTTGACAATGGTGACAAAGCCTCGAACATTGTTCTATCCGATAAAGGCACGCTGCAGACTTCGGCTGACCAGGTATTTGTCACGGAGGGCACTCTGATTTATACCTCCGAGGCCGATGTACCGGCTGAAAGTGAAAAACCGACCGTATCCGGACTGACGATTACGGCAAACGGCGGCACGCTGGCCGTTACCGATTCCGGTGTGTACACGACTGATTCCTTGTCTGCGATGTCTGGCGCATTGGGTGCAAACAGCCAGACTTCTCTGATTTTCCTCAACGCATCTCTTGCTGCCGGGGAAACTGCCGAACTTGTCGACAACATTGTTCAGGCGACCGAACAGGCGACGGCCCAAGCAACAGACGGCACTCTGACGGTGTCCAATTCCGGCGCTCAGTCTCTGAAGGTCACCGGTAGTGATGAATCTGCCGATCCTGTGACTGCTCTGACGATTTCCAAGAAAGATGGGGATACGACATTCACACTGGTCGGCGCTGGTGAATCCGGCAAGCTTGTTGAAAACGCCGACGGCGGTGACGTTGCCGTTACCGTCAGCAAAGGCGTGACGCTGCAGCTTGGCGCGGATGTCGAGAGTACGACCGAAACCAAGGGCTCTCTCAGCGAAGTTGTGCTCAGCGACGGTGCGGCGCTGAAGGTCAACAATATTCAGGCAACGGTCGACAAGCTGACTGTGGGTACCGAGACCGAAGGCGAAACCGCCCAGGTGTCGATCGGTTCGTCCGTGAATCGGGGCGCTCTGGCAGTTGACAAGCTGACGATCAACAAGGGTTCCACGGTGTTCCTGGATCCGGCTTGGTCCGGCAATCAGGCTCTTGACGTGATTGCCAATGCTTCGCATCTGGAGATTTCGACGGTTGAAAAGCTCGACGGCAATCTTGTGGCCGGGCAGAACTCCCTGATCACCATTGGAGCTTCCGCAGATGAAGCGGTTGCCGCCTTCGAACGAATTGCTGCCGCCCAAGGTGTTGCTTGGGGTAAGGACGGCGTGACTGCAGCTCTGTACGTCAATAAGACTCTGACGGTTGGTACAAACGGCAAGGTTGTTGTCGACGGCGCTTTAACGAATGCTCCTGAAAACTACGGCAACTACACTTCGGCTGTCACGATTGCATCCAACGGCATGCTGATGGTGGATGCTTCAGCTTTGGGTGAAAAAGCGGCTGTTTCCGGAACTCTGACTTTGGCTGATGGCAGTTACGTCGGTTTGGTCAATGCCACCGAAGGTACCTTCAAGTTGACCGACGATACTTTGACTGCAACTGCCGACAAAGTTAGCGTCGTTACCGACAACCCATTCATTGTGGCTGACCAGATCAACACTGATGGTACTGTCACAGCTAAGACGGATGCTGAGAATGGGTTGACTTCAATCGAATCGCTCGGTCTGCAGGTGATGACTCGCCGTGCCGACTCTGTGCTGGCGGCGACTATTGCTGATCGTACCTCCTTCGGTCAGCAGCTGAAGCCGGGTCTCAACCTCTGGGTTGACGTGGCCGGTGAAAATTATCAGGCTGACGACTTCGACAAGGGCGGTGAGTTCGAAGCCGATATGGGCTACGGCACGTTCGGCGCCGATGTTGCCGTTGGCAACCTCACCGTGGGCGGTGCTCTGCAGTACGGTACCGGTACGCTGCGCAGCTCTGTGAACGGCATCAAGAACAGCATCGACAACTACGGCGTGTCCTTGTACGGCACCTACAGCGTTACCGACAACTTCAAGCTCGGCGCTGAACTTGCCTACGTTTGGGGCGAAAACGACATCACGGCCGATCAGGCGGCACTCAACCAGAGCGTCGACACCGAGATGTACTCCGCCGGCGTGCGTGCGATGTACGAAATGAAGGCGGGCAACTTCCGCTTCGTTCCGAGCATCGGCCTGCGCGTCTCGCAGCTTTCGACCGATGAAATGAAGGTCGGTGCGGTCAAGATCGAAGATCAGGACCAGACGCTTGTGCAGCTGCCGATTGCGATGCGAATTACGGCGGCCGACTATTCGACCGCAAGCGGCTGGACGCTCTCTCCGAGCTTCAAGATTGCCTATGTGCCGACTTTTGGCGATAAGGAAATCGAAGTACTTAACACGGCAGAAGACGTGATTGATACCTCGCCCGTGCAAGCCGACTTCGGTCTGCTTGCAGGTAAGGACAACATGCTCTTTAACGTTAACTTCATGCTCGGCGCGGGTGAATACGGTTCGTCTGCGGTCGGCGGCAAGGTGGGCTTCAAGTACGCTTTCTAATCGCTGTACTTGTTGCTGATTCGCAGTAGTCGAGTTCAACCGGCGGCTGCGGATTGCCGCTTTCAAAAAAACTGGCGTTCCTTGGTACTCCTATGCCATGGGACGCCTTTCTGTTAGTTGTGGCACAAAAGTCTTGAAGGGATCGCTTAATCCGAGTTCAACGGGCTGCTGTTCGTTTTTGAGCATAGCGGCAACGCTAGTCATCTTGCGTTCGGTAACGAAGTTTGCAGCACTGGAACCGCTGACGAGACAGACAAGATCGCTACCCAGAGGCGTATGCGCCTTTTAATTTATGTTGTATGAGGCAATTAGAGAGGGTGGATGGTGCCTTTGGCCTTGGCTCATTTCGCATTATGGGGTAATGGAACCTATGGCCTGACCGTGAAAACCCGAGTAGCAAAGTTGATACAAAACACCCCCGAATCCTTGACGGGCCTTGACAAATGATGTTCGGGGGGGGGGTAAGCTCGTTTGCAACTTTAGTTAGTCCTAACGAAACAAGGAGTTTTCAATGAATCGGACATTTAAAGTTGTATTCAACAAGGCCCGCGGAGCTTTGATGGTTGCTAATGAGGCAACTTGCTCCGTACAGAAGAAGGGCGCTAAGACGGTGATAGCCGCCGCAGCAGTTGCGTTTCTGGCTGGTGGGGCAGTTGCTGCTGAGGATAGTGGCGAAGGCTCCACAGAAACAGCCCCGGAAGTTACGGCTGTTGATTTTAAGGGCGCAGCACCTGAAGGCGATGCCGTTGCAGGAGAAGTAACAGGGTCTTTCATTACGATTTCTGAAGCAAAGGTTTCTGTCGCGGATAGTGATAAGACTGTCTACGGAGCGAATGCCTCAGCTAAGCTTACTGCTTCTTTTGATGGCGCGACTCTTGAACTGAAAAACGGTGCTGTGGAGAATTTTGCAGCCGCAATGCCCTCCGGCAACAGCAATCTCGGCGGTATTGTCACTGTGTCCGAGGGACAGGCGCTGACAATTGAAGGCGTTAATTTCACTGACAATAAATTCCCCGAGGTCAAGAACGAAGAAGGTGTTAAGACACAGGATGGGTCTCGAGGAGTTATTCGTTTGAATAACACCAGCGGCACAATCACCAACAGCACATTTAGTGGAAACGAAGGTGCCATTGCGGGTGCCGTGGATCTGTGGCAAAGCACTCTGGCAGTGGATGGCGCTGAGTTTGTCAACAACAAGGCGACGGCTCACGCAGGCGCAGTACGTGTGAACGGGGACGCTACCAATAGGGGCGAACTTGCCTCTGATGCCCAGTTCAAAAACACAAACTTCGTTGGCAATGAGGCTGGACTTTTGGGTGGCGCAATGCTGATTCAAGAGCAGGCAGCAGTTGCACTCGAAAACGTTAAGTTTGAAGAAAACAAAGCCAATACTTCGGGTGACCGTAAGAATAAGCATGTCGGCGGTGCCGTACTCGTTGATGGTCAGGGCACGCTGAGTGGTCAGAACGTCACTTTCATTGGCAACAATGCCAATGGCGGCAACGGTGGCGCAATTGCGACGGCTGAAACGAACACTGCAGCATCAATCACTCTCACGTCCGGTAGTTTCGAGAAAAACGTAGCTGCCGCCGGCGGGGCGGTTGCGCTTTTTGGCGGACAAGCCACCATTACAGACTTTGACTTCAAGGACAATCAGTCCGCGGGTTGGGGTGGTGCAGTTGTGCTGGACGACGGAGCAAAAATTTCCGTTGCAGCTAAAGACCGTGACATTGTGATTTCTGGAAACACTTCAGGAAGTGCAGATTCCTGGACTGGTGAACGTTACCAAGGTCACACGGGCGGCTTCATGCACTTGAAGAATTCGACTGTGCAGGCAACGTTTGATGCTGCCGAAGGGCGTACGATCACAATCGGCAAGGCGGGTGAAACTGCTGCGAACGTCGACTCCATTACGTCTGAAGGCGAGCAGAAGATTGTCAAGACCGGAGCCGGCGCACTTGTCGTCAACAGCAGCCTGGAAGCCTTTGAGGGCACCCTCGAGGTGCAGGAAGGCTCGATGACGATGGCAACGGGCTTTGGTAGCTACAGCATTGCTAATCAGGCTGCGGCAAATAAGTCTGCCAGTCTGTCTGAAGTTCAGTCTGCACTGAAGGTTGGCACTGAAAGCACGCAAGCTTCAGTTCAGATTCAAAATACCTGGAATATCAACAGTCATATGACTGTAACGGTGGCTGAAGGCTCAACTTTAACCACCGGTGACATCATCCTTGGTTCTTCTCAGTATTCCAAACTTCCGGCCGATCCTGTAGAAACGTTGGCGATCTCAGGAGACCGGACGATTGGCAAACTGACAATTACAGATGCAGATGGTGACGTTTTCATTGACAATCTGACCTTTACAGAAGGTTCGGAACTTAGCAACGCCGGAAAGCTTCATATTGATGGCACGATTGGCGTTGCTGAGGGTGTCAAGAGTTTCACTGCCTCCAACACGGGAACGCTTTATACGGATCTTTCCAACGTCGTTTCCTACACGATTGATGACGAAGGAGCTTTGACCGTTGAAAAGACAGCTTTTGGCGGAAAGTTGGGAGCAACTGGAAGTATTGTCGACGACTCGCTCACAGAAACTCTCACCTTAGCTCAGTACAACGCTTTGGTTAATTCGGATTCGGGTTTCGGAAATCTGGTGCTCTTGAATTCTGCGATTACGGCAAACAGCCCCGACGAAGTTCTGAAGTTCTCGGACGTTGTTGGCAAGACTTCTCCGAGCACGGTCGCAACTGAAACGCCTGCCGAAGAAAGTGATGAGGCAGTACTCAGTGTTACCTCCGGGACTGTTTTGGCAAACGTTGACACGACCACAGCTAAAAAAGTAACCATTAGCACAGATAGTGGAGCATTGACGCTTGCGGGCAACGGCGGTGTGCTGTTTGGCGAAAGTGTTGAAACACTGGTGATTTCCGGCACAAACGGTCTGAAGCTTGGGTACGCCGACAAGGTTGGTTCTGGTGAGATTAAGGCTCTGACTACCGAAGTTCAGGGCGGATCGCAGCTGGAAGTAGTGGCTGGGCAGTTTAAGGCTCAGAACATCGCTTTGGCTGGTAATCTTAAAGTTGCTTCGGGTGCCCAGTTCCTTGCCGATGAAATCTCGGGTAACGGTTCAGCAAATGTTGACGGTCTGCTGTCTGCCAATGTGGTTGGAAATTCAACGGTAGCCAAGGGTGGCGTACTTTCCCTGGGCGAACGTAAGATTGCTGACCAAGAAACTGGCGACCTTAGTACCCAGATTGCAGGTGTAGTGACGGCAAACGCAGGCGGTGTTGTGACGACCAACCTTGCAGCCGCAGCTACCGAGTTGGCCGGCATGGGCGAAGGCTCTGGTGGAGCGTTGTTCTACATTGATCGTCAGGTGGGCGTAGCAGAAGCTGGACAGTTAAACATTGGTAGTGCTGAAAAGGCTGCCGCTGGTACGGTGACAGTTCAGAGCGGAAGCACTCTTGTGGTTGACCTCGCACACTTCGCAGCTGGTGCAGAAGAACCGATCATTGACGGCAAGCTTTCTCTGGCAGAAGGGGCAGATGCTTATCTGAAGAATGTCAATGCTCTCGGCAGTTACATGCTTGCCAACCAGGTGACGGCTACTGGGGTTGACGGGCTCGATACGGATAATGTCTTCCTTAACGCAGCTCTGAATACCGAAACGAGCAGCCTGGACGTTACCTACAATAAGGAAGCAACTTCTGGGCAGCTTTCCAGTGTTATCGAAGGTCTGTACAAGGCCAATGACACAAAGAACCTTGCGGTGATTGGTGCAATCGGCAGCTCCTATGTTAACGAAGAAGGCACCGGACTCTCGGCAACCGGTGAGCAAGCCACCAAGGAATACCTTGCCACGCCTGTCACAGCCGGTACTTACAACATGGCCTACGACTCCGCGGAGCTCATTTCCAACGCGCTCGTTCAACGCAACCTGCAAGCCAAGGGACTCGGCGTTTGGGCTGACGTGTTCTACGGCTCCAACGAAACCGATACGCTCTACGGCAACTCCGGCTACAGCTCCGACATCTACGGCGGCATGATCGGTGTTGACTACGGCTTCGGCGAAGGCGCCCGCGTCGGTGCGGCTCTGTCGATCGGCAGCGGCGACGGCGACAGCGAAGGTTCCGTGTCCAAGTACTCGACCGATTCCGACTTCTGGGGTCTGTCCGTGTACGCCGGCAAGGATGTTGGCGGTCTGATCTTCACGGCCGACATGTCCTACCTGTGGCTTGACAACGACATCAGCGGCTCCGTGGCAGGTGCTTCTGCCTCCGAATCGCTCGACTCCACGGTCTTCACGCTCGGCGCTCGCGCCGACTGGAAGGCCTATGAAGGCGACGTGATGCAGGTTGTGCCGCACGTCGGCGTTCGCTGGGCTCAGATTGACGTGGACGACTACCGCGGTCTGTCCATGGACAAGATGAACGTCTTCGAAATGCCGATCGGTGTGACGGTCAAGGGCAACATCGCTACGGCCTCCGGCTGGACGGTTACCCCGGCCATCGACTTCACGGCTGCTCCGCAGATCGGCGACACCGAAGTTGAAACGATCGTGGGCGACGTGGACGTGATCGACAACGTGTACAACGCTTCGATCGGCGTGAGCGCCGGCAACGACGCGATGCGCTTCGGCCTGAGCTACAAGTACGGCTTCGGCAACGACGGACGTTCGAACAACACGTTCAACCTGAAGGCATCCTACCTCTTCTAACTGCTAACGAAGACAACGCAGGGTTCGTGGTTTGCACGGACCTTGCGGGAATCCGTGCCGTTGTGAAATCGGTTACTTCGAGAGTAACAACGGCAGCTTTCCGAAGTCTTTCAATGCAGCAGTTGAAGAAACTTCGAACTGTTTGAGGCGAACAACCTCAAGCAGACGAAGAAGCAAAGAAGCTTGATTGTTGGGCAGGATGCCGCGCGAAAAGGTTCGCCTTTGGCGCAAGTCCTGCCCTTTTTTTGCCGAGGATTGACGCCATTGCCCATCGTATCAACCAGGCGCAGACTGCCTCGCGGCTTTGTGTATCGAGACACTTCGTCAAAGGGCGGTACGCGGCATCATTGCATCTGGTGCGCGGAAATTTATTTTGCCAACGTGAGAATCCGCAAACGAGGCGCCGATAAAAAGGAACTCGAGAAGTGGCTTTCCGCAACGGCGGAGACGATTCACCGACGCATGATGGCGCTGCCGGAGGATGCGCGGCCCGAGGTGATTGCCGCCGAAATGCAAAACATCAAAAATTCCCTGCGCACGCAAACGATTTCCGAGCGCAAGTCTTGAGGTTCAGCTTCAGAATGAGGCGCTTGAAATCGGATGCAGGACGACTGGAATTTTTCCAGTCAATTCAATATAATCACGCGTTCCTTGGTGCTTCTGCTCACCTTGGAACGCTTTTTTATTAATCGTCTCGCAAGAGACACATAAAGGTTCCATCCTCTGAACGGCTGCAGAAAGAATTGAAAATTGCCGTCGCATGATGGTCACGGAGTAAAAAATGAACATCATTCACACCCTGGAACAGGAAGAGATCGCTCGCCTGTCCGCTGGCAAGAACATCCCTGACTTCCGCGCAGGCGACACCGTCAACGTTCTCGTGAACGTGATCGAAGGTTCCCGCAAGCGTACCCAGGCCTACGAAGGCGTCGTGATCGCCAAGCGTAACCGCGGTCTTAACAGCTCCTTCATCGTTCGCAAGATCTCGAGCGGCGAAGGCGTTGAACGTACGTTCCAGCTCTACTCGCCGATGATCGCTTCGATCGAAGTCAAGCGCCGCGGCGACGTGCGTCGTGCCAAGCTCTACTACCTGCGCGAACGTTCCGGCAAGGCTGCTCGCATCCGCGAACTGCTCGTCCGCAAGGAAACCGTGCAGGCTGCCGAATAATTTCGGTTGCTCACGACGATTCGAAGGCGGCTTTGCCGCCTTCGGCAAGACCTCGCAAAGTTTCGTGCTCTGCGAGGTTTTTTGTCGCCCGAAGAAATTGCGGTTGCCGCAAGGCGAAATTAACCGAATTACCCGATCCGCTCGGCTAAAATCGCTGTGCAAAACAACAAGGTTCGAGTACTTTTACCGAACTGCTTTTTCCGGGAGTCTCCTTATGCTGGTTGTCGGATTTACCGGGCACTCGGGCTCGGGCAAAACCACGCTGATTGAAAAAGTGCTCTCCACATTGGTGGCGCGCGACCGTAAGGTGTCGGCCATCAAGAGCAGCCACCACGGCACCGACATCGATGTGCCGGGCAAGGACAGCTATCGGTTCCGTGAAGCCGGCGCCGAGGAGGTGGTGCTTGTCAGTGACCGCCGTTGGGCGCTGATGAAGGAAACCAAGGAGACGGTGCAGCTTTCTGAAATCCTTTCGCGTCTGTCGCCCGTGGACATTGTTCTTGTAGAAGGCTACAAGAGCGTGGAAGACATTCCGCACATTCTGGTGCACCGCAAGGATGCGGGTCTGGAAGCTCCGGCACTCACTGCAAGCGTTGTAGCCGTTGCGACCGACGACGATGTGCTTGAGTTGCCCGAAGGCGTTGCGCGCCTTGACATCAATAATCCCGCCGCCGTTGCCAATTTTGTCGTTTCTCTGAAGGCCAATCGTGATCACCTATAACGAAGCGCTCGAGCTTTTTCTTAACCACGCCAAAGTCTGCGTCGGCACCGAAACCGTTCCGACTCTTTACGCCGAAGGGCGTGTGCTTGCCGAAGATGTTGTGAGTTCCATCGACGTTCCCGCCTGGGATAACTCGCAGATGGACGGCTACGCAGTCCGCGCGGCCGATCTTGCCGGGGCTTCGTCCGAAACCCCCGTTGATTTGCCGGTGTCTCAGCGTATTCCGGCGGGTTCTGCCGGTGACGTGCTGCAGGCGGGTACCGTCGCACGTATTTTTACGGGCGCTCCGATTCCGCCCGAAGCCGATGCCGTTGTGGCGCAGGAAGACGTTACGGTCAACGACGACGGCACCGTGCGCTTTACTTGCGCTCCGGCCCAAGGCGTTTGGATTCGCCGCCGTGCCTGCGATATTGCTTCGGGCAGCGTCGTGGCTGAGGCCGGCCGTGTGCTTGAGCCCGCTGTGCTCGGACTGGTTGCGAGCGTCGGCTGCGGCTACGTCAAGGTTTATCGCCATCTGCGCGTGGGCGTCTTTTTCTCAGGCTCCGAATTGGTGGCGCCGGGCGAACCGTTGCCCGAAGGCGGCATCTACAACTCCAACCGCTACACGCTGCGTGCGCTCTTAAAGCGCCTTGACTGCGAGGTTTACGACCTGGGCAGCGTTCCCGATACGCTTGAAGCCACTCGCGAGGCATTCGAGCGTGCCGCCAAAACCGCCGATGTGATCATCACTTCGGGCGGCATGAGCGTCGGCGAAGAAGATCACATTAAGCCTGCTGTCGAGTCCCTGGGCCGCATCGATATGTGGCGCGTAGCCTTAAAGCCGGGCAAACCCGTGGCCTTGGGTGAAGTGCAGGGCAAGCCCTTCATCGGACTGCCGGGTAATCCCGTTTCGAGCTTTGTGACGTTCTTGCTGCTTGCGCGACCCTACCTTTTGAAGCTTCAGGGCCGACGCGATCTACAGGCGATGCCCGTACAGGTGCGAGCCGACTTCGAGTGGACCAAGCCCGGTGCACGTGAGGAATTCGTGCGCGTGCGCCGCAATGCCGAGGGTGGTTTGGATCTCTACCACACGCAAAACAGTCAGGTGCTCACGAGCTGCGCCTGGGCCGACGGTTTGGTGGATATTCCTGCTCATGCAACCGTTCAAAAGGGCGACATTGTTCTGTACTACCCGTTTGGGGAACTTTTCAAGTAATAAGAAAACAAACCATGAAAATTGAAGTGAAGTACTTTGCGATGCTGCGCGAAGCTCTTGGAACGGGTTCCGAAACGGTGGAGCTTTCGGCCGAATCCGCAACGGTTGCCGACGTGCGCAGCAAACTCTGCGAAGACGCCGCGCACAAACAGGCTTTTGAGTCGGTCAAGCGCATCCGCGCCGCCGTCAACGGTGAAATGGCACCGGAAACCGCCGCGGTAAAAGACGGCGACGAAGTGGCGTTCTTTCCGCCCGTGACCGGAGGTTAGGTCAATGCAGCCCATCACAAAGATTCGTGTGAGTCACGAGGACTTCGACGTTTCCGAGGAGCTTGCCAAGCTCGAGCGAGCCGAGCGCAAGGCCGGCGCCGCAGTGACCTTCACCGGAATCGTTCGCAGCGACGACGGCGTCACCGCGATGCACCTCGAGCATTGCCCCGAGATGACGGAAAAGAGTCTTGCGAAGATCATAGAAAAGGCAAGGGCGCGTTGGGAGATCGAAGACGTGGTGGTGATTCACCGCGTGGGTGAACTGAAGGCGGGCGACCGTATTGTGTTGACGGTTGTGACGTCCGCACACCGCCGCGAAGCCTTTGAAGCCAGTGAATTCATCATGGACTGGCTCAAGACCGAAGCTCCCTTCTGGAAAAAGGAAATGACCGCCGAAGGCGGCCGTTGGGTGGACGCCCGCGAAAGCGACGAGCTTGCTAAGAGCCGCTGGGGTGACAAAGAATGATGACTCGCGACGGCGCTCTTTGGGTCGTGCTTCTGGCCGTCGGTACAGGAGCGGCTTTCGGAGCCTGCGGACGTTGGGCTCTAAGCTACTTTTTCAACAGCAAGATTGCGCTGTTGCCTTTGGGCACACTCATGTGCAACCTTTTGGGTGGTCTTTTAATCGGCGCGCTCACGGCGTGGTTTTCCACGCATATGGAAGTGCCGCCCGTGTGGCGCCTTTTTCTGATAACAGGTCTTTTGGGCGGTCTCACTACGTTTTCGACGTTTTCAGCCGAAGGCGTGCAGATGATGATGGCAGGCGAATGGATGCGTGCACTGGCGCACAGTTGCCTGCATCTTTTCGGATCCTTTGCGGCGACCGCATTTGCCTTCACTGTCGTCAAACATTTTTCGGCATAAATTTGGAGATTTCAACCATGCAAAAAGGCATTGTGACTGTTCTGGCTTTCGTCGCAGCCGCGTTAAGTACTTCGGCCACGGCGGCCGATGCGCTTGCCGAGTGCTACCGCACGGCCGACAGCAAGGTTGAAGTGCAGGCCTGCCTCAAGAAGGAATTGGCGCAGACCGAGAAGGACTACGCCGACATTGTCGATCGTGTGCTTGCCAACGCTCGCGATTTGGATCGCGTACAAAAGCGCAAAGGTGCGGCCAAGGCATTCGAAGAATCCAACAAGGCCTTCAAACGCTACGTGGACGCCGAATGCAAATGGGTTGAGGAAAGCTATGGCGCGGGCACCGGTGCCGGCAACGCCATCCTTGCCTGCCGCATCAATCTCATGAAGATGCGTGCCGGGTCGCTTGATGCGCAGTACTTGAGCAACGCGCATTGAGCTGGTTCCGAACAGATCGGTATTGCGCCGACTAGTGAAGCCAATGTAAATCGGAATGGCGGTTTTGCGGGTTGAATAAGAACTCATTGGTGCAATCCGTTTACCCAAAACCACAAAATCTTCCATCCGCACAGTTCCGGGCATTTTGTCG
>USBS01000035.1 GCA_900552915.1 uncultured Sutterella sp. | reverse complement strand
AACAAAAGGTTGCCCCATCCGTAGCGAGCCATGCGATTGACCGTTGCCGGCGAATACGGCAATCGGCTGCAGCCTCTCTTTTGCCGGTGCTTGGCTTTCCCGGTCGGTACCGGCATCCAACTCGGATCGACACGCAGAAATAACGGACTTTTGCCTTTGCTTAGAAGTTCTGTTTTTGCGCGGGCGTAAAACCGTGCATCGACACCCGTAAAAAGATGGGTAAGCCGGCAGAAAATAGGTTGCTCTCCGCCCTGAGAATTGAAGATTTTGCAGGAAAACACAAACTTTTCCGGCTTCATGACGAAATTGGGCCGAGAATATTTGCAAAATTCCTCATAGGAAATAGGACGGCCAAGAGGAAGATCGTCAATGTGCTGCCTCAGGTATTCCTGACAGTCCGGGTTGTACATCGCTGTTTTGTGGTCAAGCTTCGGGCATTTCATATTCATTTGAAGAACCGCAGGGAACGAAATCAGTTGTCGTTCGCGTAAATCACTTCGCCCGGCGTGCCTTCGGGCGGCTTGTATTCTGTGCACAGAACCCAGACGAGAGGACAGGGCACTTCACTTTCTTCGGGATAAGCCGTATAGCCGTCGGTAAAAGTAATGCACACATCCGGCTCAATTTGCTTCTTTTCGATCCAGGCCATGATGGCCGGCATATGGGTGCCGCCGCACCAGAGGTTTTTGCGGGGCTTGATGTCTTCGCCCTTTTCAAATTCATCGACGGCTTCGACCCTGGTCGTGCAGTAGACGACGTAGACCTTTTTGGGATGACAGAGCTCGAAAATGGCTTGACAGTGACCGATGAAAGCGGCTACTTCCGAGTCGGAAATTGAACCGGAGACATCGATGCCGAGCACGACTTCACCCATGCTCGGTACGCGTTCGCGTCGGGGAAGATAGGCGATGTTGAGGCGCCGTTTGTCCGGACGGCACCATGTATACCGTTGGTCGGCCTTGTTCAAAAGATAGCGCTCAAGCAACTGATGCCAGGGCATTTTGGATTCCAAGGCCTGATCGACGAAGCGGCCAAGCATGCCGCTCATCAGGCCGCGGGCACGGGCGAGGGATGCCGCTTGCCCGAGATTGATTTTGCCCATCGAAATCTGCTCGTTGATCTGCTCTTGAGTCATGGGCGGCACGCTTTCGGGCAGATCTTTGATGGACAGCGTCCCGGAATAGGACTGCTCGTTTTTGTCGCTATTTTTGTTGTTGCCGCCGTTGTTACTACCGCCTTTGCCGTTACCGTCGTTATCTGCGCTGCAAGTTCCGGATGCGAGATCGAGTCCGGCCAAGCCGGGAGCAGTTGCTTTTTTCGGTTTTTTGATTCGTCCGGCTAGTTCCTCGTAGATACTTTCCGAGGTTCTTGCTTCGGCTCCTTTCATTCGGATACCGCCGTCGATGAATTTGCCGACGCCTTCGGCAATGAGGATTTCGTTGATGACGGCGTCGCAGGCAATGTTGTAAAGCTCATGATCCCGATGGCCGCGACGCAAGGCGTGTGCAAAGACAACGTGCATGACCTCGTGCGCAACGAGAAACATGAGTTCTTCCCGGCTGCAGGTCTCGACAAAGTCGGGATTAAAGAGCATCAGCCCGTCGGGCGTGACTCCGGCTGTCGGCACTTCTTGGCTGACAAGATAGTCGTGCTGGTAGACAAGGCTTCCGAAAAAAGGATGGCGGAGCAACAGCTGAACGCAAGCCTTGCCGATTTTCTTTTTTATTTCCTGCATGATGTGTCGAGCGTGTTTCGTTGCAATCAAAGCAAAAGGCCGCCGGCGAGCAGAAACTTCGCAACCGTCGTGCCGTATAGGTTCCTGCCGTCGGACGTCTTGGCCGTCGTGAAAACTGTTTTGTTTGCCGAGAGGTACATCTTGGCTGCCGCCACGGCCATTTCAGGATTCAGTCTTTGCGTGAACTTCCAGACAGCTTCGCAGTTGGCAAGCGTGAGCTCGGAACTCAACTTTGCAATCGTGGCCCACTGTATGTCTTTGTCCTCGGGCACGGGAACGCCTTCGGGATCGGCCAGAATGTTTCTGATGCTCGGAAGCTTTTTCATGACGCGCAGAAAGCCGACGTATTCGGCAGCGGCCCCTTTGCCGACGGAACCTGCAACGTGCTCGGAAAAAACGTAGGATCGTTTTTCGATTTCTTCGGGAATGCGAGCAACCGACTCCCACGAGCGCGGCGTCGGGTTACGGCTTCGTTTGGGATCGAAGTCACTCAAAAGGTTCGGACGGAACCGAATGAACGCCTGCAGCTTCGTCGGTATACCGTGCGTTTCGGCCCATGCAAGCCAGTCTTCGAGATCTTCCGAGAACTCAAGTTCGCGCATGCGGTTTGCGAGCTTCGTGCTCAGACGATTGGCGCCCGACTTGTCTTCCGTTCGATTGCCGGTCGCAATGATGTAGAGGTCTTTTGAAAGTCGCAATTGCCCGGCGCAGCGATCGAGTATCACGCGGCATAGCGGGTTTTGCATCGACATGTCGGCGTCCGACAATTCTTCGATGATCAACACGCACGGTCCTACACCTTCTCGCAACGCCCAGAATTCTTCGGGAGGAAGCCACTTCGTGTAGTCGCCGTTAAATTGAGGCAGTCCAAGAATGTCGCTGGGCTCTCGCAGCGACGGGTTGAATTCGACGATGCGCTCGGGCGGAATGTCGTGTTTTTTAGCGAGTGCCTGCGCAATTTCGCGCGCACACGAACTTTTTCCGCCCCCGGGTTTGCCGGTAATGAACGGCACGACTTCGTTGGTGGCTTCAAATTGCGCCAGGATGGACGATTTCAGATTCGAAAATTTCATGATTTTTTTCAGGGCTTCGGTTGGGTGTCGACGGAATCGGTTTTCTGCGTTATGCGTTCGATCCAGTCTCCGACCGTTTGCAGAACAGCGGGAACCAGCGACGTTGCATTGCCTCGCAAAAATTTCGTGAAGTCACCGATGCAGTCCTCGGCGGTTGCAAGTCCCAGAAAACTCTCGGAGAGAGCATCCTTGGCAATCAAAATGCGGTCGTGGCAGCCGTGCTTGAGAGCCAGCGTCACAAAGCCCGCTGCCGGATAGACAACGCCGGAAGTGCCGATCGCTAGAAAAATGTCGGCTCGTTTGATGACTTCAGGAATCCAGTCCATACCGAGCGGCATTTCTTCGAAAAGAACAACATCGGGGCGCACGGAAAAGCCGGCGGCTTTGCAAGCGGGACAGATGTTGCCTTCCCGATAAAAACCCAGACGGGGAAAAACGGCTCCGCACTGCGTGCAGCGACTTGTCAAGAACGAGCCGTGCAGGTGAAAAACGCCCGCGTCGCCGGCGTCTTCACAGAGCGTGTCGATGTTTTGCGTGATATGCACGATGTCGGCGGCGTGCCGCCAGGTTTTGCGAAACTCGGCGATCGCTACGTGTGCCGAATTGGGTTTTGCTTGGGTATAAGCATTAATGCGCCGGTTCATCGAATCGAAGACGATTTGCGGCGCATTCCGCATATGTCCCGCGTTGAGACTGTCGGAACGGCTCCAACTGTTGTCGGGATTGCGGTAGGTGGGAATTCCGCTTTCGGCGGAAAGGCCGGCACCCGAGAGAATAACGATGACCGGGCGATCGGCTTTGGGCATCTGCGTTCTGAGCTGCAGCAGGCTCTTTGGGCCGTAGTCCATGGTGTATCTCCAAAAATCCTTATCTCGTTTGAATGATTCGATAACGGAATTTTCGGAATACATGCGTCAATGATTGACGTATGCGAGAGCGACTTTTGTGCGACGAAAATCGACGCATTTTCGACGAGGATGCCGCTTATGAAGAACAGATGGGAGAGTGTTGCGCTTGCTGTTTCGTCGGGAAAAGAGTGACGCACTCCCGGTTTCAGACGGAAAGTTCGCGTGCGACAAGTAACGACGCATGCCCGATTAGGATGCGAAAACAAAGGCTGTGCCTTGCTTTTTTAGTTCTCGAGAGGAGATTTTTTATGAAAGATATTCGATCAAACGTTGGCGTGGAGCAGCCTGTTTTTCCGGTTTTTTGCAAGTTGGCTATGGCTCGAGAAAAAGGCGGTGTAACGACATCTAGCGGGATTGCGTTGGTGTGCGGAAGGCGAACGAAGGGCAATGCCCCCAGAGAGGACCGTTGGGAAGACGTTCTCACAGTGCCGGTATCGACGGAATTTGTCGTTGACCTTGTAAGGTGGGGCGGACTGGATGCCTCCATGCCGGAAGAATCCCAACGTCGAGCCGAGTTTATGAGTCTTTTGGCTTTGCATCCGGATGCTCGTTTGCGCGCGGCGGCGGCTTGTGAAAAGGGGCTTGCCGATTCTTCGCTCATGTCACTTCTTAAAGATTCGTCGCACGAAGTGCGCTGTAATTTATCGCTTAACTTGGACGCTGTCGGGCGCTTGTCGCCGCAGCAGGCAATTGCCTTGGCCGATGAGGACGGACAGATTCTGGAAAACGTGATGGATTCGATGGTTGATGCGCTTTATCAGTCTTCAACTGAACTGTTAAAGTGGAAAAAGATTTGTCCGAAAAACGAACAGGAACTTAATTTTGTGAACGCTTTGCCAAAGACGATTGCGTGTCTTCAAGAGAAGGTTCGAGTGTTGCTTAGCGCCTGTTGGGAGCATCCGGATTTGAGTGTGCGCCAGCAGACAAGACTTCTGGATCATCGGCTCAAGCAGCTCGAAGAAGTTTGTCCCCAACGAGTCAAGCGGCCGCCATTTGTTCGAAAAAGTGCTTCGGCCTTCGGTCTCAACCTCTACGGGCGATCGCAGGATTATGTCTATGCACTGTCTTTTATGAAATCCGATGAAAGCACCGGCGAACTAATTCCTGACCGGCAGCTATCCATGCTGATGATTCCGATCGACGGTCTGGACACGGTAGCGAAGTCTCTTCCGGTCGGATTGGAAACGGACGCCGTCATGATCCGCTTGGCACAGCACCCATCCCGCGAGGTGAGGACGGCAGTGGCCGGACGCGACGGGTTGCCATCGGCAGCGATTGATTGTCTAAAACACGACAAATCGTTCGATGTGCGAGAAGCATTGCTCGGAAACGAGGCCGTACTGACAGAACTTGCGGACAAAGATATTTTGCGTTTGCTTGCCGATGACCCCGGTTTGCTTGAAAGTGCCTTTGCCTACGGATGTCCGAGCGAGCGAATCGGCCGCCTTCTTACGGATCATTTTTCCGACTCGCCGGACCCATACGTAGCCGAGACGTTGGCGACGATAAGCGATTAGAGAAGAGTAGTCGAATCCAATAACAGCTCATTTGTGACTGATTATACGAGTTTGGTGCTCACCAGTGCGGCGAATCTGCGAGCAGTACGAACGGCGTCTGTGTCGCTTTCTGCTAGATCGACCATCAGCTGAGGCAGTTTCGGGTGGTCATGGAAAATGACGCCGCTGCGCAACAGAACGAGGCCTGCGGCATTGAGAGCCGTACGCTTATTGCCGTCGGCAAACGCGTGTGCTCTGGCAATGCAGACGGCATGCAATGTTGCCAGAGCAAACGGATCATTTCGGTTGAAATCGTCGCTGTATTCGAGTGTGCTGCGGATTCGCCCGACAACTGCCTCTGCCTTGGCGAGTTGATCGATCTGAGTCGTAGTCGGTGATCTCAAACCTCCAAAACGACTGACGACTGCATCGTGTATGACGATGATTTCATTGGGAAGAAGTATCGGAACTGAATGGGTCATAGCGACTTCAAGGCAGAGTTGCTCTCGGCAAAGATGGACAGGACGGTGTTGATCTCGTTCCTGAGGTGGTTGTGAGAGTTGTTAGTCGTCGAATCTGCACTCTTGATGTGTCGATGAGAGTTCGATTTAGTACAACGCTCTGTTTTTGCAATTGCATCCATCTGTTCTTTATCTTTTCTCATTTTCTTTTATCTCTACGTAATTCGGATTAAAAATAAATTGATTCCGAGAGAAAAGAATAGGAGAGAGTGCGTCAATTATTGACGCAAATGATAAGGATTGATTTTGAGTGCTGCTGCGTCGGAAATTGACGCACCTGCTCTTACGATTCGAGGTGTTGCAGAGGTGTGAATGTGAGAGCAAGACTTTTAAAAGGAAGAATTATCGGTATGGCTCGCAGAACAACGATCAAAAAGTCCGGCATGGTTGAACAGCAGACCGTCGATTTATGGCTTCTGCGTCTGCTTTGCAATGCCGGCGTTTGGGAAGACCTCAGCGTTTGCGAGATGGGCAACTCGGACTCTTATTCGGGCTACTTCTGGTTTAAGGCTTTTCGCAGCCAGCTCAACTGGGCTCTGGCCATTAATCGCAATGAGGACTTTATGAAATACGGTCGAGTTGCGAGAGGACGTTTTAAGGTGGGACGAGGGACGCTTATCGGTCCGCAGGACAAATCTTTTGACGACGATGAAGAGGGCGACAACAAAACAATCGTCCCGGTCGACAAGCGCCTTGCCTTTCTGCAGGATCGTCTGCAGGCGATTGTCGAAGATGCCGACAGCTTGTTCGATCTCGATGATGAACGCTCCAACCCCGATACGCTGGGTGAGTTCTGGCGCCGTGTCTCGCGTGGAGGTGCTGTCAAGCGCTGGCTGGGACTTGAACGACCGGAATCCGTTTTCGAGGCTTTAAGAAAGCTCGAAGAGTCTGGTTTCGATGAATTAACCGGATTTTCCGGTCCTTTTGCCGAGAACATTTCTGAAATTCGGGAAGCATTCGGCTTTTCGGCACTGGATACGCGGATTTTTGCTTTTTTATTGGTTGCCAGCGCGCGAAGCAGTGCGTTTGCTCCGATCATGCGCTGCTTTGATTTTTCAAAGAATGCCACGGATCTGATCATCGACATCACTGCTGCAGCATTGAAGGAGGACCGAGAGCGGATCAAGGAATCCTTGCGCTTCGATTCGCCGTTGATGCGCTCGGGATTGTTCGTCTTTTCCGACAGCGACGACGATGAACTGAGTAATCGCATCGATTTTCTTGACGAATCGCGCTTTCACAGTCTGCTTTCGATGCGTGTTCCGTTGCAGAAGCTTCTCGCGGCAGTTGTGAATCCTGCTCCTGAGGGAGAGTTGTCGCTTGAGGATTACGACCATTTGCCTGTGGTTAATCGGGTGCTTCTGCCCTACATGAAGAAAGCACTTGAGGAACATCGCAAGGGTGCCAACGTTTTGCTGTACGGAATGCCGGGCACCGGCAAGACGCAGCTTGCGCGTACGGTATGCAAAATTTTGTCGGCTAATCTTTTTGAAGTTGCAACCGAAGAGGAAAACAACAGTCGCGGATCGAAATCGCGCCTTCAGCGTTGGAAGACTGCTTCGGCCTTTTTGGGAAGTTCGGAAAATACGGTTCTTGCTATCGATGAAGCCGAAGACGTCTTTAACGACGGCGCCAATCCTTTGGCTCTTTTCAGTTTGTTCGGGCCGAAGATCATGCGGTCAAATAAGGGACAGATCAATCAGCTGTTGGAAAGCAATCCTTTGCCGACCTTCTGGATAACGAACTCCATCGGTTCTATCGATCCTGCAATGATCCGCCGCTTCGATCTGGTGATTGAAGTGCCGACACCCGACGCAAAAGGCCGCCGCAAGATTGTGGATCAGGCATTTTCGGGAAAACTATCGGATACGGCTGCCGAGCGTCTCACGCAGGCTGATCAGTTGGCTCCTGCTGTCCTTTGTCGTGCCGCTGAAGTGGCCTCAATGGTGGGGTTCGAGAAGGGGGCTGTAACCGAAGAAGAGGTCGTTGGACTTGTAAGCGAAACACTGCGTGCGCAGGGCTTCGGCACTGTGCCGGGAACTGCGGCCGTGCTTCCTGCCTACTACGACCCGCATTTCGTCAATGCCGACATGGATTTGGTGGAGCTTGCGCATGGCTTGAAGGAAGCCGGCGGCGGACGGATTTGCCTCTACGGTCCTCCCGGCACCGGCAAATCGGCTTATGTGGCTTGGCTTGCAAAGGAACTCGGCCGTCCGCTCGTGCGAAAGACGGTTGCCGAACTTACGAGCTGCTGGGTCGGTGAAACGGAAAAACTGATTGCAGAGGCTTTTCGACAGGCTCAGCGCGAAAACGCCGTACTTTTGCTTGACGAAGCCGACTCTTTCCTGCGCGACCGCACGCTCTCACGCGCGTCTTGGGAAACAACGCAGGTAAACGAAATGCTGGCGCAAATGGAGGCCTATTCGGGTTATTTTGTTGCAACCACGAATCTCTTGGATTCGCTCGATGCGGCTTCGCTCAGGCGCTTTGACCTAAAAGCTAAGTTCGACTTTTTAAAGCCCGAACAGGCCGTAGCATTGGCGCAAAAACAGCTAGCCGCCGTCGGTATTGCGCTTGACGATCAGTCTGCATCCCGGCTTCTCGGCTGGCGCGCATTGACGCCCGGCGACTATGCTGCCGTCGCTCGTCAGAGTCGCTTCCGTCCGCTGCAGTCTGCTGCCGACTTTGTGGCTCGTTTGGGAGAGGAAATCAAGGTTAAGGGGCAGTCCTCGGCTCAGAAAATCGGCTTTTATTGACGCAACAGCGAGATCACGGGGCCGTCGCCTTCGAGCGGGCGCTTTTCGGCTCGAGTGATCTTTGCTTCCGTTTTCCAGGATGCAACCCAGCCGTCCAAAAGGACGGTGTCGTCCATGACGGCCTGCAGGCGCCACTTGCCGTCCGCCGTCTCAATGAGCTCCTGTGTGCGGTTAAAGGGTGTTTCCTCAAGAATGAGCTTGGTTTTCGGGCTTTCGAATTCCACGACGAAGAGGACCTTACCGCCGTTGCTGTAGTTGACGTGACGAGCGTTGATGTAGTCCTTGAGCGCAAAGTTTTTCGGGCGTTCGGCAGGGAAGTCGAGCACATTTGCCGTCTTCATGCGGTGCAGAGCCAAATGTCGGACATTGTCGTAGCCGTCAAATTTGCAGATCAGATACAGGCGCTGATCCTGTTGGATCAACCCTAACGGCGAAACTGTGTGCTCTTTTTCCAGACCTTCTGCGTTTGTGTATTTCAGATCGAGTTTGCTGTCTCGATAAAGTGCCTCGCTTACCGCATCAAAAATACGAGGCAGGATTCTCGGAGGCATCAGGGCGATGGAGTCCGGTACGAAGGCGACCTTCTGCAGCCACGCTTTCTGTCGGGCTGTAGAGCCCGATTCCTTGAGCGATTCGCGAGCAAGTTCAAAAAGGTTCTGCAGCGGCTTCATGACCGGAGCGGGGATTTGGTTTTTGAGGTATTCCTCGGCCAGACGCACAAGGAGGCTTTCCTGAGGCCTGAGATTTTTCTGCGAAAGGTTGGAATCGGGCAGACTGCGGCGATACCCGTAAGGTTTTCCTTTGTCGCGGCACTCGACGCCGAGCTCCGGACATCCTGCGATGCTCTTGAGAAGACGCTGAATGCGGCGTGTTTCCAGAGGAAAGCCGCTTTCGTTCAGACTCTGCTGCAGGTCCTGAGTGGAGATCCAACTGTTGCGTGGAATATGCTCAAGAATTTTGATGATTAGCAGTGCTTCGCGTTCGACGCTTCCGACTGTAGCCATGGCGCAGGCCTCCTGAGGTTTGTATAGGAGGCGAGTGTAGCGCAGAAGGCTGGCTTGCGACGTTTGCTGTCGGAATATTGAGTTTGAGGTAGACAACAGAACTTACATTAAAAGCTTGTGAGTAACCTGTACAGCTGTGACGAAAAGGCACCGCAACCGTAGCGTCGACAGAATTTTTGTCTCTTTGCCAATCGGTTATGTTCACATGAGTCGGAAATTGACGCATGTTTTGGCACAATCAAAAGAATTGTGTTTTATAGGCGACAAAGCTGATTGCTGAGAAAACTTTCTGCCTTATGAAGAATTGAATTGGTTGTCAGAATAAAACTTCTGATCAATTTGTTTTCTTTAGGATCCAAAAAAGGTTATGCTCTTGGCATTAGTTTCTACTTTTACCGGGATTGTGACGATGCGAGAAAAATGCAGACTTAAGACGAAAAAAGAGGCCGCCTATAGCGACCTCTCATCTGTTGCATTTTTCAGCTTGTTAATGGAAAAAGCCCATTTCCTAACCTGATTTCGGTTCGATTGTAGCTGTTGTTGACGCTTCCGTCAAATTCTCCTAGCTTAGTGAGTGAGAGAACGGATAACTTCACGTTGAAAGGAATGAAGAAATGTCTGAAAACAAGATGGTCTATCGCTTGGGACTTGATATTGGCAGTACGTCAATCGGTTGGGCGATGTTGCGGCTTAATGCCCAGGGAGATCCTTGTGCTGTCATTAAAGCCGGCGTACGTATTTTTTCAGACAGTCGTAACCCCAAGAACGGGCAGTCGTTGGCATCTGTCAGACGTCAAGCACGTCAGCAACGTCGAACGCAGGATAGAACGAAGCGACGCAAGAATAGATTGATTAATGATCTGGTTCAATTTGGTTTCTTTCCTCAAGATCCGCAAGCGCGCCGCAAACTAGAAATTCTTAACCCTTATGAAATCCGCCGAAAGGCTCTGGATGAAAAACTGACTCCTTACGAATTCGGACGTGCAATTTTTCATTTGGCTCAAAGGCGTGGTTTTAAGTCAAACCGCCGAACAGACCAGAAGAGTAGCGAAACCGGATTGCTGAAGGATGCAATTAAGCAGACAAAAGCTATTCTAGAAAAGAAAGGGTACCGAACCGTTGGTGAGATGTTCGCGGATCGGCAACTGCGTCGCCTACCTGTGCGCTCTCGAATTCGTCAGGTTGAGGTGCAACAAAACGGCAGGACAAAGAACACCAAGCAATACGATTTTTATTTGGATCGAGAGCTGATCCAGAATGAATTCTGCTTGATTTGGGAAAAACAGTCCTCTCTTAACCCAACACTCTTTTCCGATGATAAAAAAGAGCGGCTTTACGACACGATCTTTTTCCAGCGCGATCTGCGACCTGTTAAGCCCGGACGTTGCACGTTGTTGCCCGATGAAGAACGCGCGCCACTAGCGCTACCGAGCCAACAGGAATTTCGGATTTACCAAGAGCTCAATAATCTGAAAAAACTTGATGTCAATCTTCGAAGTATCCCGCTTTCTCTTGAAGAACGAAATGTTTTAGCTGAAGACTTAAATAAGTCTAAGAAGCGCACCTTTGAGCAAATGCGCAGCAAAATCGGATATGAAGGGCAGTTTAATCTTGAGGATGCGGGAAGAACTGAACTCAAAGGTAACGAAACTGCAGCGATATTAGGTTCGAAAAAATTAATCGGTTCGGAGTGGTTCAAGTACGACCTCGAAAAGCAGGACGAGATTGTTGACCTGTTGTTGACCGTGGAGTCGGAGAGCGATCTGATTAACCAGTTGCATCAGAAATATGGCTTCTCTTGTGAATTGGCTACCAGGTTGTCGCAAGTTACTTTACCTTCCGGCTATGGAAGTCTTTCCCGCAAGGCGTTGGCCCAAATTGTTCCTGTCCTCAAGAGCGAAGTTATTGTCTACAGTGATGCCGTACAGAAGGCAGGATTTGAATCGCACAGCTCACTTGATCTTTTGCATCAAACTGGTGAAGTCATGTATGAGCTCCCCTACTACGGAGAGGCTTTGACTCGGCATGTCGGGTTCGGTACCAACGATCCGTCGGATCCTGATGAAATTCGTTACGGCAAAATTGCCAATCCCACAGTGCACGTGGGGCTCAATGAACTCCGCAAAGTTGTCAATGAGTTGATCAGGACTTATGGGAAACCCGCGGAAATTGTGGTTGAACTCGCCCGTGAACTGAAAATGTCTCGCGATCAGAAACTTGAGGTTCAGCGCAAGCAAAACCAAAACAAGGAGAAAAACGCGGCAGCAACTCATGCGGTTGCGGAAATCCTGGGATGTAACGAAGCCTTGGTCAGTCGGGAGGATATTGAAAAGTGGCTTTTGTGGGAAGAGCTTGGCGACAACGCTCTCGACAGACGTTGCCCGTACACCGGCAAGCAGATCAGTGCTGCGAGTCTCTTTTCGGAAGAGATAGAAATTGAGCACATTCTGCCGTACTCGCGAACGCTTGACGATTCCATGAGCAACAAGACGGTGTCCTATCGCTTTGCCAATCGCATCAAAGGAAATCGTACGCCTTGGGAGGCTAGGGATATCTTCGAAAAGAACGGCTTAAGTTACGACGATATTCTGGCTAGAGCGGAACACTTGCCAACATCGAAACGCTTCCGCTTTGCCGAGGATGGCTACGAAGTCTGGCTACGCGATTTCAAGGACTTCACAGCTCGAATGCTTACTGATACACAGTATTTGTGCCGCATTTCCAAGGAGTACCTTGAGTTGATTTGTCCCCAGAAGACAATGGTTATTCCGGGGCGGCTGACTTCGATGTTAAGAGCAAAGTATGGCCTTAATCGCATCTTGAATGATACGAACGCAAAAAATCGTGATGATCACAGACATCATGCTATCGACGCCTGCGTAATTGCTGTGACGGACCGTAGCCTGTTGCAGAAGATTGCCACTAGAGCCGCGCAGAACAACGAGGAAGGACAGCGTTTGCTTCAGGATATACCTCTGCCTTGGGCAACCTACCGACTTTCGGTGCAGCGTGCAATTGAGCGAATTGTGGTTAGCCACAAGCCTGATCATTCGTACGAAGGGCAGATGCATGACGCTACTGCGTACGGTATCAGAAAAGACGGAAACGTTGTTTATAGGAAGGATGGGGTCAGAACTGTTCAAAAACTACAGGTTATTCCGATTGCCTGCGCAAAAGCCACCTGGCGTCATGGTATTAATGAGGATGGTACGCCTAGAGCCTATAAAGGCTTCAAAGGGAACAGCAACTACTGTGTAGAAATTGTCCTGAACGATAAAGGAGCATGGGTTGCCGATGTCATTTCGACCTTTGACGCTTATCGGATAGTACGAACGAAGGGGAAGGACTTTCTAAGAGAAAAGTTGTCTAGAACTGGCAAGCCCTTAATTATGAGGTTGCTCAAAGGTGATGTTTTGCGATTGAAACTAGATGATGGCTATCGAAATTATATTGTTCAGAAGTTCAGATCAGACGGCATGGTTGAGCTTGCTGGGATAAATGAAGCTAACGTTAGTGCCCGCGTTAGAGAAACAGATTCGAAAGACACAATAGATTATCTGAGAAAGACAGTTTCTGGTCTCCAGAAGTTGCATGCCCAACGGGTTACGGTAAGTCCAGCAGGCCAGGTAAGAATTCACCGATTGGGGTATTAGTCGTATGTTGGGGCGTATCGTCGAAGTAGGGAACGACAATCGACATCTGTCGGTTTACAGAGGCTTTTTGCTGATTCAAAGCAAGGGCCCGGGACCGTGGCAGGAGATTGGTCGTATCCCGCTCGACGATATCTTGGCGGTGATCGTCAACGCTCATGGGGTGTCCTATACCAACAACATCCTGGAAGCTTTGGCTGATCGGGGAGTGCCTTTCGTTTTATCTTCAGATCGACATGTACCTGTAGCTTTTCTTTGGCCCTTAGAAGGGCACCATTTGCAGGCCAAGCGGATGGAGTGTCAGCTCAACGCCTCGTTACCGAGAAAGAAAAACGTTTGGGCTGCAATTGTTCGTAGCAAGATCTTGATGCAGGCACAGGTATTACGGATGTTTGGCAAACCTCATGGGGCAATGGAAAACTACGCACGCGACGTACGTAGCGGAGACCCTGATAATCGTGAAGCTCTTGCCGCTCGATTTTATTGGTCGGCATTATTTGGCGATGACTTTAGGCGAGATAGGCTCGCAGCAGGGGCAAACGTTTTTTTGAACTACGGATACACGATCCTGCGCTCAGCCATGGCTCGTGGAGTTATTGCTGCTGGACTACACCCGAGTGTGGGCGTTCACCACTGCAATGATGGGAATAGTCAGAGGTTGGTTGATGATCTAATGGAACCGTTTCGTCCACTAGTGGATGCAAAGGTTGCACTACTCAAACCTGAGGTCGACTCTGAGCTCACGCCTGAAGGTAAAAAGGCTTTGGTATCGGTGTTACACGTCGATATGAGATGCCCAACAGGGCGAACGCCGGTGTCGGTTGCGATGCAACAATTGGCGGCTTCCTTGGCGCAGATTTTCACAGAAGAGCGAACAAAATTAGACTTGCCTGAAGGTTTTATTTTTGATGATCTTCGAGAGAAAAACTCGTGATTTCCGGTTATAGGCTTATGTGGCTGATAGTGATGTTTGACCTGCCTGTCAGAACCAAAGAACAAAGGAAAAAGGCCAACAACTTCCGTCTGTATTTGTTGGACCTCGGTTTCTTGAAATGTCAATTGAGCGTTTACGCTAAATTTTGCACCAGCCAGGAAAAAAGTAGCACGATCTTTCGGCGAGTCAGAGCAGCACTGCCGGCTCAGGGACAAGTGAGCATTCTTAAAATCACAGACGCTCAATTTAAGCGCATCACAACTTTTCAGAATCGCATCAACATGGCGCTGAAAAACGTGCCAAACCAGCTTGAATTGTTCTGAAATTATGGAAAAAATCGATCGTGTTTGTCTTGTTTTCTCATTTAATATCAAGGTATTGCGGTTCTGTCTGAAATTCTAGGTTAGGAAATGGGCTTTAGCCAGAACGCAGATCATGACTGGCATTGAAGCCCGCATGAAATTCTAGGTTAGGAAATGGGCTTTAGCCAGAACCGTTCCAGACACTTGTGCCGGTGGGCAGTGGAAATTCTAGGTTAGGAAATGGGCTTTAGCCAGAACTCAAAAGGTCACGATTTCACAAATGTTAAGGAAATTCTAGGTTAGGAAATGGGCTTTAGCCAGAACTGGCTTTCTTTTGATGAGGCAATTGATGATGAAATTCTAGGTTAGGAAATGGGCTTTAGCCAGAACTGAACTCCACCAACATTCATGCCAGAGCCAGAAATTCTAGGTTAGGAAATGGGCTTTAGCCAGAACACTACTATTCTGCTTGTCCGAACGCGCATAGAAATTCTAGGTTAGGAAATGGGCTTTAGCCAGAACAAGCCGGTTCACTTCTTCACTGGCACGGAAGAAATTCTAGGTTAGGAAATGGGCTTTAGCCAGAACTTCATGGATAATTTGTACATTCGCACGTTCGAAATTCTAGGTTAGGAAATGGGCTTTAGCCAGAACGCGTGTTGTAGGCCTTGATAATCTCCTCAAGAAATTCTAGGTTAGGAAATGGGCTTTAGCCAGAACAGAATATCCATGTAAGAGGCGCGCTTGCATGAAATTCTAGGTTAGGAAATGGGCTTTAGCCAGAACTAGTTTGCAGCAATCGCGCACAAGGTCATAGAAATTCTAGGTTAGGAAATGGGCTTTAGCCAGAACTAGTCGGTACGACACTAAACACCGCTCGTTGAAATTCTAGGTTAGGAAATGGGCTTTAGCCAGAACTGGCCGTTGATGCCGCCCCAGAGCGTCACTGAAATTCTAGGTTAGGAAATGGGCTTTAGCCAGAACTCGCTCGGCTATGGCCAGCCAAGCGCTGATGAAATTCTAGGTTAGGAAATGGGCTTTAGCCAGAACAAGTGAGTGCTATCAGTCACAAAGGCACCAGAAATTCTAGGTTAGGAAATGGGCTTTAGCCAGAACTGGAGAGCAGCCATCCCGACTGCCGATGTGGAAATTCTAGGTTAGGAAATGGGCTTTAGCCAGAACATTACCAGTCCAATCCTTCGGTCTTGAGCCGAAATTCTAGGTTAGGAAATGGGCTTTAGCCAGAACAATGACCACCGGTTTGCCTTCAAAGCTCGCGAAATTCTAGGTTAGGAAATGGGCTTTAGCCAGAACTGTGGCTCCATGTGTTAGCGCAACGCTATTCTGACACTCCATAAGTGAGGATTCTGACATCGTCAG
>USBS01000034.1 GCA_900552915.1 uncultured Sutterella sp. | reverse complement strand
GGCTGCGGCGTGGCGGGCACCGTGGTGCCGGCCTTGCCGGGCATTCCGATGATCTTTCTCGGGGCGCTGCTGGCGGCCTGGATCGGCGACTTCGAAAAAATCACCTGGGTGCCGCTGGTGGTGCTCGGCGTTCTCACCGTCATCGGCCTTGTCGTCGACTGGGTGGCGCAGACCATGGGAGCGCAGAGAGCGGGCGCATCCAAATGGGGCATTCTGGGCTCTTTGATCGGCACCGTAGCGGGCCTTTTTATGGGCATCGTGGGCATTCTCTTCATGCCTTTGGTGGGCGCCTTCATCGGTGAATACATCGCGCAGCGCGACCTGCGCATCGCAGGCAACGTCGGCTGGGCCACCTGGGTCGGCATGATGGTGGGCACGGTGGTGAAGCTTGCGCTTTCCTTCATCATGATCGGCATCATGTGCTTTGCGCTTTGGTTCTGAGAAGCCTTTGTACGGATTCGAATAAGCAAACGGGGAGCCGATCGGCTCCCCGTTGCGCTTTGGGCCGCGTGCTCGGCTACAGCACTTCGGTGGCGTAGTCGGCCAGTCGGCTGCGCTCGCCTCTCTGCAGCGTGATATGGCCAGCGTGCGACCAACCGCGGAACTTCTCGACAACGTAAGTGAGGCCCGAAGAGCCTTCCGTGAGGTAGGGCGTGTCGATCTGCGCGATGTTGCCCATGCACACGATCTTCGTGCCGGGACCGGCGCGGGTGATGAGCGTCTTCATCTGCTTGGGCGAAAGGTTCTGCGCTTCGTCGATGATGACGAACTTGTTAAGGAACGTTCTGCCGCGCATAAAGCTCATGGACTTGATGCGGATGCGGCTGCGGATGAGGTCGGCAGCGGCGCTGCGGCCCCAGCTGCCTGCACCGCGGTCGGCCTTGTTGAGCACTTCGAGATTGTCTTCGAGCGCCCCCATCCAAGGCGTCATTTTTTCTTCTTCGGTGCCCGGCAAAAAGCCGATTTCTTCGCCCACGCTTACCGTAGCGCGCGTAAAGATGATTTCCGAGAAGCGCCGTTCTTCGAGCGTTTGTGAGAGTGCCGCAGCAAGCGTGATGAGCGTCTTGCCGGTGCCGGCCTGCCCCAGAAGCGTCACGAAGTCGATGTCGGGGTTCATCAGGAGGTTAAGCGCAAGCGATTGCTCGAGGTTGCGCGCGTGCACGCCCCAGACGGCGTTGCGCGGCTGCATGTAGTCGCGTACGGTGGCAAGCGTCGCGGTTCCGGCGGAAACGCTCTTGACCTGCCCCACGAACGAGCCGTCCGTGGTTGTCACAAACTGATTGACGGCAAGCGACTGCGCAAGAGGCCCTTCGAAGCTGTACCAAACGCAGCCCTCGCCCTGCCAACTCTTGAGATTAACGGTCTGCTTTTCCCAGAAATCGGGAGCAACCGAGGCAAAGCCAGTGAAGATCAGATCCGCGTCGTCGATAGCCTTATCGTTGAAGTAGTCCTCGGCCGTCAGCCCCATGGCCGTGGCTTTGATGCGGATGTTGATGTCTTTGCTCACCAACACAACGTGCTTGCCGGGGAATTGTTCGGGAAGAGCACGCACGACGGCCAAAATCATGTTGTCGGCTTTGTCGTTTGGCAGCCCCGCGGGCAGTTCTTTCGGATTGAATCCGATTTCCTGAAAATAGAGCTTGCCGCGTGCTTCCTTGTTGCCGAGTGAGGAAAGCGGCACGCCCTGTCCGATGGGTTCGGTGCTTGTTTCGATCAGCCGATCGATCGTGCGGCTTACCTGTCGGGCGTTGCGGGCGATGTCGCGCGTACCGGTCTTGTGGTTGTCGAGTTCTTCGAGCGTGACCATTGGCAGGTACACGTCGTGCTCCTCGAAGCGAAAAAGGCACGTCGGATCGTGCAGCAGCACGTTGGTGTCCAAAACAAAGATGCGCGGCATCTGCGTGGTGGAAATAAGTCGCGGACTGCGCAGGCGCGCTGCGCCCGTTGCCGCTGCTTTTTCCGTTTCAAGCTGCTCGACCTTAGCCTGAATCGGGGCCTTCAGAAGGCTTGCTTTGGGTGCTGCAGCTTTCTTAGATTTGGCGGGCGCCGCGCTCTTTTTGGAAGCAGTTTTGGCTGGGGCTTTGACAGCGGACGCTTTGCTCTTGGCGACGGTTGACTTCAACGTTGTCTTCACGGTTTTTTTGGCGGCAGGCTTGCGCTTGGGAGCGGCGGGTTCGGGTTGGGCGGCAGACGTCTTTTTGCCGTAGGCGCTTTCATCAAGTATTGCGCCGCGGGTGCGGGGAGCTTCTGGAAGGGGCATGTTCTTTCGAGTTTCGTTGCTTACGGATTGTTTGGGTCTGCTGGAAAGCCTGCAGACCTTCCGGCAGGCGTCGTTAGGTTTGCTTCAAAATGGACGGGTCCTTGCGCACGGCGGTGCGAATTCCTTTGAAGATGGCTTGCGCGAGACGCGCCTGATGGCGCGCGTCGCGCAGACGGTTTTCTTCCTTGGGGTTGCTTAAAAATGCCGTTTCCACAAGAATCGACGGAACGCCCTGAGCCTTCAGAACGGCAAATTCGGCGTATTCGACGGAATCCTTGTGCAGCGGCCCGAGTTTGGCGAGTTCCGTGAGAACCTCGTCTCCGAGCTGAATGCCGTAGCGCAGCTTCGTTTCGGCAAGCATGTCGACCACTGTACTGCGGGCTTGCTTCGCAACGCCTTTGAAGACCGTGCCGCCGATTTCGTCGGCTCGGTTTTGAGTCTGCGCAAGCCACCGGGCCTGCAGCGACGAGGCTCCGCCCACGCTCAGCGTAAAGACGGAGGAGCCTGCCGCATCGGGCTTGATCCACGCGTCGGCATGGATGCTCACGAAGATGTGCGCCTTTTGCTTCACTGCAACCGCCGCACGCTTGTGCAGCGGCAAGAACACGTCGCGCGTGCGCGTCATCACAGCGCGCATGCCGCGGGTGCGGTTGATCTGCGCTTCAAGCTTCTTGGCAATCGCAAGCACCACGGTCTTTTCATAGGTCTTGCGGCGCTTGCCGACGGCCCCGGGATCTTCGCCGCCGTGGCCCGCGTCGATCACGACAATGAGCGTTTCGGTTTTGCCCGTCTTTTTGGCGGGCTTTTTCTGCGTAACGCGCCGCGTTTCCTGAACGGTGTTGGGGCGCGGCTTTTCGGCGGGCTTCGTTTTCTTTACTTCGTCGGCGTCCGCTCCCGTCTGTGCAATCACCTGCCGCATCGTGTCGGCGTTGGTTGCCTCCAGATCGATGATGATGCGGTGCCCGAACTGTTCGATGGGCTTGGAGTAGTTCACTTCGGCGCGCACGTCGTCTTTTAAATCGAAGACGATGCGCAGCACATTGGGCTTGAACTGTCCCGGGCGGATGCCTGCGATGAATTTGTCGGAACTCTTGAAGTTCTTGAGCGTGTTTTCGATGCCGGCCGTCAGCCTCAGTCCCTCAATGTCGAGCACGAGACGATAAGGCTTGGTGTTGCGCAGCACCATGTAGCTGTACTTGAGCTTGCGGTCGCTTTCGACCGACACGCGCGTAGATTCATCGCCGGGCCAAATGCGGACCTGAAGGCGCGGCGCGGCCAGGGCCTGCAGCGGCTGTGCGGCCGCGGCGCCCACCAGCCCCAAAAGCAGTTCACGGCGAGTGGTGCTCATGATGCGGCCTCCGCAAGCACAAGGCGCCCGAGATCGGAATAGGCGGCAAGCTTCGCGTGGCGCGAAAGCCCCTCGACCGCAAGCGTGATTTCGAGGTCGGCCTTAGGCAGAAAGGGAGCTGCTTTGTCGCTCCATTCGCAGGCCGTTACCATGCCCGGTCCGAAAAGTTCGCGAAAGCCCGCTTCGTCGAATTCCTCGGGTGATTCGAACCGATAAAAGTCGAAATGGTGAAATTCAAGCGCGCGGCCGATTTCGTAGTCTTCGACAAGTTCGAATGTGGGACTGCGCACGCGACCCGTGACGCCGCAGGCGCGCAAAAGCGCGCGCGTAAAGGTGGTCTTGCCCGCACCGAGCCCTCCGGTAAGCCGCAGGTTGAAGCCCGCTTCGGCAATCTCGGATTCGTGGTTCAAAAGCGCCTTCGCGACGCGCTCGGCAAAGCGTTCGGTGTCCTCTTGAGAGGCGAAAAAAAGCGTGGTTGTTTCGGCCGTCTGTTGCATGTCACAAGTGTAAGGCATGCGCGTGTAAAGAAGGCTCAAAAAACGGCGATTTCCTGTTTGTTTTTCGGCACAAAGAATGGGTTTTGTCTATGTCATGGTTTCGGGAACGCCCGCGCGCTCAAGCGCCCTGCCGCGCAGACGCATCGAGATGAGCCACAAAAGCAAAACAACAAGTGCGCAGAAGGCCGAGGCCAGAGCGTATTTCCATGCCGATCCCATGACGACGGGCACCCATACGGCCGCGGTAAAGCAGAAGGAGGCGGTGACGAAAAACTGTTGGATGGCGGCGGCCATCCCGCGGTTTTTCGGGAAATAGTCCAGATTCATCGCCATCATCACCGGTCGCAGCAGCGCCATGCCGAGCGAATAGAGCACCGGAGCGACGAGAAGCAGCAGAAATCCCGGATTTTCCCAGTAGTCGTAGGCGGCAGCGAGAACGGAGCTCGCAAGCGTTGCCACGGCCACCACGATGATCATGCGTTTGGGCCGCAGGCGGCGCGCCAGGCGAATGGAGCCCCAGGCACCCGCGAAAGAGGCGAACACAAGCGGAATCGAAAGCCAGCCGAACTGATCGACATCAAGTCCCATCACTTTGATCACGAAGTCGGCCGAGCCCGCAGCATAGAGAATCCCGCCCATGAAAAGCACGCCGTGAGCGACGACGCCCGCCATGAACGCGCCGTTGGTGAGGCCGTGAACATAGTTGCGGCAGACGACGCCGGGCCTAAAGGGGGAGCGTTCGGCAACAGAAAGCGTTTCCGGAATGCAGAAGTAGATGAAGCCCGCGATGGACAGCGAATAGAACATCAAAAAGAAGAACACTGCGTGCCAGCCGAAGTGCATCACGATTTGACCGCCCACGATGGGTGCAAGCGCCGGTCCTGCCGCAAAGAAGAAGGCGATCATGCCGTTGACGTTGGCTGCTTCCGGACCGCTCCAGTTGTCGCGCACGATGGCCTGCGTGACGACCTGCCCCACAGCCGCGCCGATCCCTTGCAGAAGACGCCAGGCGTAGAGCGCCCAGAGCGATTGGCTGAAGGCGGCGCCGACGCTTGCAGCAGCAAAAAGCAGCATGCCGCCGATGAAAGTGGGGCGGCGCCCGTAGCTGTCCGAAAAGCTTCCGGCAACCAGACTGAAGAAGGCGTAGGTAAGTAGGTAGAACGTCAGCGACTGCTGCACCGCCACGAAGCTCACGCCATAGTCCTCGGCCATCAGGTGAAAGCCGGGCATGACTCCGTTGGCCGCAAAGGGGCCCAGGCTTGAGGTAAAGCCCAAGGCAGCGGCATCACGGATGCGCGGGTGAGAGGGAAACTGTTGGGTGCGGGGCATCAAGACGGTCGAATGGAAAAGCTGTTTTGAATAAAGGATACACCTCAAGGATTGCGGCACGCGCGAAGTTTTCGTGTGCAGAACCGAAGTTGCGGCAAAGACGTGCGAGTAGAATCTGAAAGAATCTGTAACAAAAATAAGGGAGCCGCCGGTTTCGACCGTGCGGAAGCATGCGCCATGCAGCGATTCACGATTTCCATTGACGACGATATTGCCGAAGCGTTCGACGAGCTCATCGCCAAGCGAGGCTACAAAAACCGCAGCGAAGCCTTTCGCGATCTATTGCGCCGCGAACTTATGCAGGAGGATCTGCGGCACGACCGTTCTGCGGAATGCATGGCCGTGGTGAGCTTCGGATTCGATCATCACGCGAGAAGCCTTCCGGCTCGCATGACCGAGCAGCAGCATGCGCATCATGAGTCGATCATTGCGAGCATGCATGTGCACGCTTCTCACGAGCGCTGCCTCGAAGTCGTGGTGATGCGAGGCCCCTTTGAAGGCGTCTCGAAGCTTGCGCAGGCAATGATTGCCGAAACCGGCATCGAGGACGGCGCCGTGCACTATGTGACGATGCCCGAGAGTGGCCACGACCACGATCATGCGCACCCGCATGTGCACGGGCACGGAGCGGAGAAGGATAAATGACCGAAAGCCTGCCCAAAATCGCCGCTTTCATTTTCTTCATCTGGCTCGGCTGGTTTCTGCGGCGCCGCAATATCCTCAACGAAAGCGCTTTTCCTGCCGTAAGCGGCCTTGTGCTTTACGTCACCATTCCCTGCGTCATCATCACCAATCTCAATGGGATCAAGATCGAAGGCATCATGCTTTTGATTGCCTTTTTGGGCTTTCTGACGAATGTGCTGATGGTTGCCTATGCTTGGTTTCTCACCCGCAAAGAACCCGATGAGAAAAAACGCGATTTCTTCCGCATCAACATGAGCGGCTATTCGATCGGACCGCTGGCGGTTCCCTACATTCAGGCGTTTTATCCGACAACGGGTCTGATGACGGCCTTTATGTTCGACGTAGGCAACGTCATCATGAGCGGAGGCGGTACCTATGCCATCCTTGCCGGTACGCATGAAAAGCAGCGCTCGATTTGGAAAGTGCTCAAGGTCATCGGCAGCAAAATGGTCCGTTCGGGGCCTTTGATGACTTTTGCTGTGGTGGTCGGCATGAGCATGATCGGGCTGCGCTTCCCGGATGAGGTGACTACGATCACCAAGGTGGGCGCTCAGGCCAATACGATGCTTGCCATGATCATGATCGGCGAGACGATCGAGCTTTCGATGAATCGGGAGAAGTTCCTCACGATCATGAAGATTCTTGCCAACCGCTGGCTCTTGTGCATCGTCTTTGCACTTGCTGCGGCCTACTTCATGCCGTTTGAGGGAGAGGTGCGCACCGCGATGATTCTGGTGTGCCTGTCGCCCGTACCGGCGATGAGCCTCATCTACACGGCGCAGCTTGGCTGCGACGTGGGTATGGGTGCCAATCTCAATTCGCTTTCGGTCGTGATTTCCATCATTGTGATGTCGACTGTGCTTCTGATCATGCAGTCGGCCGGTTTCTGACGAATGTATCGGAAATCCGGCCGAGGGATCGGATGATTGCAGAGTTTTTTAGGACTTGTTGGCTTCGGCGTACTGCTCTTCGGTGACGGCCGTCAGCCACGTCGCCTTATTGTTTGGCACGTTCGTTTCAATCGAGATGTGCGTCATGGGGCTTGTGGCGCACGCACCGTGCCAATGCTCCACATCGGGCTTGATGAGCACCACGTCGCCTTTTTTGATGCGGCGCGCAGGCTTGCCTTTTTCCTGGTAGAGACCTTCGCCGGCGAGAACCAACAGGATCTGGCCGCCCGTGTGCGAGTGCCAGAATGTACGGCAGCCCGCTTCAAAGGTCACATTGCCGATCGGACAGTTGAAGACAGGATCGGCCGTGTTGAGCATGGTGAGATAAGACGTTCCCGTGAAGAACTTGCCGTACGGATTGACCGGTCCTTTCGGGAACACGGTGTCGAAATCTTTCGGAATCGGAGCGGCGGAAAGCGAACCGGAAGCACCGCTTGCTAGAGCCGCAGCGGAAGCTAGTGCGAAATGTCTGCGCGTCATCATCTTGTTTTTCCTTATTTGGATGAACGATGTGTTTGCTAATGCAAACATGATTGCGCGCGGGCAGGCCGAGTGGTTTAAGCATTGGTCGTTTTGAGAAAAACGGGCAGAGTTTTGCGATCTGAGGTTTGGCAAGAAGCTACAGGCTCTTCGAGTTTCGAGTTTGAGACTTGGCAGGAAACATTTCACACGCAAGGCCTTGCTAGAATTGCGCCGCATCCGAAAAAGAGAAGAAAAACAAAGAACAAACAACGAAATATGGCAAAAAGCAAGAACAACGCGGCGCCGTTGATTCGCAACAAGCGCGCCACGTTCGACTACACGATTGAAGAGCGCTTTGAGGCCGGTCTGCAGCTGCGCGGCTGGGAAGTCAAAAGCGTGCGTGCCGGTCGCAGCACGATCAATTTGTCGCATGTGTATGTGCGCGACGGCGAGCTTTTTTTGTGCAACGCGAGTTTTACTCCGGCCGATCAGGTTTGCACGCATGAAAAAACGGAAATTACGCGCACGAGAAAGCTTCTGATGCACCGCCGCGAAATCGACCGCTTGATCGGCAAAGTCGATCGCTCTGGCTATGCGCTCGTTCCATTGGATCTGCATTTTTCCAAGGGGCGGGTGAAGCTTGCGCTCGCGCTCGGCCGCGGCAAGCGCGAGTTTGAAAAGCGCGACGACGAAAGCAAGCGCGAATGGAAGCGCGATCAGTCGCGTCTGATGAAAAACGACATGCGCAGCGGCAAGCCGCGTCAGAACTACAACGACTAAGAGGCTTCGGCATGACGGAGGATCTGGCGAGCATCGACAAGCGGCTTGAAGAGGTCGTGCTGTCGGATAAAGAGGTGTACGCGGGAAAATTGCTGCATGTGCACCGCCGCGAGGTGCGCCTGCCCGATGGGCGCAAGTCGGGGCGCGAACTCATCGTGCATCCGGGGGCTTCGGCCATGGTGGTGCTCGACGATCAAAACCGCATTGTGCTTGAGCGTCAATGGCGCAGCCCGATGGATCGTGCCTTTTGGGAAATCCCGGCGGGCAAGATCGACAAGGGCGAGGACCCGTTTCAGACGGCCGTGCGCGAGTTGGAAGAAGAAACGGGACTGCAGGCGGAAAATTGGGTTGAGCTCGGAACAATTCACAACGCAATCGGCTACAGCAACGAGCGCATCGTGATCTATCTCGCCAAAAACGTGTGTTTTTCAGAGACTGGGCAAAAGCTCGATCCGGGTGAATTTCTCACGCTTGTGAGCGTTCCGTTTGAGGAAGCGTTGGCGATGACCCGCAACGGCGACATCACGGACGTCAAGACGGTGATCGGACTCAACTGGGCGCGGGACTATCTCGAGGGAAATCTGCCGCAGGCGGTTGTCCGCCGCTAAAGACGGCCGATGCGAAAACGCCTCGCGGATCAGCGAGGCGTTCGAGTCGAGAGGACTTCGGTTACCACAGACTCGGGAACCAGGAGTCGTCCTCAACCTTCGAGGGCTTGATCTTATTCATTTCGATCACGCGGCGCGTGTCTTTTTCCAGATCGTACATGCCGAGCTCATGGTAGCTGTCGGCGATGAGCAGCAGTGCATCGTCGCGGGCAGCGGTGGTCTGGAAGTCCGAGATCACGACCTTGGCGCGATTGATGGCGGCGATATAGGCTTTGCGCTCATAGTAAAAGCGCGCGGTGCTCAGCAGGTGCTGGGCTTGAGAATTGACAAGCTCGTGCATGCGGCGGCGTGCTTCGGGCGCATAGCGGGAGTCCGGGAAGCGCGCGGCAAGTTCCTTAAAGATGTCGAACGCATCGCGCGAAGCCTGTGCGTCGCGGTCGGCCAGATCCTGCGTTGTAAGTTCCGCAAGCCACCCGTCGCGTTCGTTGAGCGTAGCGAGAGCCTTGAGGTACAGCGCATAGTCGCTGTTGGGATGATTGGGATAGGCGCGCAGGAATCGATCAAGCTGCTGCACGGCGCCGGCGGCGTCGTCATCCTTGAAGTTCACGTACGCAAGATCGATCTGAGCCTGCTGTGCATAGGAGCTGAACGGATAGCGCGCTTCGAGCTTGGTATAGTAGTCGCGCGCGACGTCCCACGTGCCTTCGTTCATGGCCGTACGCGCTTCGGTATAAAGCTGATTGGCCGTCCAGTCCTTGGTCGGATCGATTTCAAGGGACTGCAGCCAGGAGCAGCCGCTCAAGGCCGTTGCCGCGCACAACAGGGAAATTTTGGTTAGACGCACTAAGTTACTGGAATTCATGACCACCAATAAGCAACCAGAAAATCAATTGGGCGATTATATCTGCGAAGAGCCCGAACAAGCGCTTGAATTTGTTGATGATGTGGATAATACAGCAGAGCCGGACGTCTACGAGGTCGAAGGGTTCTTCTCGGGAGAGCGTCTCGACAAGGTTCTTGCCGCTCTGATCCCGTCGGTGAGCCGCGCTCGACTGCAGAAGTGGATCGAGGCCGGGGCCGTGCTCGTCAACGGCGAGCCTGCCGCGGGCGTGCGCATGAAGGTGGCCGACGGCGACGAGCTGATCGTCACGCCGCAGCCTGCGCCCGAAGACACGGCCTATGTGGCCGAAGACGGCATTGCGTTTGATGTTTTGTACGAAGACGACGACATCATTGTCGTCAATAAACCGGCGGGCCTTGTGGTGCATCCGGCCGCGGGCCACTGGAACGGAACGCTTTTAAACGGTCTTTTGTTCCGTTATCCGGAGCTGACGCGCGTGAGCCGCGCGGGCATCGTGCATCGCCTCGACAAAGAAACGTCGGGACTTATGGTTGTTGCGCGCAACGAAGCTGCCCGCACGGACTTGGTTCGCCAGCTGCAGGCACGCACCGTGGGCCGCGAATACTGGGCGATCGTGTTGGGTTTGGCACCTGAAGCGGGTTTTGTAGACCGCGCCATCGGCCGAGATCCGCGCTCGCCTATCAAATTCTGCTGCCGCGGAGGGCAGGGAAGTCGCCCGGCCAAGACGCGCGTGCGTCTGGTGGATTCGACGCGCGTCGCCGGCCGCATGGTGAGTTGGGTGGCCTGTCGTTTGGAAACCGGCCGCACGCATCAGATCCGCGTGCATCTCACAAGCGTCGGTCTGCCGCTTTTGGGCGATCCGCTTTACCGTACGAACGCATCGAGCCTGCCCGAAGAGGCGGGGGTTGCCGCGCGGTTCAACCGTCAGGCGCTGCACGCGAGCCGCCTGATTCTCAAGCACCCCGCTACGGGCGAGACCTGCGAGTGGTTTGCTCCTCCGCCCGAAGACATGATCGAATTGATGGATGCCCTCGATTTCGGACCGACCGACGAACCGGTAAGCGTGTTTGAGGAGGGGGCTCGTCCGCAGATGCCCGATTTCGGGCCGATGGTCTACGAAGGCGAAGCCGACGAATAAAAATAGCGCCGAAGGTGTTCGGCTGTCGGCGTCGAGAAAGGAAAAAAGAAAATGATGAATTGGAAGAATGAGCTTGCCGTCATCCGGCCGGAGATGGGCGAGAAAGTGAAGGCTCTTTTTACGGAGCGCGTGGGCGGCGTCTCATCGGGCCCCTGGGGCGGTCCGGAAGGCATCATGGGTTTGAACGTCGGCTCGCGAGTTGAAGACAACGCAGGCTGCGTGCGCATGAACCGCTCGATCGTGGCGGACTTGTGTCCGTCCGAACCCCACTGGATGACGCAGGTGCACGGCATCCAGGTGGTCAATGCGGAGGAAGTGGACGACGAGTCCGTTGAGGCCGATGCACAGGTGACGACCGTGCCCGGAACGGTTTGCGTCGTGCAGGTTGCAGACTGCCTGCCGGTGCTTCTTGCGGACAAATCCGGGCGCGTTGTGGGTGCCGTGCATGCCGGCTGGAAGAGCCTGGCTGCAGGCGTCATCGAAGAAGCCGTCAAAGCGATGCAGGAAAAGGTGCCCGGATGCGAGTTGAAGGCGTGGCTGGGCCCCCGAATCGGAGGCGAGGATTTTGAAGTCGACACCGATGTTGCCGAGGCTTTTGAAAAAGCCTATCCGGGCGTTGAAAACGGCGTTGCAGCCAAGGGCGAAAAATTCCTTATTGATCTGGCGGCCTATGCCAAAGCGGCGTTGGCCAAGGTAGGCGTTTCCGATATTGAGGACTGCGGCTTGTCGACCTATGCCGATCGCGAGCGCTTCTACAGCTATCGTCGCGACGGCCGCACCGGGCGGCATGCGGCTCTTATCTGGATCGAGAAGTAAGGAGAGGTCATGACCGCTGCGAAGAAAGGCCGCATCGGCCGTGTGGGTTTTGTGAGCCTCGGCTGCCCCAAGGCGCTTGTAGACACCGAACGCATCGTCACCGAACTTCGTGCTGAAGGTTACATCATTGCCGCCGATTACAAAGAAGCCGATTTGGTGATCGTCAACACCTGCGCCTTTATCGACGCGGCAGTTGCCGAAAGTCTGGAGGCCATTACCGAGGCGCTCAGAGAAAACGGCCGCGTGATCGTGACAGGGTGCTTGGGCGGCAAGAAGAAGGCCGACGGCGAGAGTTGGCTGCAGGAGCGTGTGCCCAAGGTGTTGGGCATCACGGGCCCCGACAGTCTGGCGGAAACGCTGGCGCTCGTGCACGCGCATCTGCCGCGTCCGCACGAGCCCTTCGACGATCTGGTGCCTGCGGCGGGCTTGAAGCTCACGCCCGCACACTATGCCTATCTGAAGATCAGCGAAGGCTGTTCGCACCACTGCACGTTCTGCATCATTCCGGATCTGCGCGGCGATCTGGTAAGCCGCCCGATCGGCGACGTGCTTCGCGAAGCCGAAAACCTTGTGAAGGGCGGCGTCAAGGAACTTTTGGTGATCAGTCAGGACACGGCAGCCTACGGTCTTGATGTGCGCTACCGCACGGGCTTTGCGGGCGGCCGTCCGGTGAAGACGCGGCTGCTTGAGCTGGCTCGAGAACTCGGAAAGCTTGACGCGTGGGTGCGTCTGCATTATGTCTATCCGTACCCGTCTACCGACGCTGTCGTTGAACTGATGGCGCAGGGACTGATCCTTCCGTATCTTGACGTACCCTTCCAGCACGCGCATCCGCGTGTGCTCAAGGCAATGAAGCGGCCGGCGAGCGCCGAAAAGAATCTCGAGCGAATTGCGGCCTGGAGAGCGGTGTGTCCCGACATCACGATCCGCTCGACCTTCATCACGGGGTTCCCGGGAGAGACCGAAGAGGAGTTCGAGTATCTGCTCGACTTCCTGCGCGAGGCGCGGCTCGATCGTGTGGGGTGCTTTGCCTACAGCCCCGTGGAAGGAGCGCAGGCCAATGCACTTCCCGGTCAGTTGCCCGACGAGGTGCGCGAAGACCGCCGTCGACGCTTCATGGAGGTGCAGGCCGAGATTTCTGCTGAAATCCTCAAGGCCAAGGTGGGAACCGTCAAGCGCGTCATCATCGACGAGCCTGAGGACGAAGACGGGGTGGCCGTTGGACGCACCACAGCCGATGCGCCCGATATCGACGGCGTGGTGTATGTGACAACCGATGCACATTTGGAGCCGGGCGACTTTGTCGACGTGCGCATCACCGACAGCCGCGAGCACGATCTGATCGGCAGGCATGTGCAAAGTGTTTGATTTTGGTCAAGATTCGAGTAGGTCAAGTTGGGTTCCTTGCCTAAAAATTTGGCCTATTTTGGGGTTTTGAACGAACTGTGCTTAAGGGATTACCCCGATATGGAAAAGCTGCGAAAGAGCATGCCTCTGCCGCAGCTTTTTTATTAACTCTTGCTTAAGCCTTATTTCACGGGGCATTTAAGAAAGGCATAAGGAAAAGAGCTCAAAAACCGAGTCATTCTGTCGGGCAATTGAATGTTTGCTTGGCGTGTTCAGACATTTTTCAGACTGTGACAAAATGCTCCGAAGCGATTTCTACAGCGGAAGCGAGGCCCCAATCGAGCTTCCCGTAATCACAATTGAGAATCGCGATTAGGAGAGACGAGATGAAAAAACATAATTTCGTACAGGCCTGCGTTGCACTTGCTGTGGCAGTGGCTATTGCTCCTGCCGTCAATGCTGCTCCCGAAAAGGTCGACACCAAGACTTGTGTGGCTTGCCACAGCAACATCGGTGGCTTCCACAAGTCCGGCGCTCACAAGAAGGTTTCCTGCACGAGCTGCCACTCGGGTTTGACCAAGCACGTCAGCGCCCCGAGCAAGGACACCCGCCCGGTGACGAGCATGGATCCCAAGACCTGCGGTTCCTGCCACCCGGCACAGTTCAAGTCCATGTACACGATCAACGAAGAACGTACGCCGCGCTTCTCGAAGAAGAACAGCGCCAGCGTTGCTCCGAACCCGTTCTTCGACCGCGCCCTGGGTGCCCACGGCTTCACGAAGGAACACGATCTGCCCCGCAGCCACGCGTTTGCCGCACTTGACCAGTATCTCTGCGACCGCGCCTTCGGCGGCCGTTTCGAACCGAAGGAAGGCTGGATGTACCTCGGTCAGGGCGACGGTGCCTTCCGCGTTTGGGACGTCATCAACGACAAGTATCCTGAAGACAATGCGCAGAAGCCGCGTCGTGCCGGTACGGCCGCTGCAGGCAACCCGGTTTGCTGGACCTGCAAGTCGACCGACCTGATGCTCGATTGGGCATACCTCGGCGAAAAGCATCCGCAGGCCAAGTTCTCGCGTCAGTCCAACGTTGTTGACGTGATGCGCAGTATCAACCATGCGGTCAACTGCAACTTCTGCCACGATCCGCACAGCGCCAAGCCGCGTATCGTGCGTGACGGCCTCATCCAGGCTCTGACCCGTACGGACATCCCGAGCCTTTACAGTGAAGATCCGAAGGCCACGAAGATCAACGTGATCGACATGGGCGTTCGCGGCTTCACCCGCAAGATCGCTACGCTTGAAAAGGCCGACAGCAAGCTGATGTGCGCCCAGTGCCACGTCGAGTAAAACTGCAACCCGGGCTTTGATCCGAAGACCGGCAAGGCGATCGGCATGAGCGACGTTCGCACGAACCTCTTCCCGTTCGTTGACGTCACCAAGATCGACGAGTTCTACGCCAAGGTCGGCTTCAAGGACTTCAAGCACAACGTGACCGGCGCCGCTCTGACCAAGATGCAGCACCCCGACGTTGAAACGTACTGGAACTCCACGCACGATAAGGCCGGTGTCGGTTGCGCCGACTGCCACATGCCCAAGATGAAGGACAAGAAGACCGGTAAGGTTTACACGAGCCACTGGTCGACGACTCCGCGTCACTACATGAAGGAAACCTGCCTGCAGTGCCACAAGGACAAGACCGCCAAGCAGCTCAACCGCGTGATCGACGGTATGAAGGGCTACTACGACGGCAAGCTGCGTGAAGCCGAAAGCCGCATGAACGACATGTTCAACGCCTTCGACCTCGCACTGGCCATGGGCGTGAGCGACGAAGTCCTCAACCAGGCTCGCGAACTTCACTCCGTTGCCCACACCAATTGGGAATGGTGGACGGCTGTGAACGGTGCATGGTTCCACAATCCTGAAGCCGCTCAGCTCTCGCTTGCCAAGTGCGCTGACGCTGCTCAGAAGGCTACCAAGATCCTGCGCGACGCTATGGTCGCCAAGAACAAGAAGTAATTCTTCTCTGTAGCCGAAAAGAAAAGGGTGCTCTGTCTTAAGGCGGGGCACCCTTTTTACTACGTACAATCGCGCTTATGACTTACGAAACCGCTTTTTGGATTGTGGCCGCGCTCTTGAGCGTTGTGGCCGTATTCGCGATTCTGTGGGCGTTGCTGCGCCCGGCTTCCGACGATGACGGACAGCTCAATAAAGAGCTCTCGCGAGAGGCGCTCTCCGAGCAGCTTCGCGTGTTGGACGACGAGCGAGCCGCAGGGCTTGTGACCGATCGCATCTATGAAGAGAGCGTGGCCGATGTTCAGAGACGCGCTCTCGAAGAGCTTGTCGATGACGAAAAGCATGCTAAACGGTCGGCACCGGGCAAAGTCTTTGCGATCGGACTGGTGGTCGTGGTTGCAGCAAGCACCTTTGCGCTTTACAAAGGCCTGGGGTCGCCTTCGCTCATCAACTTCGTCTCCGACCCGCCCAAGCAGGGCATTATGCAGGCCGACGGCACGCTTGGCAGCACCGAGGGGCTTTACGACGAAGCGTCGCTTGCTGCCTACCTGAAGGACAACGGCGGTGATGAGCGCGCCTGGGTGCTTTACGCGCGCCTTAAGGTGCGCGACAAGGACTGGAAGGAAGCTGCAGACGCCTATAAGCGCGCAGTTGATGTCGAGGGTTTTGTTGCAAAGGACGCCGATGTGCTCGTTGAGTATGCAGCCGCGCTCATCAGTCAGGAAACACGGGAAGGGTATCTGGCGAGCCTCACGGTTCTTGATCGAGCTCTTGCGATCAACGACAAGCTTCTGTCGGCTCGTGAGCTCTATGCCATTGCTTCTCTTGAGCTCGGCCACTGGACGAAGGCTCGCGAGAATATCGAGTTTTTGCTTTCTCAGATGTCGATGGACGATCCCGTCTATGAGCGGTTAGCGCAGACAGGCGCCTATGCTGCCGAGCAGGAACGTCGGGAAGCCGAGGCGAAAGCTAAGGAAAAGAACGGCAAATAGCCCTAAAACGAAGGAAACATCGAAACGCCCGAGAGGGCGTTTCTTGTTGTGCGCCCGGCATGGGCGTGTTCTAGAGGGTGAAAGTCCCGAGCGCAGGG
>USBS01000033.1 GCA_900552915.1 uncultured Sutterella sp. | reverse complement strand
AAGTGACGCAGTTCACGTACTTCCAGCAGGTGGGCGGTCTGGAATGCAAGCCGATCACCGGTGAAATCACCTACGGCCTGGAACGTCTCACGATGTACCTGCAGAACTGCGACAACGTGTTCGACCTCATTTACACCAAGTGGAAGGACGGCCTGGGCAAGGAACACACGCTTACCTACGGCGACGTCTTCCATCAGAACGAAGTCGAGCAGAGTAAGTACAACTTTGAAGCGAGCGACCCGGAAAAGCTCTTCAAGCAGTTCGACTACTTTGAGAGTGAAGCCAAGCGCCTGATGGAGCTTGAGCTGGCGCTGCCTGCCTATGAAATGGTGCTCAAGGCCGGTCACACCTTCAATCTGCTGGACGCCCGCGGCGCGATTTCCGTGACGGAACGAGCCGCCTACATCGCCCGCATCCGCAACTTCAGTCGCGCCGTGGCGCAGAGCTACTACGACTCGCGCGAACGCTTGGGCTTCCCGATGCTCAAGGCTGAGTAATCCACTGTTTCGTCGCGAGAGAAAAAAGAAAATGAAGAGCGTATTTGTTGAACTGCAGACCGAAGAGCTCCCGCCGAAAGCGTTGAAGAAGCTCTCCGAAGCTTTTGCCGCCGGCGTTCAGAAGTCGCTGGCCGCTCAGTCCATGCTTTCCGAGGCAAGTGCCGTTAAGGCTTACGGCGCTCCGCGCCGCATGGGCGTTCTGATCACCGAAGTGCTCGAAAAGAGCCCGGATAAGGAATTCGAACAGCGCCTCGTGCCGGTGCGCGTGGGTCTTGATGCCGAAGGCAAACCCACAGCTGCGCTCACCAAGAAGATGGCCGCGCTCGGCATTACGGCCGACGTGTCAGAACTCAAGCGTGTAAACGACGGCAAGAACGAACAGCTCGTCTACACGGGCATTCGTCACGGCGTCGCCGTTAAGGATGCTCTGCAGAAGGCTTTGGAAGACGCAGTGAAGGCTCTTCCGATTCCGAAGGTCATGAACTATCAGTTGGCCGACGGTGTGACGACCGTTCAGTTCGTGCGTCCCGTGAAGCACCTGGTGGCTCTCTACGGCGAAGACATCGTCGACGTGGAAATGTTCGGCCTCAAGGCCGGCCGCGTTACGATGGGGCACCGTTTTGAGAGTGCGGGCGAAATCGAAATTCCGTCTGCCGATGCCTACGAAGAGACGATGCGCGAAACGGGCCACGTAATGGCCGATTATGCCGCTCGCCGCGAGATGCTCGTGAAGCTTTTGCACGAAGCGGCGGAAAAAGCGGGCGGAACGCTCATTGCGCCCGAAGATCTGATCGACGAAGCCAACTCGCTTACCGAATGGCCCGTCATCTACGTTTCCGAATTCGAAGAGAAGTTCCTTGCGGTTCCGGAAGAATGTCTGATTCTGACGATGCAGACCAATCAGAAGTACTTCCCGATGCGCGATGCCGCCGGCAAGCTCATGAATCGCTTCTGCCTCGTGTCGCACATTCACGCAGCCGACGGCGGCAAGGAAATCGTGGCCGGCAACGCCCGCGTGGTGCGCGCTCGCTTGGCCGACGCCGAGTTCTTCTACACGCAGGACTGCCAGACGACGCTTGCTAGCCGTGTGCCTGGGCTTGCTCACGTGGTCTATCACAACAAGCTCGGCAGCCAGGGCGAACGCATGCTGCGCGTCAAGGCTATCGCCGGCGCTGTAGCGCAGAAGATCGGTGCCGATGTTGCCAAGGCCGAACGCGCTGCGGAACTTGCCAAGGCTGACCTGCGCACGCTCATGGTGGGCGAATTTCCCGAACTGCAGGGCATCATGGGCGAGTACTACGCTCGCCACGACGGCGAAGCCGAAGAAGTGGCTCAGGCCATTTCCCAGCACTATCAACCGCGCTACGCCGGCGATCAGCTCCCCGAGGGGCCTGTTGCGACGGCGCTTGCCATTGCCGACAAGCTCGAGACGCTTGCAGGCATGTTCGGCATCGGTCAGATGCCCACCGGCGACAAGGATCCGTTTGCATTGCGCCGCCACGCTCTCGGCGTGCTGCGCATGCTCATTGAAAAGAACCTCACGGTGAAGCTCGACGAGCTCATCGCGATTGCCTTTGAAGTCGAAACGAAGGTGCCCGGCGTCGAAGACGCAAGCGAAGCGCTTACGAACTTCTTCTTTGATCGCTTGCGCGTAATGATGCGCGACGAAGGCTACACGGCTCAGGAAGTCGACGCGGTGCTTGCCAAGCGCGACACCAATCTCGCTCAGACACCCAAGAAGCTTGCCGCAGTGCGCAAGTTCATGGAGCTGCCCGAATCTACGAGCCTGGCCGCTGCCAACAAGCGCATCGGCAACATCCTCAAGAAGTCCGCTGACGTTGCGGTGGGCGACGTGGATGCGGCGCTGCTTGTGGAAGACGCCGAAAAGAAGCTCTTTGACGTGTTGGGCGACCATGAACCCATCGCCAAGCTCTTCTTTGAAAAGGGCGAATACGAAGGGATGCTTGCCTCGCTTACGCCTCTGAAGGCTCCTGTCGATGCGTTCTTTGCCGACGTGATGGTTAACGCCGAAGACGAAAAGCTGCGGCTTAACCGCCTGGCTCTTCTGACGCGTCTTTATAAGCTCATGAACCGCGTGGCGGAACTTTCGCGTCTGGCGCTGTAAAGTTCGCCTAAGCGGCATTCGAACAAAACCGGCAGAGGCCTGTTTGCTTTCAGGTGCTGCCGGTTTTTGTTGTTTAAGCGCGTCGCGCGCATTTGGAACTTGATTATGCAAACCCTTCGCGGCTGGCTTTTCTACCTCTGGCTTTCGATTACGCTCATTCCGGCGGCCACGACGGTGCTGTTGCTGTGGCCCTTTGCGAGCGCAGAATTCCGCTACCGCAACGTGGCGCTTGTTTGGTGCCGTTTGATGGTGCATTCGCTGCGTGTTATCTGCGGCGTGAACTTTCGCGTGCTCGGTCTGGAAAACATTCCGAAAAATTCCGAAAAGCCCGTCGTGGTATTAAGCAAGCACCAGTCGGCCTGGGAAACGCTCTTTATTCCGACCATACTCGGCAATCCGGCCGGGTTCGTGTACAAGCGAAGCCTGCACATGATTCCGTTTTTCGGCTGGGCCCTAAAGAGCATGCGGATGATTCCCATCGACCGCAAGGAAGGCCGCAGCGCCTATCAGATCTTTCTGGAGCGCGGAAAGGCTTTTGTAAAGCGCGGCTGGTGGGTTCTGATCTTTCCGGAAGGCACCCGCACAAAGCCCGGGAACAAAGAAACTGTCTACAAAACGGGCGGCGCGCGATTTGCTCTTGCCGTCAATGCAGAAGTGATCCCTGTAGCGCTCAATTCGGGGCGCTGCTGGCCGCGAAACAGCATCCGCAAGATTCCGGGCACGATTACGGTGAGCGTGGGGCCCGCCATTGCTACCGACGGCAAGACCGCACATCAGATCACCGAAGAAGCGCGCGTTTGGATTGAAAACGAAATCGAGCGTTTTGAGTCTCAGCAATGACCGGCCGCACAAAACAGGCCTCGCAATCCGAAGTACCGATTCTCCCCGATGAAGAGCTCGAACGCGTGCGTGAGCTTTGCCGCGCAGGCGTGGTGCGCGGTCGCTACAAGTATCTGCGCGTATCCGTGCGCGACGGCCGTGTGCGCGTATCCATCCCGAACCGCGTAAGCCGTGCTGCAGAGGCCGAATTCATCGAAAAGCATCTCGTGCAGGTTTCGCAGTGGCTGCGAAAGCAAAATGAAGCCGTTCGCGAACGTCGGGAAAACGACCCTCTTTCGGCGCGCTACCACGACGGCGGCCGTATCGCTTACTTGGGCAAGCCTCTAAAGATTCGCTGCATGCCTGTCGTGCCGACTACGCGGCTTGCCTGCGAAGGTCGCGAACTGTGGATCAAGGCGCCATTGGCGGCGTCGCCCGAGTTGGTGCAAAAGCTTGTACTGAAGTGGCTTCTGGAGCGCTTTAACGAGCATCTGCTCAAGCGTTTGGACTATTGGACTTCCGTTACGGGCCTGCACCCTCGAGAAGTGAAGGCCAGCAACGCCAAAGCGCGCTGGGGCAGCTGCACGCGTATGGGCGTCGTTCGCATCTCCTGGCGCACGATCTGCCTGCGGCCCGATGTGCTCGACTATGTGATCGTTCATGAATTGGTGCATCTGAAGCACTTCGACCACTCCCAAGCTTTCTGGCAGACAGTTCGAGGTTTTTTCCCTGAGTGTGGTCACACTCGTTCGTATCTGAAGGGCATCTGTGCTCAGGAGCTTGCCTGAGCTTGAGGCGATCCCGAGTTTTCTTCTCTAATCTTCTAATCTTCTAAAAGTTGTAGAAGATTAGAAGAAAAAGGGAGGCGAAAAGACATGGCAAAGACGCCTCTTCCTTGGTGATGTTCTGTCTCAGGACGGTTTGTGCACTCAAGTTTGTCCCAAGTCTTCTCAGCAAAAGCCTGCAACAAGTGCTTGAACAGGAAAATATTCAAAAAAATCCCGCAGGATCCCCCTGCATTAATGCAGGAGAGGAATGCGGGCTCGAAAAACCCAACGCTATTTTTTTTCTGAGACGGGCAACAATCAAATGAATGTTGCCTGTACACTCCTTTCCTCGTGAAAGGAACCATATGCTTACCGGACGCAAATTTGCCGCCAAGTTTAGAGATGCAACCGCCCGCGAAGCTTACCTTACATGGTCGGCCGGCCAGATGTTCATCTATAACGAAAGCGTCCTGGAGCAACGGTTCTTCGACAGTCTCAGCCGGCTTGTCGCCGAAACAGAGCGGCACAAGCAACCCGTGCGCAAAGAGTGCCGCATCGAGCGTCCCAAACCCGATCAGAAGTACGCACATTTCATCAATAAGGCAGAAAGACCGTGGCTGTCTCAGGTGCCTTCCGCAATTCTGGGCATCGGTGCTTTCCGTTTTTGTCAGGCTTGCCGCAGAGCGGCGGCCGGCCTCGCTTCACGTCCCAAGTTGCGCGCCATCAAAGACGCAGATCGTCATCTGCTGCTGACGCGAGACTACTTTACGATCGAACCCTCGGCACGCTCAGGCTGGTATGAATTGAGATTCGGCTCGGCTCGCATTCCTGGCGGCACGATACTCTTTAAAGCGCACCGCGAGTTTATTGTTCCGGCCATGGTCAGCGTAACGCTCACCAGCAAGGCACTCTTTGTTTCCATGAGCTACAAGGAAGCCGAAGAAGAGCGTTTCCCGGAAACGGAAAAAGAAATGATTGACCGTTTGCAGCAATACTCCGAGGAGGAACTCATTGCCTGCGGCAACGGCATCGATCGCGGTGTTGTACGTCCTGTTCAGACAAGCAACGATCCCGAGCCTTATGCACTGACAAAGGATCAGCTTGAGAGGATCCAGCGCAAAGAGCGTCAGCGAAGGCATTACCAGAAACGCATGGCCCGCTGCGAAAAAGGCAGCCGAAACAGAGCAAAGATGCGGAGAAAGGTGTCGCGGACATTTGACTACCGGAAAAATGTCATCAACGATTTTGCGCATCAGACATCGCACGCATTGGTAGCCGACGCCAAGGTGCAGTTCTTTGTCCTGGAGGACCTGCAGGTTAAGAACATGACTCGGCGGCCGCATCCGAAATACGATGACAGCGGAAAAGCATTGCCGAACGGAGCTCGCGCCAAAGCGGGGCTCAATCGTGCCATTCTGTCAAGCGGTTGGAGGAAGACTGAGGAGTATTTGAAGTACAAAGCCGTAAAGACCGGCAAACTTGTCATAAAGGTTGATCCGGCCTACACCTCTCAGCGATGCCCGAAGTGTGGTCGGGTTGAACGGAAGAACCGCCCGACGCAGTCGGTGTTCCGTTGTGTGAGCTGCGGATTCGAGTCGACCAATGCGGATTATGTGGCGGCAGGAAACATCCTGATGGCGGGAGTAAAAATGATCCGAGAAGGCAGGCTTGAGCCGAAAAAGGTGAAAGCCACGCTGCGTGGAAAACCAGCAAGGGCAACAACGAAAAAACTAGGTCCGGGCCGGGCCGATGTTATGCCTGTGGAGCCGGAGAGGTGCCCTGGGACACCCGGGTGCCAAACTCGCCATGAAGCAGGAAGCCCCTCAATTGAGGGGAGCGGTCACTGAGTGAATTGATTTTGCGAAGGATTTTTTTGTCATCGGTTTGACACTGAACATAATCGTCCCATGCGTCGTGGTACCAGGACAAAATCATTCGTCGTCTCCGATAAGAGCATGGGTTTCAATGCCGCGACCGGCTCTAACATCATCTAGAGCCTTTTGCAAGTGAGCGATGTTGGCAGGGTTGTAGAAGGGGTCAAGACAAGGACGGAACGGCATTCCTCGCTCAACAACCACCTGACGTAAAAACATTCTCACGGCGGAGGAAATGTCAATGCCGAGACTATCGAAAATGGCCTGAGCTTCATTCCTCAAATTTGGATCTAATCTAACTTGAAGACTGGTAGATGCAGTGCTCATAAGTATCACCTAAAATGTTACGCAATATGATGTAGTGCATTGTAAGTGATAACGTAAGCACGTTATCACTACAAAGAAGGATGTTACGGCATTGCGTTTTGACATCGAGTGCGAGGGTGTTCAGGAGACCGAAAATCCTCAACATATCCCTAACTTAGGGGCTTTTTCAGCTACCGGTTGGCCATTTCATCAAGCGCCATTCCGATGAGCCGATCGGTTTCGTCGGCCATGAAGAGCGGAATGTTGAGGATGTCTCCGTCAAGGCTCAAGTTGGCTAGCGAAAAGCGAACGCGCAGAGCGATGCGTTCCTTGTAGAGCTCTTTAAATTTGGAAAGCGATTTCGACTTCAGATTTGTGCCGGACTTGACCTCGATCGGAATGATCTTACCTTTGCGCTCGATTAGAAAGTCGACTTCATGCGGCGGGTTGTTCATTGACCAGTAAAGAGGCTCGTTCTCAAACTGAGGCACCAGGCTTTGCAGTACCAAATTTTCCGCAAGCGCTCCTTTGTGCTCCCTGAAGTTTTCGTCGTACTCGCGCAAAAGCGCGGGATCAAGGCCGGAGAGACGGCACAGAAGTCCGACGTCAACCAGATAGATTTTGAAGGCGTTGGCATCTTTGTATGCGGAAAGCGGTACGCCCATGCCGTCGATGCGGTGCACGGGCCTTACCAGTCGGGCGTTGATGAGCCACTGAAGCGAATCACGATATTTGCGGGCGTTCGATTTTTCTTCAACGATTGAGTACTGAAATTTTTTCTGTTCTCGTGCGAGCATCCGCGGCAACGACTCCCAGATGCGCACGATTTTCGGTGCGTCGAAGCTGTTGGAGTGGGTGCGAATGTCAGCCAGATAGGTGTCCAGTATCTGCTTTTGAATTTTTCGGGCCAAAGTCATGTCGCCACCATCGACCCAGGCGGAAACAGCTTCCGGCATGCCGCCGATGACTTCGAATTTTTGAAACGCCTCAAGCAGTCGTGCGTAGAGAATATCTGTGAGCGGCTCGATTCGACACCATTGCCGCAGTGCTTCGACGAGACCGTCTTCGCCGCTTGCCCATAAGAATTCCTCAAAGCTCATCGGCTCCAAACTGAGGAACTCGACTTTGCCGACAGGATAGGATTCGGGCTGAGCCAAGGCCAGTCCGAGCAATGAGCCTGCGGCGATTACGCGCAGCTGCGGTTTGTTCTCGCAGAAGTATTTCAGGGCGTGGATGGCGTTTGGGCAGCCCTGAACCTCGTCGAGAATCAGAAGCCAATCGTCATTGATCTGCCGACCGGTCGTAAATCGAATGTCGCGGAGAATCGCCTCAGGATCATGCGTTTTCTCAAATACGGACGCCCACCGAGGTTCTTCGTCGAAGTTGATGTAGATGTTGCGTTGCGCAAAGAATCGTTCTGCAAATTCCTTCATCAGCCAAGTTTTGCCGACTTGACGGACGCCGCGCAGTATCAAGGGTTTCCGTCGGGGAGATTCGTTCCAGCGGACTAAATTTTGTAGGGCGATTCGCTTCATATCGTATCGGGTCTGTCTGTCTAACGATTAGCTTTTCATAATTATATGCATCGATGCATATTTTTATTAAGAATTTTATGTTTTTATGCATATTTTTATAAGTACCTCTGGCATTGCCTTGACGTTTGACGTTGCCTGAAAAGGTTGACGTTTTTGCTCTGATTGTTTGATTGAGTTGACAGGCCCGTTGTCTCTCGCCTGATTCACTCAACAGACAAAAAAAGGGAGCCGATTAACTCGACTCCCGTTTGATGACTATGAAGCTCGGTGCCGTTATGCGAAGAAACCTCTTAGACCGTAAGCAAAAATCGCAATGATCACCACGGGAATCACGTAGCGCACCCAGGCGTACCAAATACCGGAGGTCTTGTGCTTGAGCTCGCCGCAGTTGTCGATTTCATCAATGGCGTTGTGCTTCATCACCCAGCCCACAAAGATCGTGGCGCCGAGTGCAGTGATCACAAAGCAAATGTTGCCGCTAACGAAGTCAAAGGCGTCGAAGATGTTGCGATCAAGAATGCGGATGTCGCGCCAGGGCCCGTAGGCCAGAATGCAGGGCAGGTTGCCGAAAAGGAAGATTCCGCCCAGCGTCACGTTGATGGCGCGTCCGAGGCTCATGCGCAGACGTTCGACCAACACGCTGATAATGACCTGATAGATCGTAAGCGAAGTTGTCAGTGCTGCAATCACAAGAAGCAGGAAGAACACGATCGCAAAGAAGTTGCCGAAGAACATTTCGGAGAACGCGATCGGCAGCGACTTGAAGACGAGCGAGGGGCCGGAGTCCGGAGCCAGATTGGCGCTGAAAAGCGACGGGAAAATCATGAAGCCCGCCATGACGGCCACGAGCGTATTGATGATGCCCGTGATAACGGCGGTTTTGACCATGTCCTCTTTCTGGTTGAGGTGAGAAGACAGCGTAATCATCACGCCGAAGCCGAGAGAGAGGGCAAAGAACACCTGACCGAGCACATCAAGGAAAAGACGCGGCGTGATCTTTGAGAAATCCGGTGTCAGATAAAAGCGCACGCCTTCGGCGGCGTTGTCGAGCGTCAGGTTGCGGAGCACCATGATCAAGAGACACAGCAACAGCAGCGGCATCAAATACTTGACGGATCGCTCGATACCTTGAATGACGCCCTTTCGCAGAATCACCCAGTTGATGAGAACGAAAACGAGCGTATAGCAGGTGATGGCCAGCGGGGAATTTTCAATGCTGTCGTTGTAGAAAGCTTCGGTGAGTTCCTTCGTGATGGGGCTTGAAAGATCAAGGCCGCCCGAAATACCTGCGGCTCCGAGCAGAATGTGCCAGATGTAGGAAATCACCCAGCCGCCGATGACCATGTAGTAGGCCAGAATGCCGAAGGCACCGAGCAGTCCCGTATAGCCGAAGATTTTCCAGAGCTTCGAAGGAATGTAGCCCGGGGCACGCCCTGCCAAGGCGAAGGCATCGACGCTGTTGGCTTGAGCGCGTCGGCCGATGACGTTTTCGACGAGAATGATCGGGATGCCCACGAGCATCATCACGGCAATGAAGGTGAGCACATAAGCCCCGCCGCCGTTTTCACCGACAAGATAAGGGAAGCGCCATGTGGCGCCGAAGCCGATCGTCGCGCCGGCAACGGTCAGAATGTAGGTCAAGCGGCTTGACCATGTCTGGCGTGTACTCACCCGATTTCTCCCAAAAACTTATTTTTATGACGAAAAAACGACTCAACCGAGGGCTGAAAGTCTCATTTTTTCTTAGAACTATTAACCCATTTTCCAATATAGCACAGGGCCTAAAATCGAGTGAATAGGCAGAATGCCTGTGTTTGCCGCGTACGGCATTGAAAACAAAGGAGAAAATAAAAAATCCGCAAACGTCGAGAAACGTCGGCGGATTCTATTCGTGGTGGAGATGAGGGGGATCGAACCCCTGACCTCTGCATTGCGAACGCAGCGCTCTCCCAGCTGAGCTACACCCCCACTGAGCTGAATTTTCATTTCACGGGCTTACGCCGGTGAGGCACGCATTATGCCCGAGGCATGTGTCGTTTGCAAGCCGCGGCGAGTCGTGCGCGGCCTGCAAAGCGGCAGTTTCGAAAGTTACGCCACCGCTTTTTCAACGAATTCCTTAAAGGGAGCGATGCTCTTGGGTTCGATCAGCGTATCGACGGGTTTGCCGTCCTTCAAGACGACGAAAACCGGAATGTGGCGCACGTCGAACTTTTCCTTGATGCCGGGGTTGTTGTCGAAGTCGCAGCTTGCGAACACAAGCTTGTCGCTGTAGTTCTGGGCAAACTGCATAAATAGGGGCTGCAGGCGGCGGCAGTCCGGACACCACGGTGCGCCGATGGCAAGCAAAATGGGCTTTTGGTTTTCTGCGACGACGGCATCGAAGTTGGCATCGGTGATCATCGTGATGTTGGGCATGGTCTGCATGTAGGTTCTCCTCGTATTGCGATGGATTGTTGTCGGGCAGTATATCCGACAAGTTCACTCAGGTATTGAGTAGTAAAAGCATTTTGTTTTTGCAAAGTGTTTCTGCCGAAAATCGACTCTTTGCAAACGGTTTCGGATGCTTGAAAAAGCGCGAAGCGCAGAACCTAAACCTCTATAATTCAGCGGCTATGCGTAAAACCAAAAAACCCGCGATCGCCAGCGAATGGCGAGAAAACAAAGAGGCGCAGGAACGCGCCGATCTTAAGGCAGCACGCGAACAGGCAAGAGCCGCGCGTGCCGAGGCTTTTGCGCGCTTTTCGGGCGCAGCGGGCTATCTGGTTGTGGCCGGCGGCTGGATTGTCTGCCTTGCTCTGGCCGTACTTTTCGGTCTTTCGCTTTTTACCTATTCCCCGGCTGATCCCGGTTTTTCCGTTACGGGCACGCAGAAGGCAGCCAATCTGTGCGGCATTTTAGGTGCCTGGTCGGCCGACTTTGCCTATTGGCTGTTGGGCCGTTCGGCCTGGTGGGTGGTGGCGGTGCTTGCGTTTGCGGGCGTGCAGATGGTGCGGGCGCTCTGGGCGCGCGCCAACACGGTGCAATATCGGCTGCGTCCTTGGTCGGCAGCTATCGGTTTTGTCGTGCTTCTGAGCGCTTCCGTGGGCCTGGAAACGTTGCAGTTCGGCTACGCAGGCTTGACGCTGCCGCTCGGAGCCGGCGGGTTGTACGGCCAGTTTGTTGCTTCTCAGGTGACGCCCTTCTTGGGCATCTGGGGCTCGACTTTTCTTTTTTTGTTGTTGACCGCAATCGGCCTTTCGCTGGTTTTCGGTTTTTCCTGGTTTGATTTGGCTGAAAAGATCGGCCTCATTTTCGAAACGGTCGGTAAGTTCTTTACGACACCTCGGCGCAAAGATGAAGAGAAGGCAAGCGAGCAGGCCGAGGCTTCTGCCGAGGAAGTCGCGGAAGAAGCGGTTCTCGAGGAAACACCGGCCGCCGTACCTTCGCAGCCGCAGCGCCGAACTCAATCGACAGCCTCGCGCGCCAAGCGAACCGCTTCCGCAGGAGCTGCCGCCGCCAAGGCCGAAGCCCAAGGCCCGCACGCGCCGGCGCTGGACATTCTCGACAATCCTCCGGCCGAGCGACAGGGCATTTCCGCCGAAATGGTCGATCGAATCAGCCGCCTCATCGAGACCAAGCTCAAAACCTACCGAATCGACGCCACGGTTGTGGGAGCACAAGCGGGCCCCGTCATCACGCAGTATTGGCTGGAACTCGCTCCCGGCGTCAAGGGCAGCCGTGTCGACGACATTCGGCGCGATCTCACGCGTTCGCTTTCTGTCGACTCGGTGCGCGTGGTGCCGGTGATTCCCGGCAAGCCCTATATGGGGCTGGAAATTCCGAACGGCTCCAAGCAGCGCCTGGCGGTGTATTTGCGTGAAATCATCGGCAGCAGCGACTTCACGGAAAGCCGTTCGTCGCTTTCTTTGGCTCTCGGCAAGGACATCGCAGGCAAACCCGTTGTGGTGGATCTTGCAAAGTTACCGCACTTGCTTGTGGGCGGCACCACCGGGTCGGGCAAGTCCGTGTGCATCAACACGATGATTCTGTCGCTTCTTTATAAGAGCACTCCCGATCGGCTCCGTTTGGTGTTGATCGACCCGAAGACGGTGGAATTTTCGCTGTATCAGGATATTCCGCACTTGTTGTGTCCGGTCGTCACCGACATGAACAAGGCTTCGAACGCCTTGAATTGGCTCGTAAACGAAATGGATCGCCGCTACAACCTGATGAGTAAGCTCGGCGTTCGCAGTTTCGATACCTTCAACGATAAGGTGCAGGCCGCAATCGACGCCGGCTCGCCCCTGATGGATCCGTTTGATATTTCGCCCGAAGATCAGCAGCCGCATACGCCTCTGAAGCCCTTTGCCTACATCGTGTGCTTCATCGACGAGCTGGCCGATCTTATTCTCGTCAATCGCAAACAAGTCGAAACGCAGATCATGCGATTGGCTCAAAAGGCGCGAGCAGCGGGCATTCATCTGGTGCTTGCAACGCAGCGTCCGAGTGTGGACATCGTGACGCCGCTCATCAAGGCCAATATCGTGGCGCGCATTTGCTTTCAGGTGGCAAGCCGCTTTGACAGTCAGGTGGTGCTCGACGACACGGGCGCTCAGGATCTTCTTGGCAAGGGAGACATGCTCTTTAAGCGGCCGGGACAGGGCATGCAGCGCATTCAGGGCTGCATGGTGGCCGAAGCCGAAGTGCTGCGCGTCGTTGAGGATCTGAAGGCTCAGGGGGCTCCCGAATATGTGGATGCTGTGACCGAACCCGCAGCGGGCGGTTCGTCAGCCGAAGGCGGTGCGGCAGGCGGTCGACGCGGGGGCGAAAACGATCCGCTTTACGACGAAGCCGTGCAGATGGTCATTCAGCACAAGCGTGCCGCCACAAGTTTCGTGCAGAGGCGCTTTAACATCGGCTACAACCGTGCGGCCAATCTGCTCGAGAGCATGGAGGCGGCGGGCATCGTCAGTAAACCCAATCCCGCGGGCAAGCGTGAAGTGCTTGTCAAGGACAACTCGGAGACACTTTGATGAGAAAGTTTCTGACAGCTTTGTGCGCCGTCGGCTTTGCCTTTGCTGCTTCGGGGACATTTGCCGCCTCCGGCAAGGCGGCGTTGCTTGCGTTTGCTAAGAGCACGGCGACCGCACAGGGCGTTTTCACCCAGAAGGTGGTCGATAAGAACGGTCCGGTGGCGGGCGGCGACTCGTCCGGACGTTTCGTTTTCGAGCGTCCCGGCAAATTTGTCTGGGAAACCGTCAAGCCCTACCCGCAGACAATTGTGTCAGACGCCAAAACCGTCTACGTTTGGGACCCGGACCTCAATCAGGTAACGGTTCGAAAACTCACCGAAGCGATGGGGTCGACTCCGGCGGCCGTGCTCTTCGGCAAGGGGGATATCGAAAAGAGCTTTACGCTTGCCGACATCAAGTCCGACGACGGCCTCGACTGGGTTTCGGCCGAGCCCAAGACGGAAGACTTCACGTACAAGCGCTTCGAGATCGGCTTTGACGGCAAGGGGCTGCCTGCTGCCATGCGGCTGCTCGATCATTTCGGACAGACGGTGACGCTTGCGTTTTCCGAGTTTGCCGCCAACGGCAAGGTCGACGCGTCGGTCTTTGTCTTCAAAATTCCGCAGGGAGCCGACGTCCTGCAGGATACGCACTAAGGTGTAGGGATAGCCATGGCGCAGGATTTGTTTGAAGGATTGGAGCCCGAGCAGCCCGTGCGGCCGTCAGCAGTGAGCGAAGCGGCTTCGCAGGCTGCACTGCTGCTCAATAAGCTTGCGCCTTTGGCCGAGCGCATGCGTCCCAAGACAATCGACGAAGTCATCGGACAGAAGAAGCTTCTGGGACCGGGGCAGCCGCTGCGCGTAGCCTTTGAAACACACCGTCCGCACTCGATGATTTTGTGGGGACCCCCGGGCGTGGGCAAAACGACGCTTGCGCGCCTCATGGCCGATGCGTTCGGACTGCCTTTCATTGCGATTTCGGCGGTTTTAAGCGGCGTAAAGGAGATTCGCGAGGCTGTCGAGGAAGCCCGCATCACGATGGCTCAGCGGCGCATTCCGACATTGGTTTTTGTCGACGAGGTGCACCGCTTCAACAAGAGCCAGCAGGATGCGTTTCTGCCGCATGTGGAGTCGGGGCTCTTCATTTTCGTGGGCGCCACGACCGAAAACCCGTCCTTTGAAGTGAATTCGGCGCTTTTGAGCCGCTCGGCCGTTTACGTACTCGAGTCGCTGGCGCCCGACGAGGTGTCCGAACTGATTGACCGAGCTTTGGCGCGTGAATTTCCGGGAATGGAATTGACGCCCGAGGCGCGCAAAATCGTAATCGGTTCGGCCGACGGCGACGCACGGCGCTGCCTCAATGCCCTTGAAGTGGCCTGCGGCATGGCAAGTGATCGGAAGATGAACGTCATTGACGAGGACTTCCTGCGCAGTGCGCTTCCCTCGAGTCTGCGGCGTTTCGATAAGGGCGGCGAGAATTTCTACGATCAGATCAGCGCGCTGCACAAAAGTGTGCGCGGCTCCGACCCCGATGCGGCGCTCTACTGGATGTGCCGCATGCTCGACGGCGGGTGCGACCCCCGCTACATCGCCCGCCGCCTTATCCGAATGGCCATCGAAGACATTTCGCTGGCCGATCCGCGTGCCACCGAAGTGGCGCTCAATGCGGCCGACATCTACGAGCGGCTCGGGTCTCCGGAAGGTGAACTTGCGCTTGCGCAAGCCGTGGTTTATCTCGCGGTTGCAGCCAAGAGCAACGCCGTCTACAAAGCGTTCAACGCCGTTCGAGCATTCGTGCGCGAAGACGGCACGCGCCCCGTGCCGATGTATTTGAGAAATGCGCCCACCAAGCTGATGGGAGACCTCGGCTACGGTGACGGTTATCGTTATGCGCACGACGAAGCGGGAGCTTTTGCTGCGGGCGAAGTGTATTTGCCCGAGGGGCTTGAGGGCATGCGCTGGTATGAGCCCACCGATCGGGGGCTTGAAATCAAGATCGGTGAAAAGCTTGCCCGTTTGCGCGAACTCAATGCCCAGGCACAACGCAGCGGGAAAGCCCGCAAGCGGTAGGAAGGCCGAGTGCTAGAATTTTCGTTTGTCCGCATTCTTGGAATGCGCCACTGAAGAATTCATTAATTCGGGCGCCAACAGGCCAAAGGGCTTCATTCTTTGCGCCCCTTATCGGAAGGTTAGAAATGCTTGATATCAATATGCTGCGCAAGCAGCTTCCCGAAGTGATCGCCCGCCTCAAGACGCGTCCCTTCGATTTCCCCGAAAAGGAATTCAACGCGCTTGAAAGCGAACGCAAGGAAGTGCAGAGCAAGACCGAGGAGCTGCAGGCGCTGCGCAACCAGCTCTCCAAGCAGATCGGCATCACCAAGAGCAAGGGCGAGGATGCGGCTCAGTTCATGGCCGAAGCCGCAGCCATTCCGGAAAAGCTGAGTGCTTTGTCTCAGCAGCTCGACAGCGTGCGCGAACGCTTGAACGAACTCTTGATGAGCATTCCCAACCTGCCTCACGAATCCGTCCCCGTGGGCCGCGACGAACGCGACAACGTCGAACAGTACCGCTGGGGCACGCCGCGCACGTTCGACTTCCCCGTGAAGGATCACGTCGACGTAGGCGCCGGACTCGGCCTTGACTTCGATACCGCCGCCAAGCTCTCCGGCACGCGTTTCTGCTACATGAAGGGACAGGTTGCGAAGCTGCACCGCGCGCTTGCTCAGTTCATGCTCGATGTGCACACGACCGAGCACGGCTACACCGAGTGCTATACGCCCTACATCGTGACGGCCGAAACGCTGCGCGGCACCGGCCAGCTTCCTAAGTTCGAGGAAGACCTCTTTGCCGCCAAGAAGGGCGGTCAGGAAGGCAAGGGCGAAACGCTCTATCTGATTCCGACGGCTGAGGTGACGCTGACCAACAGCGTCTCTGGCAAGATGCTCAAGGCAAGCGACCTGCCCATCAAGATTACCGCGCATACGCCGTGCTTCCGTTCCGAAGCGGGCGCCTACGGTCGCGACACCCGCGGCATGATCCGTCAGCACCAGTTCGACAAGGTCGAAATGGTTCGCATCGTGCGCGACGACGACAGCTATGAACATCTCGAAGAGCTCACGGCCTGCGCCGAAAACATTCTGAAGAAGCTCGGCCTGCCGTACCGCAAGGTACTGCTGTGCACGGGCGACATGGGCTTCGGTTCGGCCAAGACCTATGACCTCGAAGTGTGGCTGCCCGCGCAGAACACTTACCGTGAAATCAGCTCGTGCTCCAACTGCGAAGCCTTCCAGGCCCGCCGCATGGGTGCCCGCTACAAGGACGCCGACGGCCGCACGCACTACGTGCACACCTTAAACGGCTCGGGTCTTGCCGTGGGCCGTACGTTGGT
>USBS01000032.1 GCA_900552915.1 uncultured Sutterella sp. | reverse complement strand
GGACGGACTTCGTGGGATTGGGCTTGGCGGCCTGAACGCACCCCCAGGCGGCGCACGACCCCCAGCCGATGACGGCCTTGGCGTTGGCGCAGACGTGCCTGATCTTATTGAGGAACGTTTCGCCGCCCGGGATGCAGAACACGCCGTCGTTGCCGAGCGGAATGTTGCCTTCCACGGCAACGATGTAGTTGCCCTTGTACTTTTCGATCGTGTCGGCAAGGGCGCTTTCGGCCTGATGACCCGCGGCAGCCATGATCGTGTCGTCGTAGTCGAGGCTGATCAGATCCATCACCATATTGGCGGCGATGGGGTTGAAGCTTCGGATGAAGGCTTCCGTGCAGCAGGTGCATTCGAGACCGTGCAGCCAAACCACCGGCGTGCGGGGTTTGGTCTTCATGGCCTGAGCGATTTCCTGAGCGCCGGCGCTTCCGAGTCCGAGACTGGCGGCCGTAAGCGAGCAGAACTGCAGAAAACTTCTGCGGCTGATGCCCTGGCGTCGCAACGCTTCATATTGCGTTTCAAACATAGGCTTTCTCCTTTCGGTGAAGGGGCGATTCACAAGTTGTTTTGAATCTGACCGAAAACCGCAAAGGGTGCCTTATGCATGAATATGCCCTTTGCGGCTTTGTTCGGATGCTATCGAGGCAATTTCGGAAAACCTATACGCCGAAAGTACTTTTTATCATACCGCTGGATTACTTTTCGACTTACGGCTTGGTTTGGAAACAAGTTTGAACTCGAGGGACTAGTACCGACGGCCGATGCGGTTTAATGGAAATCGAGACGAAGAACTAGTTCGAACGGAGGAGGGCGATTTGGATTTACCCAAAATCCTGTAGCGGAATCAAGTTTGCGCCAAACATTTCGTGTCGTCAAAACGACGCAAAAACGCAAACGGTCTAGCGTGAGGATCGGAGCCTAAACACAAAAGAAAACGCGCCGACGGAAAGAAATCCATCGGCGCGGTGTAGGCAAATGAGCCGTCAGGTGCTCTTACTTTCCGCGTTTCTTGGCAGCGGGAGCGTCCTTGATGTCGGCGTTCTTGATGAGCGTATCGACATAATTCTGCACGCGCTGCTGGGTGAGCAGCTGACGCAGACCCTGCGCTTCGGCCGCGTAGTTCACAAAGCGCTGAGCCGGGCGCACGCCTTCGAGCTTGACGATATGCCAGCCCAGATGCGTCTTGATGGGCTTCTTGGCGATCTGGCCGGGCTTGAGGTTCTTGAAGCTTTCGGCAAACTCCTTGTCGAACATGTTGGGCGACGTCCAATCGATCAGACCGCCCATGGCGCGGTTCTGAGCCGTATCCTTGGAATTTTCGCGCGCAATCTTGTCAAAGTCGCCACCCTTTTGCACCTTCTTCAAAAGCGAGTTGGCGGTTTTTTGGTCGGCCACAAGAATGTGGCGCACGGACACTTCGGTCTTGCCCCAGCGCTTCTGTTCCTTATCAAAGAGTGCCTTGACTTCTTCTTCCTTCACCGGGTTCTTGGCAAGCCAGTCGTTGATGACCGTGCTCATCAGAATGTTCTTGGTGGCGTTGTCGATCATGCGGCGGACGTCGTCGCGCTCGGAAAGCTTTGCCTTGCGGGCTTCCTGCAGCAGCAGCGCGTCGCGCGTGAGAAGGTGGCGCACCTGCGTTTCGAGCTGCGGGGTGCGTTCCTGACCGCGGCTGGTGTAGACGCGAATGAGCTCTTCCTGCTGAGCCTTGCTCACGGTCTGTCCGTTGACAGTGAAGCTTGCGGTGGCGGCCAGGGCGCTTGCGGCGGCAAGAGCGGCCGCGCAGCCGACGGCAATGTGTTTGAGTGCCATAAATCTATCTTCCTTCTTCCGTTTAAAAACGAAACTCAATTCTTGTCATTCTCGCATCGAGGGCGAATTCTTGGCGATCCAAAAGCCCATGCCAATTGTAAAAATCAGTGTCAAGCTCATGAGGCCGAAGAGCTTGAAGTTGACCCAGGTGTCGGTCGAGCAGGTGTAGGCCACGGCGAGATTAATCACGCCCACAATGGCAAAAAACGCAATCCAGGCTTTCTGCAGCGTGTTCCAGAGCGCATCTGTCAATTCGATTTCGGCCGCGCTCATGAGCTTTTTGATGTAGTTGCGGCCCGTGCAGTGCGCAAACGTCAGGATGCCGCCGAAGATCCAGTAGAGAATGCTCGGCTTCCACTTGATGAACATTTCGTTTTGCAGCCAAATCGTGAGGCTGCCGAAGACGACGATTACGGCAAGCGAAATCCAAAGCATCGGCTCGGGTTTCTTGCCGCGCGCAAAAACAATGGCAATCTGAATAAAGCTTGCGACGATCGCCACGAGCGTAGCCAGAAGAACCGGTGCGTGCTCGGGGCCGGTGCCGCCTGTGATCGCACTGAGAATGTCGGCGGCCGTCTGCGGATCGGACTCCCCGAACTTGAACGCGCCGAAAAAGAGAATTATGGGAAAGAGGTCGAAAAAGAACTTCACGATTGTGACTTTCGCTGAGTGTTGAATCGGTTGCAGGACGCCGGCTTACGGCGTCGATAGGCGGCGATTATAAAGGGACTGCGGTCGAGGCCCGTAGACAAGAGCCGTGTGCGTGCGTAACATTTTCGGACATTTTGTTGCGCACTCACGCGGAATTGACGCACAGCGTGCTTTAGATTTGGCCTCGCCGAGCCCGAAGGTCGGGCTCAAACGGTTTTTTTATGAAAAGTACGCTGCGTCGCGCCAAGGCGCACGGATTGGATTTTTTCTATGAATCAAGGAATCAAATACGTACTTATGACTTCTGCAGCAGTCACGGCGATGTCGGCCGGTGCCGCGGCTCTCAAGCCCGTGCACACGGTCGAAGGCATCAAAAGCTATGAACTCGAAAACGGTCTGCAAATCGTGTTGTTTGCCGATCAAAGCAAGCCCACGGCGACCGTCAACACCACGTATCTTGTGGGCAGCCGCATGGAAAACTACGGCGAAACGGGCATGGCGCATCTTCTTGAACACCTGATGTTCAAGGGCAGCAAAAACTATCCCGATCCCACCAAAGAGTTCACGCGCCGCGGCTTTCGCATGAACGGTACGACCTGGCTCGACCGCACCAACTACTTTGTAAGCTTTACCGCGACCGACGACAACATGAAGTGGGCGCTCGGGTGGAGTGCCGACGCGATGACCAATTCCTTCATCGCCAAGAAGGACCTCGACACCGAAATGACGGTGGTTCGCAACGAATACGAAATGGGCGAAAACAAGCCTATTTCGGTGATGCTAAAGCGCATGCAGTCTGTGATCTACGACTGGCACGCCTATGGGCGCAGCACGATCGGTGCGCGCAGCGACATCGAAAACGTGCCGATCGAAAACCTGCAGGCCTTTTACCGCAAGTGGTATCAGCCCGACAATGCCGTTTTGACGGTCTCGGGCAAATTCGACGAAGAAAAGGTTCTGGGCTGGATCGAGGAAACCTTCGGCAAGATCAAGCGGCCCGAGCGCGTGCTTGAAAAGGCCTGGACGATCGAACCCGTTGCAGACGGTCCCCGCACCTTCGAAATCCGTCGTCCGGGCGAAACGCAGCTTGTGGCCGTCGGCTACCGTGTGCCTTCGGCTCTGGCAGAAGACAGCAATGCCGTGGAAACGGCCGTCGACATCCTCGCGGACTCCCCGCGCGGACGCCTCTACAAGGCTTTGGTTGAAACCGGCATGGCCACGCAGGTCTTCGGCTGGCCCATGGCCACGCGCGATCCGGGCTTCGTGATGTTCGGGGCGATGGTCAAAAAGGGCGACGATCTCGAGTCCGTGAAGAATAAGCTCGTTGAAACCATCGAATTGTCGTTTGCCAAGGTTCCGGCGACGGAAGAAGAAGTCTCCACAAGCCTCGCCGAAGCCGCGGTCGACTACGACCGTGCGCTCTCCGACCCCGAAGGCTTTGCGGTTGATCTGTCCGACTACATTGCTTTGGGCGACTGGCGCTTGTTCTTTGCCGATCGCGATGCGACCGCCAAGGTGACGAAGGACGCCGTCAACACGGCGGCTGCCACGTACTTCGTGCGCGACAACCGCGTCATTGGCATGTTCATTCCGGACGATCATCCGAAGCGCGCGCCGTACATGACCACACCCGATGTCAAGGACGTGATCGCGCGCGCAACGTTTAAGGAAGAGGGCGATCAGGCCGAAGCCTTTGACGCAAGCCAATCCAACATCGATGCACGCACCGAACGTTTCTCGATCGGCGGCATCGAAGTGGCGCTGCTTTCCAAGAAGACGCGCGGCCGCACTGTGACGGTTCTTACGAACCTGCAGTGGGGCAACCTTCAGAGCAACACCGGCAAGGCCGCTTTGAACGTTCTGATCGAACCGATGCTCTCGCGCGGCGCCGCGGGTCTCGATCGCAAGGCGATTGCCGACGCACGCACCGAACTCAAGGTGCAGGGCGATGTGTTGGGCTACACCACGACGGCCGAACACATTGTCGAGACGATCGAACTGAACGGCAAGCTGATTAAAGAGAGTACGTTCCCGGCGAAGGAAGCCGTCCAGCTCATGAAGCAGATGGCAACCATGATGCAGGCCAAGAGCGACGATCCGGTCTACATGGCCCGTGAAGCTTTGAAGAAGCACTTTGAGACCTATCCGGCGGGCGATCCGCGCAATCCTCCTCAGAATGCCGATCTTGTGAAGGCCTTCAAGTCGATTTCGCGCGACGAACTCTACGACTGGTACCGCAAGGCCTTCAGCACCGAGCACGGCGCTGTAGCGATCGTGGGCGAATTCGATCCGGCTGCCGTCAAGGCCGCTTTGCAGAAGGTTTTCGGTGAAGGCAAGAAGGTCGAGAAGGCTTATGCCTATGAGCGCTACTTCAGCGAATTCAAGCCCGTAAAGGCCGATCGCATCGTCATTGACGCACCGAGCAAGGAAAACGCGGTGATCGTGGCGCGCGTCGACTTCCCGGCTAATGTCGACGATAAGGATGCCGCATCAATCGTGGTGGCCGACTGGATCATGGGCGGCGGCACGGGACTTTCGAACCGCCTCGTCGATCGTCTGCGCCAGAAGGAAGGTCTTTCTTACGGTGTGGGCTCGCACGTGAAGCTGCCGCAGTTCGGCAACCGTGCCAGCTGGACGATGTCTGCCATTGTGGCGCCGCAGAATCTCACCAAGGCCGAAGATTGCGCCAAGGAGGAAATCCTGCGTGCCGTGAAGGACGGCTTTACCGAGACCGAAGTCAAGGAAGCCATCAAGGGCATTCTGGACTCCCGCGCCGTCAATCGTGCGCAGGATGACTACCTTGCCCAGAGCTGGCTGCAGTTCATGGAAGCGGGCAAGACCTTTGCCTTCAGCAAGCAGTTCGAAGAGGCGATCGCCGCCGTGACGGTCGACTCGGTGAACGCTGCGCTGCGCCGCATGGTTGAGCCCGAAAACGTCACCTGGATTCTTTCGGGTGACCTCGCCAAGGCCGGTTTGAAGAAGTAAGCCTGCGGCTGACAAATTCAATTCCAAACTAAAAGGCAGTGCCGGAGTTCAGAATCGGCGCTGCTTTTTTTCTCCACGACTATAGGCGCTCTCGCAAAAACGCTTCGCCTTCGGGGGTGAGTTCGATGCCGGCGGCTTTGATGCTGCCCGCAATCTCACGGGTGCACTCGAAGACGGCCGGATCGATTCTGCCCGCCGACTTGGGCCAGAAGACATAAAAGGGGATGGTGAGCGGTTCCTTGAGATCGATTAGCCGGCAATCGCTTGAAACGCTTTTGGCGGCCAACCGATCAGTGAAGTGAACGCCGACATTTCGTTTCACGAACCGTAAGGCCACCTGCGTGGAAGAAACTTCTGCGGCGATGCGGGCATTGGGAGGCATTAGGCGCCTGGCGTGCTCCTGCTCAAGCGTATCGCGCGAAAGAATCACAAACTCGGCTTCGCGACAGTCGTCGGGGCCGACGGCGTCCAGCTGCGCAATCGGATGCTCGCGGCTGGCAGCAAGGCAAAACGGCAGGTGTGCGAGCGCCGTTTTTTCCAGATCGTCGTGACTGCTCAGAAGCGTTCCGAAACCGACGTCGAACGGATGCGAGTATTTGGAGTAATGGATGTCGCGGCTTGCGTGCACGTCCATCGTAACGCGCAGCGTCTCTTCGTGGCGCTTCATGATGTTGGCGACTGCCGGAATGATCACGTCCGAGCAGTGGCGCGCCAACACGGCAATACGCAGCGTTTTTTTGCGATCGCGCTCGCGTGAGTACTCCTCGAGTCGTTGCCAGGCACGCATCGACTCCATGGCAACGCGGTAAAAATCGGCGCCTTCTTCGGTGACCGTCAACGATTTGCCGGAACGGTCGAAAAGGGTAAAGCCGAGACGCTCTTCGAGTTGGGAAATCACGCGGCTTGCGGCCGATGCGGAAAGTGCAATTTTGTCGGCGGCAGCCAGCAAACTGCCCGTTTCCACGACCGCGCAGAAAAGCCTCACCGATTTCGATTTGAGTTCCATGACTGAAAAAATCCAGAAAAAACAGGCGTGAGCAAGGTAAAGTGCAGAAAATGCACATAAGTCTGCAATATTTGCACTTTACGAAATATACCAAATCGTTCACAATGCGCATCAACAAAGACACGACGCCGGTCTTTCATAAAGCAAGAGACGGCTTGCGAAAGACGCAGACGACGGATCTCCTGTTCAAAGAGAAGCAATGGGCCGGTCGGGCAACTGATCGGCCCAAGTTTTTGGCGGGAACGCGTGTCGCACACTCAAATTAAAGAATCGCTGCAACAAACAAACCCGATTGCTGCATCTGGAGAATCAGCCGTGAGCATTCCTTATGATCCGCGCTCCTCGCGCGCCGAAGAATTCATCAACGACGAAGAAGTTCGTGCGTCTCTCGCCTACGGCGAAGAAAATAAGAACAACGCCGAACTGATCGACCAGCTTCTTGCCAAGGTGATGACCTTCAAGGGTCTGACGCACCGCGAAGCGGCCGTGCTCCTTGCCAACGACGATCCGGAAGTCACCAAGCGCATCTTCGACGCCGCAATCAAGGTTAAGGAACACATCTACGGCAAGCGCATCGTTCTGTTTGCGCCGCTTTACCTCTCCAACTACTGTGTCAATACCTGCACCTATTGCCCATATCACGCCAAGAACAAGACCATCGTGCGCAAGAAGCTCACGATGGAGGAAATCGAACGCGAAGTGATCGCGCTGCAGGATTTGGGCCACAAGCGTCTGCTGCTTGAAGCGGGCGAACATCCGAAGTACAACCCGATCGAGTACATCCTCGACGCCATCAAGACGATCTACTCGATCAAGCACAAGAACGGCGCCATCCGCCGCGTCAACGTCAACATTGCTGCAACGACCGTGGAAAACTACAAAAAGCTCCACGACGCTCAGATCGGTACCTATCAGCTCTTCCAGGAAACGTACCACAAGCCCACCTACGAGGAACTGCATCCGAAGGGACCGAAGTCCGACTACTGCTACCACACCGAAGCGCATGACCGCGCCATGCAGGCCGGCATCGACGACGTGGGCTTGGGCGTTCTCTTCGGTCTGAACCTTTACCGCTACGACCTGATTGCTCTGCTGATGCACGCCGAGCATCTGGAAGCGACGTTCGGCTGCGGGCCGCACACGATTTCCGTGCCGCGCATTTGCCCCGCAGACGACATCGATCCGACGACGTTTACGAATGCCGTCCCCGACGACGTGTTCCTCAAGGTGGTGGCTTTGATCCGCTTGTCGGTTCCGTACACCGGCATGATCATGTCCACCCGCGAAAGCGAACGCATCCGCACGGAAGCCTTGAAGCTCGGCATCTCTCAGATTTCGGGCGGCTCGCGCACCTCGGTGGGCGGCTACACCATCAAGGACATCACCAAGATCGAAAACACGGCTCAGTTCGATACGAGCGATCGCCGCAGCCTCGACGAAGTGGTGCACTGGCTCCTTGACAACCACTATCTGCCGAGCTTCTGCACGGCTTGCTACCGTGCCGGCCGCACGGGCGACCGCTTCATGGAATTTGCCAAGGACGGCTCGATTGCCCGCTATTGCCAGGCCAACGCCGTGATGACGATGAAGGAATACCTCTGCGACTACGCAAGCCCCGCAACTAAGGAAGCGGGCGAACGCGTGATCGCCAACGAAATTCCGAAGATCTGCCACGAGAAGATGCGTGCAGCCTGCGAAAAGCGTTTGATTCGCATCGAAGAGGGTGAACGCGACTTCCGCTTCTAATTTAAGAAGTCACTGCACTCTTAGCCGGCTTGAGAGCCCGATGGGTAGCGCCACCGGGCTTTTTGCGCAATGGGAAAAATCTGTGGGGTTTGGTGACTCGAAAGTGATGTTTGACCGACTGGATGAGTGGAGGTTTTGCGAATCGGTCGATTGGGAAGGAAAAAAATGCGGCTTTTTTGGGGTTGGACCAAAAAATGCTGAAGAATCAATGAAAAGCAGGGGCAAGTGTCTGTCGTTCTCGCATATACTGAAATAAGAAGTCCTCAAATTTTTTCTAGGAGGAATGTCATGAGAACGCCCCCCCTATTTCTCGTTCTACTGCGCTGTTTTGTAACGGCACCTTAGCATTCATAGATAAGCGCCGTCTCAACGTTCTTCACCTCGCTACGATCGTCGCTGTCGCCTCGATCTCGGGTACTGGCGCTGCTCAGCAACTTACAGAAATCAATACTGAAAACGTCGGCTCACTCTCCGGCATCGTAAGTGCCAACGCAACAGATGCACCGGCCGAAAGCATGACGCTTACGATCAACGGTAGCGGTTTGAGCGGCGGGAATTCCACAACGATCGCCGCAGGCTATACCGCTTCAGGGAATGCTACGGGAAATACATTGCAGGTAAATGGTAGCTATGCGAGCAAAACGTTGCACGCGGGCTACTCCCGAAGCGGTAGCGTCGACAAGAACCGAGTCGTCATCCAAAACAACCGCACCGAAGTCGACAGCGCAACCAAGTTCGGCAATATCTACGGCGGCTACAGCTATACAAGCGGCAACGCAACGGGCAACAGCATCGTCGTAAAAGCAGGCAGCGTCGCTGAAGCTTCAAGCAGAACGCTTTTTGGCGGGTATGCGAATGGGTCGGGCGCTAAAGTCGAAGGCAATTTTGTTGTCGTGGAAACCGGCGCATCCGTGGGCTTTAATATCCGAAGCGGACACGGTAGCTCAATTTCGGAAGCCAACGGGAACTATGTGCTGATCGAGAAGGATGCATCAGTCAAGGGGCGCATCTACGGCGCAACAACAAGCCGGAACGCGTCAAACAACTACGTTGAAATCCGAGGCTCAGTAACGGGCAACGTTTCAGCCGTTGTTGGCTCTAGTCTCAAATCCTCAGAGAACCCGACCATCAACAATACGCGAGTCATACTTGACGGGGCGAATATTGTCGGGAACGTATACGCCATCGACACAACGACAGCCATATCAGCCACGGGAACACGGGTTTCGCTCACGAATTCCACCGTCACGGGCTTCGTTCGCCTTGCGCAGACTTCGAGCGTAACTGGCGATTACGAATTTACAGGCGTCAACACAGTCGGGTATATCCAGAACAAAGGCAACTCAACCTTTACATTCCACATCGGAGAAGAAAATGCCGATGCGGCTGTACTTTCGCTCACTGAAGAGGGTTACGGGCTTGACCTCACTACAGGTACTGTTGTGATCGACGGACTCGAGTCGACAGAGCCCAACGGCACTTACAAACTCATCGACACGAACGGCGGCACGGTTTCAGTCGGCCAAGGCACAACGCTTCAGAAAACGGGCACTTTCGTCGATCGCCTTTGGGAAATTGAGTTCGACGGCGAGACCAGTGAAGGAGGCGAAAGCACTACGTTGACCCTCACCGAAGGCATCCAGATCACGAAAGGTGACCTGACATCGGGCGACCTTGTTCTGGCCTATGGTGAAGAGAGAGCGAACAACAACTCGAAGACGCTTGCCGAATCTTTCCTCGGCTCCGTTGCGTTCATCAATCAAGGCGCCGAATTCATCGCTGATGAAGGCATGCGCGCTATGGTCGATGCCGCAGAGATTGGAAAGGTTTCCGTCTTCGGTGCCATCCACGGCGGCACGTCCCGCTATGAAACAGGTTCTCATGTCGACGTTGACGGCGTAACGCTTGCTACCGGCGCCGTCACCAAAGTCAGAAGCTTAATGCTTGCGGGCTTTGTCGAAGCCGGTTGGGCCAGTTCCGAAAGCCACGTGTCCGGCACGAAGGGCGACGGCGATCACGACTACTACGGCTTCGGTGCGGCACTGCGCTACAGCTTCGAAAATCCGTTCTACATTGACGGCTCTGCTCGATTCGGTTGGGCCTCGACGGAATTCGACGGCCGCTATGCCGATGCGAGCGCCAAGTACGATGCCGACAGTTTCTACGGCTCAATGCATATCGGGGCGGGCTATGTGTTCGGCCTGACCGAAAAGACGGACCTTGATGTCTATGGGCGTTATGTGCTCACGTATCTTGAAGGCGATACGACCGGTCTCGGTACGCCCGACGGCGAAACATTCGACATGGACGACACCATGACGCATGCGTTCCGTATCGGTGCTCGTTTAACAGGTGAGATCAACGAAAGTGCAGGCTGGCGCTTCGGTCTCGCTTACGAGCATGTGGCCGACGGCGACGCCGAATCCGACGTAATCGCCTCGGGCACTCGCGCCTCGCTTGACGTTCCGACGCTCGAAGGCGACACCGGTATTGTCGAGGCCGGCATCACGGTGCGTCCGAACGGAACGAGCCCCTGGTCGGCCAACATCGGCATCAAGGGCTACGTCGGCGACCGTGAAGGCGTTTCCGGCAGCGCTTCAATTGTCTATTCGTTCTAAGTCGTCGAATCTTGAGCAGTCTCTCGGTTTTTTGACGAGAGACTGCGTAACCTACTGCACCAGTTCGTAGCGAATATTTCGCGTTGCGCCGATCTTACGCAATAAATTCCCATCGGTGAGCTTCTTCAAAAGCACTAGCGTTGTTGTCTGCGAAGTGCCCAGAAGCTTTTGCACTTCCTGTCGGGAAATGACGGGTTGGCTGGTTGCAAAATCGAGGACCTTTTGTTCTCGCTCGTCGATTTTTTCGGGAATCTGCAGCAGTGGCGTTGCACGCTCCGATATGCGTAAGTTGTCCGGGCGTTCGTTGCGGTTCGGTAAAGTGAGCTTGAATGCGTTCGGAGAAGCGGAAATTTCGGGCGCGAGTCCCGATTTCTTGTAACTGCCTACTATGGCAGATAAACCCGTACCGAAGCCGACTGCAAGCTCGAGCTTCTCAAAAATTGCCGCAAGTCCCGGGTTACGCATTGCCGGAACGCCAAAGCGTACGTCCTCCGTTGTGAGACCGGAAGTTATACCTCCGGGACTTACGAACTCGAGCCTATTGCTCAATAAATTCACCAAGATGGAACCGTTGACGTCATAGTCGCGGTGTACCAGAGCATTGGTTAGTCCTTCTTGCACAGCCGACGGCGGATAGTCTCTGAGATCTTCACACTCAGGCTCGTCAGGGCCTGATCGAAGGAGGTTTTTGGCGTTCAGATAAACGCTCGCGTCTTGTAACTGCTTGAGCAAAGAGCCGCTGAACTCAGTTCGCTCGAGAATCAACGATTTTTCCGAGCCTTCGAAGACGGCGATTTTGATCGTGTGCTCGCACTGATCCGAAATAAGTCGACCGAGAACCGTGTAGAGACCGTCGCTGTTGATGACTTTGAGTGCCTTCATTTGCGGCGGATCGAAAGAGAGGCCTTTCTCGGCAAAGAAAGCAGCGGCTTCATGAAATGTCAGGTTCTGCTCGAACGACACGCGGCACTCAACATCGGGGCCGCCGGATTCGATCAACATTCGTCGGATTTCCTGTTCGCCGGCCGGAACATTCGCGGAGCCCGAGCGCACCAACACGCCAGGAGAGCAAAGTCCGAGGCTTGAGAGAAAGTAGGGGCGGCGCGTGCCGCGCTCGACTCGCACTTGCACGATAGGGCGCTCGTCGAGTTCAATCACCGAACAGCCAACAAAGGCAGAGAGATCGGGACAGATGCTCTTTTGTACATCCTCACGGATGCGGTTTGCGACAGCCTGCGCTTTGTCGAGTCCGAGGACGGTTCCATCCTCGTCTACTCCAACATAAAGCGTGCCGCCTTCGGTGTTTGCAAAGGCAAGCACTGTGTGCACGATGTCCCCGTTGTACACCGCTGCAGTGTCATGACGCATGTTTTTTTGGGCAAAGATCATTTTTCTACCCGTCAATAACATGATAGATAGTTAGAAATTTAAGATTCACAGCAATGCAAGTCAAGAATCAGGCGGGTGTAATGTTGGGAGCATTGCTGCGAAGTGGCAGATAATCAATGAGGAAAACGATTGATTTGAAAGGGAAATATTGCGATTATCAGATTGAATATGCTTTAATTAAAGACAGTTGTATCCGACAGTTATGTAGTCATATATTGGCGCCATAGGAGAAACAACCGCATGTCCGACGCGAGCTACAAAATCGACGATTTGGAACGGATCACCGGGCTGACGCGCCGCACGATTCGCTTCTACATCCAGCAAGGTCTGTTGGCGCGACCGATCGGGGAGCGCCGCGGCGCTCACTATGGAGCTACGCATTTGGAGGCGCTCTTGCGCATCCGCAGGCTTGCTTCGGAGGGCTTTACGCTCGAAGCGATTCGGCGGCTGATGCTCGACGACGGCCGCACACGCGCATTGCCAACAGCTTTGCCTAAGCCCGGCACTTCGCGCACCTGCGTACACATGACGATTGCGCCGGGGGTGGAGCTCACGGTCGACCCGATGGCGGCAGAGCTTACGCACGAACAAATCCGAGCGCTTCTGCAGCGCATCGCGGCGGTTGTTTCCGAGAACGAAACGGAAAAGGAAGACGCCTGATCCGGTTCATGTGTGTTAGTCACTACAGCCGAGGATATCCGCCATGCTCATATGGGAAGGTCTGCACAGCGCCGACGGAGAAGTTAGTCTCAAGCGACTGAAATGGGATTGCCGCATCGATCATCTGCACTGTCGAATGACGTCGACGCAGGAGTACGTCAATACGTCGCGCCGCACGATTGAGGCGGTCTACACATTTGCGCTTCCGTTTGATGCGGTGGTGACGCGCTTTGCGCTCGAAACCGAGGACAAAAAGCTCGAAGCGGTGATCCGCACTCAAGAGCAAGCTGAAGAAAAGTATGAGAAGGCGGTGGAGTCGGGCGACATGCCGGCGCTTCTCGAATACGCCGACAACGGCATCTGTACGGCAAGCATCGGCTCGATCAAGCCCAAGGAAAAGGTGGTGCTGACGATTGTGTGCGAGTGGATGCTGCAGCAGGTCGACGGCACAGTGCGCGTAACCATCCCGACCGTGATCGGCGCACGATATTCCAAGGACGGCAGTCAGGGAAAACTTCTGCCGCATCAAAAGGTCGAGACATCCATTTTTGCCGAATATCCGATTTCGGCTCATTTCGAGTTCATCGGCGAGCAGTATCGCAACGCGGCATTTGCAGCTCCGGGATTTTCGCCCGAGTGCCGATTCGAGTCCGATCGAGCGGTCGTGGACATTCACTCAGGCTTTGCCGACCGAGATCTGACGGTGACGGCAAGCGGTACCGAACCTTTCACGGATGCGTACTTGATTGCCGATCACCATGGCTATCGAGGGATTGCCTTGGTTCCGATCCCGAAGCTTGGTGAGCTTTCGCATGAGGTACCGGCAAAGTCGCTCAAGCTTTCCATTGTTGTGGACTGTTCGGGGTCGATGACGGGCGCGGCGATAGAAGAGGCGAGGAGAGCTCTGCTTGCCTTACCCGACGTGTTGAGCGAAAGCGATCGTCTGGCGCTCACGCTTTTCGGAAGCGAACCTCAGCCGGTTTTCAACAGACTTCGCAGTTGCACACGCGCTTTCCTGCGGCGGGATTATGAGTCGACCGTAGCCAAAATCGAAGCCGATCTCGGCGGCACGGAAATCCTTGCGGCATTGCAGACGGCGGGAAAAGGAGAACTCGGCAAGAGCGACATATTGCTTCTAACCGACGGCGAAACCTGGCAGACGGAATCGTGCGTGGAGGCGCTGCACAAACAAGGTCAGCGCGTCTTCATATTGGCGATCGGGCACGCCGCCAACGGCGAATTCTGTCGTACGCTTGCGGCTGTTACGAACGGTTTTGTCGAACGGGTGCTGCCGAGCGAAGACATGACGCAAGCTGTGCGCCGCATGGTGCAGCGTATGCGTGCTGCCTCGCTTTCCGTGCGCTCGCTCACGCCGCGCTTCAATCTATGCCGCACCGACCCGATCGCCACGGTGTTTGCGGGTGAAACACTCGCCCTGTACTTCAAGTTCGCGAGACTGCCCGGAGAAATTGCAGCACTTGAACTCACCGACGGACGAACGAATTATTCGGTGCAAGGAGCTGCCTGGAAGCTCGTCGAAGACGCGGGGCTTCTTAAAATCGCCGCCAATCGGGAACTCAAAAGCGGCAATGTCGACGATGCTCAGAAGTTTGCCGAGGAGTATGAGCTTTTGAGTGAACACACGAGTTTTGTGTTGGTCAACGAGCGGGAAGCCGACCAAAAGAGTCTTCGCATGCCGGTGCTGCAGCAGATTCCGCAGATGCAGGCGGCTTATCAAATCTCGCCCAGTATCCTTCCTGACATCTGGATCGGAGCTGACAAGTCGAAATCGTCTTCGTGGCTCAGCGGTGTTCCTGAAATCCTCCGGGGACGCGAGAAGGCAGTGTTGGGCGAGAGTTTCAAACTCACAGCGCCCGCCGACTGGTCGGATGAGAAAGCAAATTCCGAAGAACAGCACGTCGGAGGATTCCATAGACCCGGCGTGGATATTCTGAACTGTTGTCTTCCGCGGCGATACGAATTGCCTGCATTGCTCTATAAGCGCGCCGAAAAGGTCTATCTGTCCGATGCGATCGATGCAAATTTACGTGCACATTTGGCCGAGATTGCAGAGTTTCTTGGTATTGATGATGTGACCGTGTTTGTCGTTTACACCATCTGGCTGCGCTTAAAGACAGGCAGAACGCTTCTAACTCCGGCGTTCATATACGACCGAGCGGTTAAGGCAAAGCTTGAGAAGAATGACATGATCGCTCTCTTCACGGAATTTGAAACCGTGTTCGCGGAGAGCTCGCAGAAGGAGGACGCGAAGCAATGATTGACTTGGTTTGAGTGGGTGAAAGGCAACAGCCGCAACATCCGGACAGAGCGTTCGAGAAGCTGCGGCTGTTTCAATAAACATCCTATGTTGGATGTCTAACTCAAAAGTTTAGGCAAGCAAGCCTAATTCTTTCTTGTAGCGAGCCACGATCGGTGCCATCTTCTCAGGCTGCGCCATGAGCATCGGGTCGACCAAAACTTCGGCCTGCTCGTACGTCAACAGTCCCCTCTCAACAACGGCCTGCTTCACGGCACAGCCGTGCTCTTCGCAGTAGTGAGCAACGCGCACGCCTTCGGGGTAACCGAAGACAGCCGCCACAACCGTCGAAAGCGCAATCGATTCCTCGGCTTCCATACGGCAACGGACGAAATTGGCCGTAATGCCTTTGACACAGTGTTCGCGCAGAATGCCGATTTCGGAACCCAAGAGCTGCAGATTTTCAAAGAGGCACTTGTAGAAGGTGGCATCCCACACGTTGAGGTCGAGTTCGCCTTCGTCCACGGCCATGGTGATAGCCAGGTCGTTGCCGCAGATCTGGTGCGCGATCTGAATCACCATTTCGGGCACCGTCGGATTGATCTTGCCAGGCATGATGGAGCTTCCGGGCGAAAGAGCGGGCAGATTAATTTCCATCCAGCCGGCGTGAGGACCGGAACTCATCAAACGCAGATCTTTGCAGATCTGCAACTGGTTCTCATCAAGAATTATGCAGGCTTCAGATTCGGTTCATTGTAGTTTTGTGTTACCCTTTTAAAAAGTCCACAAAAGTTTACTTTGTTACCTCTCTGTTGCTTGCTCGCAATTTCTTGCTTGCATTCACTGTTCAGTTTTCAAGGTGCAGACCTCTGATCCTTTTCAAGACCAGATTGAAATGCTCGGACGCTTGCCCAAACACTTCAATCTATTCTTGGTGGAGGTTACCGGACTCGAACCGGTGACCCCTTGCTTGCAAAGCAAGTGTTCTACCAGCTGAACTAAACCCCCAACGACGCGCTACATTTTCTGCGGAAAATGAGGCCGCTTCGCGGCGAGCGCGTCTTCAAAGGGGGACCAGTCCCCCTTTGAGGAACCCCCAGCTCTCCGAGGGGACGAGAGAAATCATTTCAGAAAGGTCATTGATTATGAAAAAAGATATCAAATTCAGCACGCGCATGGCGTCCGCCGACCGTGAGAA
>USBS01000031.1 GCA_900552915.1 uncultured Sutterella sp. | reverse complement strand
GGGCGGTGGTGTGAGAGGTCGGTAGGTGAACTAATCACCTACCACCTACTCGATTGAGCGTTATTTCGAAGTCGGGTGACGCTGGCGCTTGGTGATGACGCTTGCCGTGCAGCCCGAAACCAGAATGAGCAGCATGCCGATCAGCGCCACCGGCGGCAGGGCTTCTTTAAAGAAGATCACGCTGATGATTTCGGCAAACGGAATCACTGCAAACTGGAAGCACGCCGTGAGCATCATGTTGCCGTAGGCGTAGGCGCGCGTCATCGCAACTTGCGCGAGCACGGCGGAGATGCCGACGCCCAGTAGCCCGATCCACACACCCGAGTCGTGCGCTTTAAGGCCGCCTTCCAAAATAAGACAGCCGGCCAAACCCCAAATCGTGCCCACGAGGGAGAAGTAAAACACGATGCGCAACGCCGGTTCGCGCAGGCGTCCGAGCTGGGCAATCTGAAAGAAGATGAAGGGGCCCATTGCGCCCGCAAACAGTCCCATCAACGCGTAGGGAAGTTCGTCGGAATTGACGGAAGGCTGCAGGATGAGGCACACCCCGACAAAACCAACTGTAATGGCCGCAGCAAGCGACCAGGGCGCCTTTTGATGGTGCATCAAAGCGGTGACCACAAAGGTGGCGGCAATAAAGAGCGGCGCCGTGTAGTTGAGTGTGACGGCAGTGCCCAACGGCAGATGCCCCATCGTGAAGAACCAGATCGTAAACGAGAGGGTACCCAAGACCGAGCGCTTGATGTGTCCGAAGAGATACTTGGTATGCGGCGTCTGACCCTGTAGCGCCATGACGGCCGCAACGAAGATCAAACCGATGAGAGAACGGTAAAACACGATCTCGAACGTACCGGCGCCTGCGGCAGACATCTTGACAAGCGAACTCATGGTTGCAAAGAGCATCGCAGCCACAAGCATCCAGCACGACTGAAGCATGGTGTGTAGACCGTGGAGAAGGTTGGAAGGAAAGGGGAAGCAAAACCCCCTATTGCGATTATATGCCCGTGTAGCGGGCGTTTTAACGGGACAAAGGCCCAGAACAAAGGGTGTGAAAAACCCGCTTCAGTCGAAACCGAAGCGGGTTGAACTAATCAGTAAATCTCAGGATGAGATTGTCAGATTAGAACTTGTGGCGCAGGCCGATCATCACGCCGAAGACGGTCGGATCCTCATCGGCAACACCGGCTTCGTTGTAGTCCATGCTATCCTGATTGTACGTTACAACACCGTAAACATCGGTGCGCTTGGAAAGCGGGTAGTCGTAACCAGCAGAAACAATCCAACGGCTCATGTCAATGTTGGCATATTCGCCTGCAGAGAGTTTATCCATGCTGTCGGCAGATTCTGCATCCATGTAGGATGCACCGACAAGAACATTGCCGCCGGCAACAGGGATAGCAGCGGAAACACCGAGACTCCACCCCTTAATCTTGATAGATTTTGCAGAATCCTTCTCATAGAAGTTGGCCAAATCGGTGGCTGCACCAGAGAAAGTCGAAAGCTTGGCTTCGTCAAAATATGCAGCACCAGCAAAGATCTTCACGACTTCGAAGTCATAGTTGCCGCCGAGGCGAACAGTCCATGCATCGTCAATGTCATTACCCTGCTTAATCACAGAGCCAGCCGTAGCGTAGTTGACGGAGTCAACGGCGAAGTACAGATTCAGAGGACCATTGGCATACGAAGCACCGAGAGCGTAGTAACGATCGGAGTTGGATTCGTTTTCAACACTGTTGTTACCCGTGATGGAGTTACCCATGCCGTACTGAGCAAACACCTTGAAGCCTGCAAAGCTCGGAGTTTCGTAGGCGACCATGTTATCCCACAAGCCGCCGGCACCAAAAACGGTGTCAGCCTGAGCAGCATAACTACCCCAAGAGGTACCGAATGCAGAGAGAACGCCCTGCTTGCCCCAGGAGCTCGTGCCACCGTTGATGGAACCCATGCGGCCCATAGCAAGCTTACCGAAACCACCCTGCAGGAAGAGGGTAGCTTCACGGCGGAACATCAGATCATCCTTCAAGTCACCCGTATCGGCGTCGAACTGGTTTTCGAGGATGAAGCCAACCGTCAAGCCGTTACCGAGATCTTCCGTTCCCTTGAAGCCGAAGCGGGAACCAGACTGCATGCCAGATTCCATGCTGAACTTGTCCGTGGCATCGTATGTAGTACTGTCTACGTCCAGATCACTGTGCAAATAGCGGACACCCGTATCAATCAAGCCATACAGCTGAACATCAGCAGCGAGAGCAGAACCGGCAAAAGCGCCGAGAACGGCGACAGCGGCCAAAGTCTTTTTCATGATTTATCTCCTAGTCTCTAAAAGACTTGCAAGAGTTGAGTTTTTGCAAAAACCGCCGGTCGGAACATGAGGATGCGGACTCTTGCGAAGACGCAACTCAAACCGGCGGAGTCCTTGCAGGACGGGACGATCATCGCACTCAGTGTTTTTGGCTGACAAGAAAACCTTGAAAGAAGATGCTTTCGGGGGGGGGTTAACCCTAGGATAAATTACAACACTTGCTGTTGAAGTCGGATTTTTGAAGTAAGTTCCCTGTAAGTTCCCTATTGCTCAATAACGCGGAATGACCCATGGTCAAATGAGCATCACTCGATAACAACACTGAGAGGTGCTCCAATGACCGCATATGCCATTGACTGGGAAGGTGCGTACGATGCCTGGAAACGATCCGGCCTACCGCGGCGCCGGTTTCAGTACAGCGAACAATTTGAACCGTTCATCCGCGAAACCGGAATGCCAAGCGAAGACACCGTCCGTACCCGTTTCCGCAGCATCCGCGATCGCCGCGGAGCGAATTACGTTCCTCCCGCTCCATCCAATCCCGAAGCCGAACGCAAGCCTGTTGAGTTAGACCTAACCGAACCGGTTAAGGTTTTTCGTCTTGACGAGCAAAAGATCCAAGCTATGGTCGGTGAATTGGCTGCCGAACGTGTAAGCACAAAGCGTCTGCGCCGCGTTGTGATGCACTTGCCCGACGGCCGCTCGGTGGAGTTCGAGTCCAAAAACGCCGAGCTCTTTGCGCTTAAAGTCTTGAGCTGCATGGGGTAGTCGAGATGAGCCTCACTTTCAAGGGCTACCGCTTCAGTCTGGTCTTTTCACCTGCCGATATGCGCTACGGCTTTCCTGCGCTCAGTGCCCTGGCTTTACGTTGTGTCGGCATCGACGTCAGCCAGTGTAGAGACTGCGTAGTTTTTGTCTCCAGAAACAGAACCATCGCCAAGATGATCTGGGCCGACAACAAGGGCAGTTTCGTGTTGACCCGCAAACTTGACCAAGGACGTTTTCAGCAGATCCTGGCTCGTATAGACGCCGGCGAAGAGATGAAGCTGACGGGGGAGTTGCTGCTGAAATATCTTGACGGCGGAATAATCCAAGGCGTCAGAACGGATTATTTTCAAGGGGTTTGACCGAAGTCAAACAACATTTAAGTTGTTGATTTGACTGTAAATTTCGATTGCGAGAACCCCCCCAAAAAAAAAAATTCTTGCTTGCCAAGGCGTTTTAAGAGGCTTCAGAGGCCTCTTTTTTTGTTTGACGAGGCGGGTCGTACCCCTAAAATCCGCTTCAAACAGCGTGCGAATTTACCCCGGTAGAATTGATTCTAATACGTTGATTTTAAAAGAGTTTATTACGCATCCACGATATAATTCAAGCACTAAAACAACACCCGACATTGCCTTTATTCATGACTCCCGAACAAAAGAAAATTCAAGAACTCGAAGCCAAACTTGAGCAAATGCAGCGGGAAATGAAGAAGGAGCAAACAAGAGCCGACGCTCTGCAATCCCAAGTTCTCAACCTGCATGCTACCTCCCGGTCTTTCCTGGATGTCATCGTCGAGAGCCTGGTGATACTGCAGAGCAAGTACCCGATGGATGCCCAGTTCCAAAAGGAACTCTGGGAGAGAATCACTGCCAGCCTTGATAAGGCGGCATTGGACTTAAGCAGGGAAAAGTTTTTCAGGCGCTTGTTCAAGAAGGGATCCGAGCTGCTGAAGTATCCGGATATGGTTGATTCAATCAAAGTCGGACTTGAGCGGGTCAACACCTTCAAACCGTTGGAGCGCGGTTTACAGAAACGCGCCGAGCAGCTGGGCAGCACGCTGACCGTTGCCGGACAAGCCGTATGCCGAGCCGCGGAGCACTCCGACGACATTGCCTTGCAAAGCGCCGCCGCTTTGATCAACTATCCGGATCCGGCGCGTGAGCAAATCGTTGCAAAGGATTCGGCAGGACGGCAATCCTTACCGTTTGAGGCCAATGAAGATGAAACGGCCGAACCGCAACTGCAATGCGGCTGCGGGCATGCCGATTTTGTCTTTGGTGCAGTTTCGCAATCGGCATTGCGCACAGCGCAAGAGCTTCTGCACAAAGCGATCGACACTGTCGGATCACGCTATCAACAAGCACGTTGCCGACACTGCGGCCGAGTGCATCTCGTTTACCTTGACGGCGACGTGCCGGTAACGCCGACTTCCACGATGGGACAGTCGAGCGCCATTGCGGCTGCCGTGATGAATGCCAATGGCATCCCTCTTAACAAGGTGCAGAAGATACTCTTTGGAAAAGATGCCAAGCTGGGTAATGAGACTCTGGGACGCAACATCCATCACCTTTGCCTGGACACATTCAAGCCGATGCGGGAAGCGCTTGTTGAAACAATGAACCAGCAGCATGCGCTTCTGGCAGACGAAACAACAATCAAAGTTTTGCAAAGCCAAGGCAAGGGCTCTTGCGAGCCCGCAGAACATACGCGCCAGACGGACTATCTGGCCGCTGTGTGCTCGGCAAGCTACGAAAACAAGCGCTGCGTCGTCTTTAGTCATCTCGGCGGCCGTGGTAACGCAGCCATCCACGCCAACCTCAAGGCGTATCGGCCCGAGGTGTTGGTGACAGACGCATACGCCGCTTACGACAGCTACTGCGAGCAAGCCAAGATTAAGCACCAGTGCTGTCTGGTGCACCTGAAGCGGGAGCTGCTTGATGCCGTCAACATCGACAGTCTGGTCAAATCGCTCAAATGTCAAACGCCGGAGCAGGCAATTGAACGAGTGACCAAAGAAATCAAGAATGACGAATCGATCTACCACATCTGCTGTGTGATCAAGGGTATCTCGAAGATCTACGGATACGAGCAGATGATCAAGCGGAAGGACTACCGGAACGACGATGAGTATTTTGAAGCGGTGTTGCAAAACCGAAGACAGCATGCGCAGGCGCTGAGGCAAAACATCGATTCGGTGATGCAGACGCTCTCGGAGAGGTACGCCAAGATACAGGGCGGCAAGTACGTCAAAGGATCTCGCAATGACCAATTGAGCAAAGCCGTGACGTACTACATGAACCACCGGGAGAATTTCCGTCTGTTCCTTGATGACGGGAAAATACCTCTGGACACGAATGCCGTGGAATCGAGCATCCGTGCGGTTGCAGTATTGCGAAAAGCGTGCGACCACAAGCAATCGGTGGAATACACCGAGAGCTTGTGCACCCTGATGAGCCTGACGGAAACGGGCAAGGCCAACGGCATCGACAACGTGATTGAGTGGCTGACGGAGTACTCGAAAGCCTACTACCTGCACCGCGCTGACAATACGCTGACGCACGAAGTGAACGTGAACGGCCGCTCGTTGGACAGCAAGTTGATGGCCTTTAACGAGGGCTCAGAAGAAGGCTTCGACATGGAGCCGTGGCTGCCTTGGAATTACAAGGCAAGATCCTCGAAATAGATCTCCCTAGCGGCTTCGGCCGCTTTTTTTATGTCTCGTGGTTGAGCGATGGGGAACTTACTATCGAATGACGTTTCGAGACGAATTTCATCTCAATTTTGAGTGCTCCCGGCAGGCCAATTGCCTAGGCCAATTCCCCTGAAAAGGCCCGAAATACGGCAAACAAGACTTACTTAAGGAGCGCAGGATAGATTGCGCGAACCCTAAATTTCTTTGTCAAGAACATCCATGCAGCAACGTTCACAACAAAACGACGATCGTTTCAAGCGCCTTGAGGCGGGACCGCTCAAGCGCGAAGCCGACACCGTGCTGGCCATGATCCGCATCTATTGCCGTGCACATCACGCTTCGCAAGGCGATGTTTTATGTACCGAGTGTCAAGAGTTGGCTGACTACGCGATGAAACGTCTTGCCTGCTGCCCCTTCAAGGAAGACAAACCCGTTTGCGCCAAGTGCAAGGTGCACTGCTACAAGCCCGAGTACCGCAAGCGGATTTCGGAGGTGATGCGTTATGCGGGGCCGCGCGTGCTTCTTTCGCACCCGTTGCTTGCTTTGGAGCATATGTGGAAGTCGCTTACCGTCACGCCGCCTGAAAAACCCCGCGGCAAGGCGCGTCAGGCTGCGATTCGTCCCGCACCGGTTCCCTCCGATAAGTCTGACTCCCAGGAGAAACAGTCGTGATTCGTCTGGCGCTTCTTTATCCGGTTGTGTGCTTTGTACTTTTGGGCGCGCACCTGCTTTTTCACGGGTTTGGGCTTGCAGTTGCTCTGCTGCCGCTCGTGCCGGCCGTCCTTTTGTTTGTGCGCAGAACCTGGTGCGCTCAGCTTTGCGTTGCGCTCTTGATTCTTGCGGGCTTCGAATGGGTTCGTACGGCTGTGGAACTTGCGATGGCTCGTCAAGCTGCAGACCTTCCTTGGATTCGCGCGACAGTCATCATCGGGGCGTGTGCCGCAGTGACGTGGCTTGCCGCCTTGATGCTTGTGACGCGACGACTTGCAGCGTTCTACAAGCGAGAAAAGCAGTAACGGAAACGGCACCGCAGACAGTCTCTGCAGCGCCGTTTGAGCATTGACGGGAATGTAGAAAACTACTTTCTGCTGCCGTCGGTGCCGAACACGCCGTTGAGCGCTTCAATCACAATCGCCGAGAGGGCGTTCTTGGTCTTTTCGGTTAGCACGAACTTGCCGTTCTTGTATTCGACGTTGGAAATCGAAATGTCGGACGAGACGACTTCCGCAGCCTTCTGAGCGCGGCGTGCGGTGTTGTCGTGCCCTGTAAGCGCCGCGATGGCACCGAAGAGGCCGGCCGCCTTGCTCACGGTCTGCGTGGCTTTCTTCGCGGGTTCCTTCACGGTGAGGTTCTTAAGAGCAATATGCACCGGTTCGATGCTCTTGACATCAACGCCGGTTGCCGTTGCCTTGGTCCAAGTCATCAGCGTCTTGCCCTTGGCGTCCTTGGCTTCAAGATCCGTCACGGCAAGGTCGCCCGCCCACTTAAGCGACAGCGCCTTGTCGGACTTCAGATCCACCTTGCCCGTGACATCTGCCGTGCCTTTGGTGAGCTGAGCGCCGGCAAGCGGTTTAATCCAGGGGTTGAAGGTCGCAAAGTGCAGACTCTTTACGTTCGTGGTGGCGTTGACGGCTAGCGGCAGGATCGAGAGCTTGCCCGAGGACGAAAGCTTGCCTTGTGCAACGTTGGCGCTGGCCGTGTATGTACCGGTCTTGCCTTTGTCGGAAGCAAAGCCCTTGGCGTCCAAATTGATTGACGTAACGGAAAGTGTTGCGGCGGGCTTTAGGCTCGTGTCGGTAACTTGAACCGAACCGTTGCTGATCTGAGCGGATCCAACCGACCACTTCCAGCTGCCGCTTGTGGACGCAGAAGCCGTCTGAGAACTTGTCGGCGTCTTTTTGGCGTCAGCCTTGGATTGAGACGCAATGGCGGCTTTGATCGAAGGCTGCACGATCTTCACGCTCGTGATGTCGGCCTTTTGCGCCGAAACGTCCACGTCTTTGATGTCGATTGCGGCGGATTTGACGCTCACAAAGGGCTGCTTGCTCGACTGGCGCACATCGACATCCGCAACCGAAGCGGTACCGCTAACCTTGATGCCCGAGACGCCGGATTGGGGCATGTCAAACGACACATTGAGGTTGCACGAAGCCGTTGCCTTTTCCACAAGCACGGGCAGCGTCACGGGTGCGGCCCTCAGAATCTTTGCCACGTTAAGCTTGTCGATTTTGACGGCCATCGTCGCCGTTTCGCCCTTGAGCACGCCTTCGGCGTTGATCGGCGTGCCGTCGACCTTAAGCGAGAGCTTCGGATTGACGGAAGCTTTGGCCGAAGAGGGAAGGGTGGAGAGGATCGGCAGCGCAAAGTCAATGTCGGTGATCTTGACGTCGGCACCGTTTTGGGCGTTCGTTAGTCTCAAGCTGCTGTTCGTTACGCGCACATTGGCAAGCGAAAAGGCCGGCAGTCCCGAAGAAGTGGAGTCGGAAGCCGTGGTTTTTTCAACCGCGGTTTCGGCTTCCTTGTTGTTGGCTTCGTTGGCCGTCAGATGCATCGCAAAGCCGTCGACCGTGACGGCTTCAACGATCGGCGCCATTTCCGTGAGCGTGCTGCCGCTCAAATCGGCCGTCAGGTGCTTGAGGCTCAAAAGGTTGTTGTCGGGGGCATTGGCGGACTTCACCGCCAGATCGTTGATCTCGAGAGTCCAGCTCCAGGGATTAAAGGAAACGTCTCCGACACTTGCAGTGCGCCCGCCGAGTGCGTCCGGCAAGACGTTCGAGACGGCCCAGCGAACACCTGCGGGTACTCCGACGTAGCCCGCTGCAGCATAAAGACCCACAAGAATGACGACGCCTGCGACAGGCTTGAGGATTTTGGATCCGGCCATATCTATCTTCCTAAAAGAAACGCAAGGCTGATGCCGTTTGAAAAGCGGCATCCCTTGCGTCTACTTTAGTCTCTGTGAGGCAAAAAAGCGTCGCAGAGCGTCAAATTTTTGTAAGCGCGAATTAACGCTGTGCGAGCACGATCAGACGCGTGCTCTCGGGCGAGAATTCCTTGAATCCCTGGCCGAAGAATTCGATGTGAGTAAAGCCGGCAGCCGTAAGCATCGTGCGGTATTCGTCGCAGGTGTACACGCGCACGCTTGCCGAGACCGGACCGCGGAACTGAGTGGCCGGGAAGATCACCGTGGCGCGCTTTGTTTCGGCGTCCCACGTTTCGCAAACCTGTTCGCCCGAGGCGATGATGCGGGTGGCTTCGCCCGCAAGCACGCGCGAGGGATTGGCGACTTCGATGAGAAGCCGTCCGCCTTCGACAAGGCTCTTTGCAAAGCGCTGCAGCAAATCGGCATTGGCGCTGTCGGAGAAGTACCCGAAGGAGCTGGCCCAGTTGATGATGAGGTTCATTTCCTCAGGGAATTGCGCGGTGCGCATGTCGTCGGTTTTGAATTCGCCCGCAAGCCCCGCGCGGGAGAACTTATTCTTGGCGGCGCTTACAAAATGCGCGTTGAAGTCGATTCCGCGCACAGTGGCGCCTAAGCGTGCCAACGGAAAGCTCAGATCGGCCTTGCCGCAGGGACATTCAAAAACGCGAACGCCGGGCTTGAGCTCGAGCTTTTCCCAAATGGCCTGTGCATCGGCGCGGCTTGCGGCCGGATCGCGCAGCCACTTTTCTTCGGGGACGTGACGGAACCACTCGGTAAGCGTATTGGACATCGGAAGACTTCCTTATTAAAAACCAACGGTGCGGCCGCAGGCATGCGCGAGGCACCTTCAAAGACTCAACTTCTCGATTGTACCGCGCTCGCAAGCTGCGACCGCTACGGCGTTGTGCGCAGACGCTTTGAGAAAAAGTCAAAATCGACGGAAGCACCGCCTCGAATGTTCGCGCACAGGCATAATGCACGAGGTTTTGATTTTATTTCGACATCTTCCATGGCACTCGGTTTTCTCTACGGCGTTCTGGCTTGCATGATCTGGGGCTTCGTGTACCTGGTGCCGGACTTGTTGCCCGGATATCCTCCCGAGCTGATGGCTGCAGGCCGTTTCGTGAGCTTCGGACTTGTGGCCTTGCCGCTTGCTTGGATGGAGCGGCGCGAGTTTGTTCATTACACGATAAAAGACTGGTTCATCGTCTCCAAACTCGGCGTCATCGGCAATATCGTCTACTACTGGTGCCTCATCGAAGCCATTCAAAACGCGGGCGTCCCCGTCTCCGGAATGGCGATGTCGGCTGTGCCCGTGTTAGTGGCGGCGGTCTCCAACATCCGCGACAAAAAGAAGGGCAGGGCGCTTGCGTGGTCCCGCCTGATTCCCGGACTGGTGCTGATTGTTTTCGGCTTTGCTCTTGCGAGCATGACCGAGTTCGAGATGATCGTGAAGGCTTCGGCCGACGGCGGCGCCAAGTTTTGGTACGGCGTAGCGATGGCCGTTGCCGCGCTGCTGCTCTGGACCTGGTACCCGATTCAAAACGCCGATTGGCTTTTGGAGCATCCCGAGCGCTCGCCTCGGGCATGGTCGACGGCGCAAGGGATTGCAACTTTTCCCTTTGCGGTCGTGATGTACCTCTTTTTCTGGGGACTCGAGCCGGCGGGAACGCCGCTTTTGGGGGCCGACCCCGTGTGGTTTGTAACTGTGATGGCCGTCACGGGCATCATGGGTTCGTGGCTCGGCATTGTCTTTTGGAATGCCATGAGTCAAAGGCTGCCGACGGCGTTGGGCGGGCAGATGATCGTTTTTGAAACGATCTTTGCGGTGCTCTATGCGCACATGCTGCGGCTGTCGTGGCCGGCATGGAATATGACGGCGGGTATGGTTTTGCTTTTGGCGGGCGTCCTGCTTTCGCTCAAGGTTTTCCGTTCGGCTGCTGCAGATCGTCAAACGGAAGTCGACTGACAGTGCCTGTGTGCTCGCGCATAATTGCAGCACGAACAAACGCCACTACTGTTTTCGTTATGTCTGAAATCAACAAACCGCTCGAGGATGATCTTCGTTTGGCCGTTGTCGGTGCCGGCACATGGGGAACGGTGCTTGCACACATCGCGGCGCCCTGTGCACAGGTGTCCCTCTATTCAGGGACAGGTAAAAACGTGCAGGTGCTGCGCGAAGACCGCAGACACCCGAAATTGCCGGGGTTTATTCTCGACGGACGCGTTGATGTAAAGGACGGCATCGGTGAGGAGCTTAAAAGCGCCTCGGCCGTCATTTTGGTCGTGGCTTCTCGCTACGTGCGTTCTGCGGCGGCTCGCATTGCGCCGCTTCTGACCGATGGCACTGTTGTCTGCATTGCTGCCAAGGGGCTTGAGGAAGGCACAGCCAAGACGCTTTCGCAGGTGGTTGCTGAGGAACTGCCCAAGGCCGATGTGTGCGTCTTAAGCGGCGGATCGCACGCTGAAGAAGTGGCCAACAATCTGCCTTTCGGCATTTGTCTTGCCGGAAGTCCTCGCGCACGAAGCGTCATGCGCAGAATCTTTGCCAAGGCGCGTGCCCGCTTTGCCGAGCAGGACGACGTTCAGTCGCTCGAGCGGTTCGGCGCCGTGAAAAATCTCATTGCCATTGCTGCCGGCATTGCCGAGGGGCTGGCGCTCGGAGACAATTTCAGAGCGTGTTTCTTAACGGACGCACTGGAAGAGGCGCGACGGTTTGTGGGAGCAAGCGCCGAAGAGGTGTTCAGCTACGGTGCTTTGGGGGATTTGCTGGCAACGGCTCTGAGCGTGCACAGCCGTAATTTCCGCTACGGGCGTTGGCTCGGACAGGGATTATCTCCTGAAAAGGCGCTCGCCCAAGTCGATATGGTTGTGGAAGGTTTGAACGTTGCCCGCGTTTTCGATCAGTTCCCCCGGGAGGACTGCCCGCTTCTGACGCGTGCTGCCAATATCGCCGTACGTCACGAGAACATAACTCGCGAGAGTTTTTTGGCGCGGCTGGGTTATTGATTCATACACGCCTGTATGAAAGTGTATGTATCAATGATCGCTTTTATCGTACATGTATGATTTGTGATCGTATCTCTGAAGCAAAAGATACAGACATGTATGAAAAGGTGTATTGAATTTCCGTTGAGACGAGATCCATCCACAAGGTGAGCAAGCACGTCTTGGGTGTTGATTTTTAAGAGATCTTGAGTAAAATTGCGCCTTTCTCACGGTGCAGGCTCGACACCCGCACCGCATGTTCAACCGCCTCTAATTAGGTGAAAAATGTCTGAAATCAACAAGGCAGAAGTTATTGCCCAGTATGCCCGCGCCGAAGGCGACACGGGTTCCCCCGAAGTTCAGGTCGCTCTGCTGACCGCTCGCATCAACTCCCTCACGGAGCACTTCAAGGAACACAAGAAGGATCATCACTCCCGCCGTGGTCTTCTGAAGATGGTGAGCCGCCGTCGCAAGCTGCTCGACTACCTCAAGGGCAAGGATGTGGCTGCCTACCGCAAGCTGATCGATTCGCTCAAGCTTCGCAAGTAAGAATTGCCGAATCCCGCGGCCTGTTTGCTTTCAAGGCAAACAGGCCGCAAGCTTGTCTGTCAAGACAAAAATTTTCCCATTGATCAACCCGCTTTGCTCCGGCAAAAGGCATTTCGGATGACGGTTACGCGCGTTGCGACACAAGCCTCTGAAAGCCGCAGAATTTTCGGAAATTTGTGCCGCAGCGTGCCTTCTTAAGCACCAGTAAGTGCGAAAGCCACAACGGATGCAAAGCGCCTTAAGAACAAAGGAAACTCAAACCATGAGCATGTTCAACAAGGTCTCCAAGAGCTTCATGTTCGGTCAACACGAAGTGACGCTCACCACGGGCGAAATCGCCCGTCAGGCTTCCGGCGCCGTCGTCGTTCAGATGGGCGACACCGTCATTTTGGCTACCGTTGTTGCCAAGAAGGAAACCAAGCCCGGTCAGGACTTCTTCCCGCTTACCGTCGACTACATCGAAAAGGCCTATGCCGCAGGCAAGTTCCCCGGCGGGTTCTTTAAGCGCGAAGGTCGTCCGTCGGAGCACGAAACTCTGACGAGCCGTCTTATCGACCGCCCGATCCGCCCGCTTTTCCCGGACGGATTCTTTAATGAAGTTCAGGTCATCATTCACGTTCTCTCGGTCGATCCCGAAATCAATCCGGACATTCCGTCCATGATCGGCGCTTCCGCCGCTCTGACGATTTCCGGCATCCCGTTCAAGGGGCCGATCGGCGCCTGCCGCGTGGGCTATGTCAACGGCGGCTTTGTTTGTAACCCGACCGTTTCGCAGCTCAAGGATTCCCGTCTTGACCTCGTTGTCGCCGGCACCGAACGCGCCGTGCTGATGGTCGAATCCGAAGCCGACTGCCTGCCTGAACAGACGATGCTCGACGCCGTGATGTTCGGTCACCAGCAGATGCAGGTGGCGATCAACGCCATCCATGAACTCACGGCCGAAGCCGGCAAGCCCGCATGGGATTGGCAGCCCGCTCCGAAGAACGAAGCGCTGATTGCCCGCGTGCACGAAATCGCTCAGGCCGACATCGAAGAGGCCTACACGATCCGCTCCAAGCAGGCTCGCACCGAAAAGCTGCGCAGCATCTACGAAAAGGTCGAAGCGACGCTCACGGCCGACGCAGAAGCCGCCGGCACCGAAGTGCCCGATATGAACGAAGTGCACGGCATCCTCTTTGAAATGGAAGCCCACGTCGTTCGTACGAACATTCTCGAAGGCAAGCCCCGCATCGACGGCCGCGACACCCGTACGGTTCGTCCGATCGAAATCCGTCAGTCGATCCTGCCGCGCACGCACGGCTCGGCTCTGTTTACCCGCGGCGAAACCCAGGCGCTCGTTCTCACGACGCTCGGCACCAAGCAGGATGAACAGATCATCGACAGCATCATGGGCGAAAGCCGCGACCGCTTCATCATGCACTACAACATGCCCCCGTTTGCCACCGGTGAAACCGGCCGCGTGGGCAGCCCGAAGCGCCGCGAAATCGGCCACGGCCGTCTTGCCAAGCGTGCTCTGAAGGCCGTTTTGCCGAGCCCCGAAGAATTCAACTACTCGATCCGCGTGGTTTCCGAAATCTGCGAATCGAACGGCTCTTCCTCGATGGCTTCCGTCTGCGGCGGCTGCCTCTCGATGCTCGACGCCGGTGTCCCGCTGAAGGACTACGTCGCGGGCGTGGCCATGGGCCTCATCAAGGAAGGCAACAAGTTTGCCGTTCTCACCGACATCCTCGGCGACGAAGACCACCTGGGCGACATGGACTTCAAGGTGGCCGGCACCGAAAACGGCGTGACGGCTCTGCAGATGGACATCAAGATCGAAGGCATCACGGCCGAAATCATGCAGGCAGCTCTGGCGCAGGCTCATGAAGGCCGCATGCACATCCTGGGCAAGATGCACGAAATGGCCGGCGATGGCGCCAAGGAACTCTCCGTCTGGGCTCCGCGTCTGCTCACCCTCAAGATCAATCCGGAAAAGATCCGCGACGTGATCGGCAAGGGTGGCGCCACGATCCGCGGCCTGTGCGAAGAAACCGGCTGCCAGATCGACATCGAAGACGACGGCACCGTGACGATCGCTTCCAACGACACCGAACGCGCCAACCTCGCCAAGAAGCGCATTGAAGACATCACGGCCGACGTTGAAGTCGGCAAGGTCTACGAAGGTCCCGTGATCAAGCTTCTCGACTTCGGCGCGATTGTGGGCCTGCTGCCCGGCAAGGACGGTCTGCTGCACATCAGCCAGATCGCCAATGAACGCGTCAACCAGGTCTCCGACTACCTGCAGGAAGGCCAGACGGTGCGCGTCAAGGTGATCGGCTTTGACGAAAAGAATCGTCCGCGTCTGTCGATGAAGGCTCTTCTCAACGAAGAGTAATTCACCGGCTATCGAAAGCTCTGGGCAGGCCAAAAGAATCGCTCTGCCCGAGCTTGCGAGCGGATACATCGAAAGCGGACCTTTACCGGCCCGTTTTTCGCCGCATTGGAAGTGGGGTGCCCGGATCGGGTAAAATCCCAAATTCACTTGTTCCAACGCGGTTTTGGAGAACAAAAGCATGCGCAACAGACTTGTCGTCGCCAACTGGAAAATGAACGGATCGTTCGCAGCCAACGCTGCTTGGACGAAGGCGTTTTTCGCGCTCGGCAAGTTCGAGTGCGATGCCGCAGTCTGCGCTCCGCACGTCTACCTGATGCAGATGAGCGAGCAGCTCAAGGGCTCTGCTCTGGCGCTTGGCGCCGAGGACGTGAGCGAATACGCCGAGGGTGCCTACACGGGAGAAGTGAGCCCCGCGATGCTGGCCGACGTCGGCTGCCGCTATGTGATTGTGGGACACTCCGAACGTCGCGCTCTTTTCGGCGACACCGACGAGCGTGTGGCACAGAAAGCCAAGGCTGCGCTTGCCGCGGGCTTGACTCCCATCGTGTGCGTGGGCGAGACGCTCGCCGAGCGCGAATCGAGTCAGACGATCCGCGTGGTCGCGCGCCAGCTTGCCGCCGTCATCAAGGAAGTGGGTGCGGCTGACTTTGAGCGTTGCGTGATTGCCTACGAACCGGTCTGGGCGATCGGCACGGGCAAAAGCGCGACGCCCGAAATTGCTCAGCAGGTGCATGCGGCGCTGCGTACCGAACTCGCGCTGCACTCCCGGGATCTGGCCGAGAAGGTGCGAATTCTCTACGGCGGCAGCGTCAAGCCCGGCAATGCGGCTGCGCTTTTTGCCATGCCCGATATCGACGGAGGCCTCATCGGAGGCGCGTCGCTTAAGGCTGAAGATTTTTATGCGATCTGCACGGCGCAATAAATCCCGCGCAGGTTACAACAAGTTTTACAACCAATCAGACATCACGGAAAACAAACAACTATGCAGATGTTGATGAGTATCGCAATCGTCGTTCAGATTATTGCCGCGATTGCCGTCATTATTCTGGTGCTCCTGCAGCACGGCAAGGGTGCCGATCTGGGCGCCGCCTTCGGTTCCGGCGCCTCCGGGTCGCTCTTCGGCGCCACGGGTTCGGCAAACTTCCTGTCGCGCTCCACGGCTGTGGCCGCGACGATCTTCTTCTGCGCAACGATTGCCATTACGCTCGGTTCCGGTGCTTTCTCCAAGCACAATCAGCAGCGTCAGGGCGGTGTTCTGGGCACGGTTTCGACCGAACAGACCACGGAAGCACCTGCTGCAGCCGGCTCTGAAGCTCCCGCTGCAAAGGATGATTTGCAATCCAACCAGATTCCGCGTTAATATTCGCGGCCTCGCAGCGGATGCCGATGCAGTTTCCGCTGTGAGGTTGACTTAAAGAACCTGAGTTCTTTGAGTGCAAGCGGTCGTGGCGAAATTGGTAGACGCGCAGCCTTGAGGTGGCTGTGGCGAGAGTCATGAGAGTTCGAGTCTCTCCGACCGCACCAGGTGCTGGGGTATCGCCAAGTCCGGTTAAGGCAGCGGATTCTGAATCCGCCATTCGTAGGTTCGAATCCTACTACCCCTGCCAAACGCACCACTCAGATGAGAAAGGGCCGCGCCGCAAGGTGAGCGGCTTTTTTCGTATCTGCCGAAATTGTGCAGATTTTTCCGTAACTATCCGCACAATCTCGGAGCAACCGGAGACCTACAGATCCT
>USBS01000030.1 GCA_900552915.1 uncultured Sutterella sp. | reverse complement strand
AAGCCGGTTGCGGACTAGTTTCCGGGAGTCCCGGTAGCTTTTGCTTTCGATTTCAAGCCGACAGTTAAAAATTCGGGAGGTTCGATCATAAAGATCGCCTCCCGAAATTTTTGTGTGCTGTCGGCTTCGACGCTCCCTACTGGAGCGCCGAAACCGTTTGAGATTACCGATTAGAAGCGGTAGTCCACACGCACCTGGCCAAAGTACTCGGTGAAGTCGTCGGCACCGGCAGCGCCGCCGATTTCAAGACCGATACCGAGATTGTCCTTCTGGGCCGAGATGCCAAGCTTGGCGCGGCCGACGCTGTCGGACCAGACGTCCATCGACGTGCGGCCGACGACGCCCACATCGGTCGTGGCATCGACATCCGTATCGCCGAAGGCCGGGATGTAGGCCACGTCAACCGAAGGCGACCAGACCCAGCCCGAAGCGCTTGCAAAGTCACCTGCGAACTTCACGCCAACCGGAGTCGTCCAAAGGTTCTGATCGATGTCGTCAACCTTGACGCCCTGAGACGACGTGTAGCCGTCCGTACTCACGCGCAGGTAGTTGATACCAACGTACGGAACCATGCGGGCCGTGTCACTGAGTTCAAAGCGCATTTCACCGCGCAGACCGACCGTCCAGACATCGGCATCGACATCAGCCGTGTTGCTGCCGATCGTGCTGTGCGAAATATCGTTTTCGCTCATGAGATAGCCCACCTGACCGACCAGGTTGAACTGACCGAAACGCTTGCCGGCATAGGCCTGGATGCCGTAGTAGTCGACATCGTTTTCGACATTGGCGTTGTCACCCTTGCCGTCCACGGAACCCGTGCCGAGGTTGGCCAAGGCACCGAACGTCCAATCGTTGGTGGTGTATTCACCGCCGACAACGAGGCCGCCCAGATCAGACTCGATTTCACCGAAGCCCGAACCGCCGCCCATTTCGGAGTGCTTGCCCGTGAGTTCGGCAAAGAGCTTGCCGCCGTCAACGAAGTTGTTGATGATGGAAGCGCGCTTGTTGGCAGCTTCAATACCCATCATCGTGCCGTCGATCGCCATCGTCTGAACACCGGCAGCTGTTGCGAGGTTCATTGCAGCCTTGATCTGCTGACCGCGGTTGCTGTTGGTGACGCCGGAAGCCGCTTCATCCAGGAAGCCGGAGATGTAGTCGGCGCCCGGGTTGTCCTGACCGTCAAGACCTTCCAGGAACTGCAGGTCAATGCCGCCAAGGCCGACTTCATCTAGCTGTTCGGCTGTACGTTGACCAATGGTGTAAGTATTACCGTTCTGAGAAACGGTATAGAGCACGTTGTCAACCGTAGTGCCAACAGCAGCCTCTTGTACTTCCGAACCAATCGTCACCGTTTGACCATCGGCAACGTTGACAAAATGGATGGAGGAACCATCAACAAAGCTTGTCGTACCACTGACAACCGTACTACCAGCTGCGTCGGCAACCAACATACCATTGGAACCAACTGCCAGCCCCGCGCCCAGTTGATCAGCCACTTCTCCTACAACAAGGGAATTAACGGTCAAATCAACCGTACCAGTGACATATGCCATCGCATCGGCAGAAGCAGGAGCTGTCGCTACTGCATCCAGCACAGTCTGACCATCAACATTACCGAGAGCCAGAACACCCGCACGAACGTTCATCTTGGAGGTCTTCAAGTTGTTCGTTTGGATGATTGCAATACCACGTTCCATGCCTTCGCTGTCGTTTTCACCGACATTGAAGACTGCGTTCTCGCCGATAACGGTAGCAAACTCAACCGAGCCCGATCCCGTAACGGTCAGCTCCTTTTGTTTATCACCATCTGCAACAAACGTGTAGTCAAGGTTCTTGACACTCGTGTTTGCCACGATGTAGTCGAAGCCCTGGACTGTTTGTTCGTCCTGGAAGGTGTAGTCATTTGTCTGGAACAGCAGGGTCGATTCTTCTGCACCAGAACCATCAATCATTTCACCCTGGAAGACTTGGTCATTTTCAAGAACTATCAGACCTTTCTCAACCGTGGATGTCGACTTCTCGGCATTCTGTCCATCAGTACTAACCACGCCACCGGCGTAGATATCACCATAAACTTCACCACCAGACAACCAAATTTGGGCTTCAGTTACAACGCTTTGGGAAGCGTTATAGTACTCAGGATTTCCAGCGTAATTTCCGTCCTGAGCAATGCCGCCGCCGTAGATGTTGCCGTAGACCTTAGCATTCCCAGAGACCGAAATCGTTGCCGTCTTTACGGTTGCTTTGGCACCATTGGCAGCAATACCACCACCGAAAACGTTGGCTCTGATCTCTTCAGTACCGACCTGAACATCCCCACCCAGATTGATATTCGATGTTCCAACGTGGGCAATGCCTTGCTCCTCGCCATCGTCATGAATGCCGGAAGCTAACCCGCCACCGATGATACCGACTCCCTGATGCTCAACAGCATAAGCCAAAGCATCCAAGTGATCCCGAACATTGGGGCGTTCACGGTCGGAGTGATTGGGGGATGTGTTTGATACTCCGACAAACGCAGGCAAATTCAAGTACCCAACTTTTCCGGAAGTTGCTGTCAGGGTTGCCGTTTCAACTTTAGAAGTTGCATTAATGGTGGAAACGGGGGCGCCATCAGGCTTACCGTCGGCAGTAGGATTGGTATCGTCAATGGCGAAGCCACCAAGAACAATGCCATCCACACTAGCTTCACCGCCAACATTCACGGCTACACTTTTGATATCGGACTTCGCTCCAATGCCTTTATTTTGCTCAGCGGTCCCGGAGAACACAGCAATACCGCCGCCCAAGACGCCAATCGTTTCGCCACCAAGGAGATTGATCGTGACGCCCTCTGTGACTTGGGTTACAGCGGTGTTCTGCACCAATGCTTCTCCGTCATTTTTAGCTTCGGGCGCAGATGCCATTGCCAAACCGCCACCAACCAAACCGACGTTGTAGCCGGACAAAACATTAAGCGTCACGCTGTTGACTGTTGACTTAGCAACTGGAGTCGTCACTGCTGCTCCTGTAGCTTCACGAGCCCAAGATGCAGCTATACCGCCGCCTAAAACGCCAACTGTTACCCCCGGATTAGCTGCAATCGTGTCAATGTAGCCTTGAATTTGCGTTTCACTCCCCGCAAGGCCGTTGACGACTCCAAGCAATGTATCTTTAATCCCAACATCTTCACCTGCGGGAACGGAGTTTTGCACAAGAGACAATGCTCCCTTAAGGGCTTCAAAGTATTTTCCTTTTTCTTCAACATCGGCAAAAACGGGTTTCGCGTCTTTCTCACCAAGCGTAATGGTGACATCATTGACAACTGCCGTAGCCGTCGAAGCCTTGGTCGCATTCTCCACCTGATAGGCAACTGCAGTACCGCCCCCCATCAATCCGAAAACCGATGCACTGGAGCCAACATTGATGGATACATCTTGTGATTCGACATAAGCCGTGCCACCTTGGTGCAAGAGGTCTTCGTCAAAGCCGATGTTGTCTCCAATTCCCCCAATCCCTGAGACAATCGGTTGAATCTGGGAAATCTCCGCCGCTGCGGCCATCCCGCCGCCCATAACGAGGCCAGAGACGCCCCCCTCAAGAGAAATGCTGGTGCTCGTTGTTGCTATGTTTTCAGCATCACCAACAATTGCAGAACTCTGACCACCCAAAGTAGCAACAGACAGACCGCCACCAAGCACCCCAACATTAATACCGTCAAAACCTGAACCTTTGGTCTGGGTATCGATGACAATACTTGAGCTTCCAGTCACCGTGCTTGAGGCATTTCCACCAAGAGCCATTGCTGAACCACCAGCAATCATTGCCGCGGATGTTGTAGATCCAGTTAGTTGAACACTCGTAGAGCCATCTAAAACAACACTTGCTCCGCCACCTGTGAGTGGTGCCGTAATGACTGATGCCTTCCCCGAAATCCCATTAATGTTAATCGCCGAACTGCCTGCTATAAAAGAAATCAGATTTCCTGATTCTGACGTAACTTCCACACTCCCTACACGAGTAACGTTTGCAGCAAAGTTCGATCCTAACACTAGGCCCAGTCCCGAACCCATCCCCGTGTTAATTAAGCGATCTGCCCCAACGCTACCGACCAACAAGGGTTTACTACCGTCTCCACCAATTGAAATAGCGATGTTCTCATCCCTACTGATAGTTGGAGCACCTTGAGAAACCGTCGTCTCCCCTAATTGATTGAATACTCTCTTCAAACCGTCTTTGATTTGTTGCTTTGTAGCCTCATCTTTTGTTAACTTGTCTGCCACCTTATCCAAGATCACCGACCCAGTAAGCCCATTAAATATTCCACCTAAGCCTGAATCAACAACGTTATTTCCACCAGCAAAGCCTACTAACGTAGCAGAATTATTCGCCGTTCCCAAAGCTCCGAGCAGGTTCTTTAGGGCTTCATTTTTAACCGATGGATCTTCAGCATCACTACTTTCAATGAAATTCTTAATTGCCGACAGCAATTGACGGGCATCCCCGTTTGTTTGGATTGTTATGTCTCCGCCACCACCGGAGATAAACTTGGTCGAATCATACTGAGAACCAAAGCTGTCGTTATTAATCGTCGCCGCAGCCTGCGCTCCACCGACCATCGCCGCCATTGCAGCAACTGCAACCGCGGTCTTCACAGTCTTGCTCGCCCTACCGTGAGAAGCCGTGGCTTCCGAAGCCACAACGTAAGAACCTCTCAAATGATTCCAGAGAACCTTGAATGCCTTGTTCATAGCTGAAAACTCTTCTTTGTGGTACATTGAACGGCGTGCAAAAAAGCACGAACCCCTATCACCATACCCCCCCCCGAATTAAAGTATTGATGTAAGTCAACCATTACCTTCTTGGCTTTAGGTCGATCTAGACCAGGCTCTTTTGGTTTGTCAATTTTTCGTTATTAATCAACGGCTTATCGTCGCGAACAAGCGCTTTAAATTTTTGTCTCACCTTTTAGTGACGCGTTGCAAAATCTGCACAAGCCGAATACGACAAAGCCCGCACGAAGCGGGCTCTGTCCTTTTTGCCGATGATCGAACCGCAGTTCGATCAGGTGTTTATCACTTGTTGGTCGGAACCTTGCCGGTCACGCCCTTCACGAAGTAGTTCATCGTGGTGAGCATCTTGTCGTCGGCCTTCTTGCCTTCCGGAATTTGGACCTTGCCTTCATTGTCCACGATCGGGCCGGTGAAGACGTTGAATTCCATCTTTTCCATCTTGGCATAGGTGGCGTTGATGTCGTCGACTACCTTCTTGGAAGCGTCCTTGCTGATGTTGGACAGACGCACCATGTGCATTTCGGCGCCGCCCCAGATCGGTTCAACCTTCCAGGTGCCGTCGATCACAGCCTGAATGCGCTTGGCGTAGTACTCGTCCCAGTGGTGCGTCACGGCGCCGATCAACTGCGTCGGAGCAGCCTTCACCATCGGCGAGTTGTAGCTGATCACCTTCACGCCCTTGGCTTCGGCAGTGGAAGCCACGGCCTGAGAGTTCGTGTGATGCGTGATAATGTCGCAGCCCTGACCGATCAGAGTGTTGGTGGCATCGGCTTCCTTGCCCGGGTCATACCAGGTGTTGGTCCAAACCACGTCGACCTTCACATTCGGGTTCACGGTCTGAGCGCCCAGCGTGTAAGCGTTGATGCCCTGCAGAACTTCAGGAATCGGCACGGCGGCAACGTATCCGAGGTGACCGTCCTTGCTCATGGAGGCGGCAAGCTTGCCGGCCAAGTAACGGGCCTGATAGAAGCGAGCGTTGTAGTAGTTGAAGTTGTCTGCGGTCTTGTAGCCCGTGCAGTGCTCGAACTTCACATCCGGGAATTCCTTGGCAACCTTCAAGCCCGGATTCATAAATTCGAAGCTCGTCGCAAAGATGATCTTGTTGCCTTGGCTTGCCAAGTCGCGGATCACACGTTCGGCATCGGCCAGGGTGGTCACGTTTTCAACAAACTGCGTCTGAATCTTGTCGCCGAACTGCTTCTGGATAAGCTGACGGGATTCGTCGTGCTGCTTGGACCAGCCTTCGTCGGCGCTCGGACTCGGATAGATCCAGGCGGCCTTCAGGGGACCAGAGGATTGAGCAGCGGCAGGCTTATCGGCCTTCTGAGGAGCGGGCTTGGAGGAATCATCGCCGCAGCCGGCCAAAACCAGGCAGGAAGCAGCGGCAAAAGTCAGGACAATTTTCTTAAACGCCATTACGGGCCTCTTGCAAAAAAGAGAATGGTGGAAAAGTTGGCGAGATTTTATCAGCTTGATCTCGCACGTAAAAATTTCGTTTTGAATCATCCGGATGCATTTCGGGTGCGCAGCCCTACCAAGGACTGTGCACCCGAACAAAGCACTTAAATCGGACAACCGATTACTTGCCGGTCGGAACCTTGCCGATGACGCCCTTCACGAAGTAGTTCATCGTGTTGAGCATCTTGTCGTCGGCAGCCTTGCCTTCGGCAATCTGCACCTTGCCTTCGTTGTCGACGATGGGACCGGTGAAGACGTTGAATTCACCCTTTTCCATCTTGGCGTAGACGGCGTTGATGTCGTCGACAACCGCCTTGGGCGCTTCGGGCGTAATGGCCGACAGGCGCACCATATGCATTTCGGCGCCGCCCCAAACCGGCTCAACCTTCCACTTGCCGTTCATGAGTTCATCGATGCGCTTGGCATAGTACTCATCCCAGTGGTGGGTCACAGCGCCGATCAACTGCTTCGGAGCGGTCTTCGTCATCGCGGAGTGGTAGCTGATCACTTTCACTCCGCGGGATTCGGCCGTAGCGGGCACTGCGGTGGAGTCGGTGTGGTGCGTCAGAATGTCGCAGCCCTGACCGATCAGCGTGTTGGTGGCGTCCACTTCCTTACCCGGGTCATACCACGTGTTGGTCCACACGACGGAAACCTTCACATCGGGATTGACCGACTGGGCGCCGAGCGTATAGGCGTTGATGCCCTGCAGCACCTCAGGGATAGGCATGGCGGCCACGTAACCCAAATGAGCGCTCTTACTCATCGAAGCGGCAAGCTTGCCTGCGAGGTAGCGGGCCTGATAGAAACGTGCGTTGTAGGGATTGAAGTTGGCCGCGGTCTTGTAGCCCGTGCAGTTTTCAAACTTAACGTCGGGAAATTCGCGCGCGACCTTCAGGCCCGGGTTCATGTAGGTAAAGCTCGTTGCAAAAATGAGCTTGTTGCCTTGGCTGGCAAGATCGCGAATGACACGCTCGGCGTCCACCGTGTTGGTCACATTGTCGACCACCTGCGTCTTGATCTTGTCGCCGTACTTCTTCTCGATCAATTCGCGCGCTTCTTCATGCTGCTTGGACCAGCCTTCGTCGGCTCGGGGACTCGGATAAACCCAGGCAACCTTCACGGGCTCCTGAGAGGCAGCACCCGCCTGAGCATTCTTGGAATCGGACTTGGACGAATCGTCGCCGCAGCCGGCGAGCGCGAGACAAGCTGCCGCCGCAGCAGTCAGTGCAATCTTGTGGAACTTCATTGTTATTTTCTTATGAGTGGTGGGAAAAGCGCTTCGTCATATTCGGGCGGCAAAACGCATCGCCGCCCGAAGAGATTTTTTTCAGAACAAAAATTCGACGCGTCAGTTTCTCGGATGGAACGTCTTGCCGAGGCTCGCCGGAACGTTGAGCGCAATCCACTTCGGATTGCGGCTGATCAGAATCAGCACGAGAATCGTGGCGAGGTACGGCGTCATCGACATGATCTGCGAGGGAATTTCGATGCCCATCGCCTGCATATTGAACTGCAGCATCGTCACGCCACCGAAGAGGTAGGCGCCGAGCACCACACGCAGAGGACGCCAGGTGGCAAATGTCACGAGAGCCAGCGCAATCCAACCGCGGCCCGCCGTCATGCCTTCGGCCCAAAGCGGGGTGTACACAAGCGACAAATAGGCGCCCGCCAAACCCGACATGAAGCCGCCGAAGAGCACAGCCCAGAAGCGGATCACGCGAACGTTGTAGCCCAGGGCATACGCGGCGGTGGGCGACTCGCCCACGGCGCGAAGCATCAGACCGGGACGCGACTTGTAGAGGAACCAACCGACGGCCGCAAGTCCGATCAGAGACAGATACACAAGGCAGTGCGACGAGAAGAAGGCCTGTCCGAGGAAGGGAATCGATTCAAGACCGGGAATGCCGGCCGAAGCGCGGCTCGGAAGCGCCATACCCTGCAGCGGCTGCCCGACGAAGGCCGAAAGGCCGGCGCCGAAAAGCGACAGCGCAAGACCCGCCGCATACTGATTGGCGTAAAGACCAAGCGTGAAAAAGCCGAAAAGCGCGGCCATCAGGAGTCCTGCGCAGGCACCCGCAAAGAATCCCAAGGCGAAACTGCCCGTGGCATATGTCACACCGAACCCGGTGACGGCGCCCATGAGCATCATGCCTTCGACGCCCAGATTCAAAACACCGCTTTTTTCATGAATGAGAATGCCGATGGCGGCAATCAGAAGCGGCGTACCGGCATTTAAAGTGGCCGCAATGACCGATGCAATAACGCTGGCGTCCATATCAGGCCTCCTTGCCGGGCTTGCGTTCGCCGAACCCCTGCCAAACAGGCTTGAAGTAAATGAGCGAATCGCAGATCAAAAGGAAGAACAAAAGCATGCCCTGGTACACGCCCGTAATAGAGCTCGGCAGACCCAGGCGAGACTGACCGAGTTCGCCGCCCAGGTAAAAGAGCGCCATCACGAATGCGGCCGGAATGCAGCCGGCGGGAGACAAACGCCCCACAAACGCCACGATGATGGCGGCAAAACCGTAGCCCGGACTGATGTTAAGAGTGAGCTGACCGACGGGGCCCGTCACTTCGGCAACGCCTGCCAAACCGGCCAACCCGCCCGAAATGAGCATCGAAGCCCAAAGCAGACGCTGCGGGCGGAACCCTGCGTACTTAGCTGCAAGCGGCGCCATGCCCGAAACTTTGAGCTGAAAGCCGATGAACATGCGCACCATCATCACCTGGATCACAAGCGCCGCGATGATCGCAAGCGCAAAGCCCAGATGCAGACGCGTCCCGCCCAAAATGATGGGCATGCTTGCCGACGCTCCGAAAAGCGCCGACTGCGGGAAACCCAGGCCCTCGGGATCCTGCAGCGGTCCCTGCACGCAGTAGGCAAGCCCGAACTGCGCGACATAAACGAGCATGAGCGACACGAGAATTTCGTTGGCGTGGAATTTGTCCTTCAAAAGCGCCGTAATGCCGCCCCAAAAGGCGCCGCCCGCGACACCGGCAAGCAGCACCACGATTAGATACCAGTGCCCGATGCCTTCGGGGCAATTCAAAGCAGCCCAGCCGCCCGTGATGGCCCCCGCCAAGAACTGACCTTCAGCACCGATGTTCCAGACGCTTGCTCTGAAGCACACCACAAGACCTGCGGCGCACAGCAGCAACGGCGTCATCTTCACGCCCACTTCGGCCCAGCCGCGCAGCGTTTCAAGCGGCGCAATCAAAAAGACATAGAGTGCATTGGCGGGATTTTTGCCGAGCATCGCAAAAAGAATCGCGCCGAAAACAACAGTAAGCGCCAACGCCAACACAGGCGAAAGCCACATCATGGCGCCCGGAGAACGGCGGGCGACCAAACGCACGGGAAATTGCATGTTTAGTGACCCTCCTTGGCGCCGTCGTGTTCGTGTCTAAAGGGGCTTCCGACCCAAAGGCCCGCCATCCAGCGGCCGAGTTCTTCGGTGGTAATCGAGCTCACGGGAATCGCAGGCGACATGCAGCCGCGGTACATCACGGCAATTCGGTCGCAAATGGCAAAGAGTTCGTCGATTTCTTCGCTTACGACCAAGATGCCCGCTCCTTCGCTGCGAAGCCGCATGAGCGAATTGCGAATCACAGTGGCCGCACCGACGTCCACGCCCCAGGTGGGTTGGTCGATGATGAGCACGCCCGGAGAGCTCAGAATTTCTCGCCCGACGATGTACTTCTGAAGATTGCCGCCCGAGAAGCTGCGCGCCGCAGCCTTGGGCATGGGCGGTCTTACATGGAAGCGATCGATCACGAGTTCCGTGAACTTTTCGGCTTCGTCAAGCTTGATGAAACCGTGGCTGTGAAAGTCGTCACCCGTCAAAAGCGTGTTGTTGACAAGTGAAAATTCGGGAACCGAGCCGTGGCCGAGACGCTGTTCGGGCACGTAGCGAAGACCCTTGGCGCGGCGCTGGGCGGGATCCAGATCGTCGATCGTTTCACCGAAGAGCGTCACCGAGCCCTTGTTTTGCCGCAGCTCACCCATGCACACGCCCAAAAGACGCGATTGGCCGTTGCCGGAAATGCCGGCAATACCGACGATTTCACCTGAACGCACTGCGAGCTTCACGTCGGTAAGTCCCGTTACGTGGTGTCCGCCGTCCAAGGAAACGCCCTTCAATTCAAGCGCCACGTCGCCGGGCTTGCTCGTTGAAGTCAGCAGCTTCGGGGGTTCCTTGCCGATCATGAGGCGTGCGAGTTCCTCTTCACTCTTTTCCTTGGGGTTCACCGTTTCGATGACGCGGCCCGCGCGCAAAATCGTGCAGCGGTCGGCAAGCTCCCGAATTTCGTCGAGCTTGTGTGAAATAAAGAGAATCGAGACGCCTTCGGCGGCCAATTTCTTGAGCGTTTCAAAAAGCTTGCGCACGGCCTGCGGCGTGAGCACAGACGTGGGTTCGTCCAAGATCAAAAGCTTAGGCTCGCTCATCAAAGCGCGGATGATTTCAACGCGCTGGCGCTCGCCCATCGACAGATCGGCCACAACCGCATCGGGATCGACCGCAATGCCGTAGCGCTCGCCCAAAGACTTGATGCGTTCGGCGCAGACCTCAGCCGACATCTTTTCGGCAATGCCGAGAATGACGTTTTGAGCCACGGTGAGCGTTTCAAACACCGCAAAGTGCTGATGCACCATGGCAATGCCCAGACGATTGGCTTCCGAGGGGCTCGTAATCGAGGCCTCTTTGCCGTCGAATTCGATTGTTCCCTTATCCGGCGTCACGGAGCCGAAAATGATCTTCATGAGAGTGGACTTGCCGGCGCCGTTTTCGCCGAGAATCGCAAGCACTTCCCCGGGGCACACTTCCAGGCAGATATCGTCGTTGGCGACGATGCCCGGGTAGGCCTTCGTGATGTGATTGAGCCGAAGTCGAGGGGTCATTGCTGGGCTTTGGAAAACACAAAACCTTCGGTATCTGCAGCCATGTGCAGCCGAAGTAAAAAGGTGCCGCTATTGTAAGGTTTGAGGCCGTCTTTTCCAAGAGCGGCGGTGCTCTTTTTGCCTTGGTTTTTTCCCGACCGGCGGGCCTGACGACCGTATCGTCAAAACGTTTGACTCAAGTTCTCAGATCGCAGTCGTACAATCTGACCGACACAAAAGCGGAACATTCGGTCCGCAGCCGTTTTTTTGAGGAGAGCAGCATCATGCAAATCGTCACGCCGGACTTCAAAGGCGAAAACAAGGGCCACTACAGCGCAGGCGTCATTTCAAACGGCACGCTCTACGTTTCGGGCCAGCTTTCGATTGATCCCGATACACGCGAAGTCTGCAAGGGCGATATTCGCGAACACACCCGTTTGGCACTCAACAACGTTAAGCGCGTGCTCGACGCCGCAGGCGTTACGACCGACGACGTCGTCTTCTGCCGCATCTACACCCCCGACGTCAACTACTGGGGTCCAATCAACGAGGAATACGCCAAGTTCTTCGGCGAACACAAGCCCGGCCGCGTGATTGTCTCCACCACGACGCTGCACTTCGGCTGCCTCGTCGAAATCGAAGCCGTCGCGGAAATGCCGGCCAAATAAGGTTGTGCCGGCAAAGTACCGCTAAAAAGGCAGGGCTTCGATCGGAAGCTCTGCCTTTCGTTTTATGCGGAAAAGCTCGTCCGAAAATCAGCCTTGACGCTGACGCACAGTCTCAAAGAGGCACACGCCGGTCGCCACCGATACGTTGAGGCTATCGACCGCCCCGAACATCGGAATCTTTGCGAGCTCATCGCAGCGCTTGCGCGTAAGCTGACGAAGCCCCTCGCCTTCGGCGCCGAGCACCCAGGCAAAAGCGCGCTTCTGATCGAACTCATAGATGGTCTTTTCGGCTTCACCCGCCGTGCCGACCACCATGACGCCCGCGTCGCGCAGCTCGACGATGCTCGCCGCCAGATTTGTGACGGTTACCACCGGCACGCTTTCCCAAGCGCCCGCCGCGGCCTTGGCTGCCGCCGGCGAAAAACTTGCCGAACGGTCGCGCGGCGCAATCACCGCCTGAACCCCTGCGGCATCGGCCACGCGCAGGCACGCGCCGAAGTTGCGCGGATCGGTGACGCCGTCGAGAATGAGCAGCAGCGTATCGGGCGTGATGCTGTCCAAAAGCGTATCGAAGTCAAGCATCTGCTTGAGTTCGTCGGCAAGCGCCACGATGCCCTGATGCGGAATGCCGGGCGCCATGCCTTCCAGGCGCTTCGCGTCGGCCTGCATCACCTTGACGCCGGCCGCAGCCAAACGATCCTTGCACTGCTGCATGCGTTTGTCGCGTCGCGAACTTTCGACATACACGACGCGGATCGAATCGGGATTAAGTTTTGCTCTGGCATTGACGGCATGAAAGCCCGCCAGCACGACTTGCTTGGACATAGTCAGAATCTTCTCTTGGTTTTCTTGTTCTTATTGCTGCGGCTGCGCTGCTCGTCGGTATGGTTTTTAACCATCTCGAAGTCGATGCGCCGAGTTTCGGTGCTCGCTTCGAAAACGCGCACCGTCACTTTGTCGCCGATCATATAACGTTCGGAGCCGAATTCGCCCTCAAAGAGCATCTTATCGGCATCGTAATAAAAATATTCCCAGCCGTTGAAACGGCTTACGTGCACGAACCCCTCGACAAAGACGCCGGTAAGCGTCACGTAAACACCGGCGGGATTGGCGCCGGTGATGACGCCCTCGAAGCACTTGCGGCGATAGCCCGAAATGTAATCGGCCTTCATCCAGGCGACAATGTCGCGGCTTGCGTCGTCGGCGCGCCGTTCGGCAGCAGACGTCAACAAGCCGAGCACTTCCCAGGTCATGTCGATCTTGCTCTTTTTAGTGAGCTTTCCGAGATTGCCGTCTTTACCCGAAGCTTTCTGTGCGGCCGCCAGCTCGGCCATGCGGGCCTGCATCGATTTCTGCGGTGCCTTGGCGAGTTCGGGAACATATCGGGTGCCCTTGAGAATCGCTCGAATCGTACGGTGCACCAACAAGTCGGGGTAGCGTCGGATGGGCGACGTAAAGTGCGTGTAGGCGTCGTAGTTAAGTCCGTAATGAGGCTTGAGCACGGGACTGTAAACGGCCCGTTGCATGCTGCGCAGCAGCAACGTATTGATCACTTCGGCCGCGGGAAGCTTTTCAGCCGCAGCCGAAAGTTTGGCGTAGTCCGCAGGCGTCGGCTTGGCACCCCCTTCAAGCTTTAAGCCGAAGGCACCCAGCGTTGTTCTCAAATTCATAAGACGGTCGGCGGCTGGCGCATCATGCACGCGATACAGGCACTTTGCCTTGTGCGAAGAGATGAAGTCGGCTGCGCAGACGTTGGCGGCAAGCATGCACTCTTCAATGAGCCGGTGCGCATCGTTGTGATCACGCTTTCGGATCGCAACAATCTTCTGCGTCTCGGGATCCGTCACGATTTGGGTTTCGGCGGTTGCAAAGTCCGCCGCACCGCGTCTTTGTCGGGCGCTCAGAAGCGCTTTGAAAAGCGCATAAAGATTGTTGATGTCGGTGAGGTTGCCCCCGCGCACCAAAAAATCCTGCACGTCGCCGTTTAGAGCATTCCAAACGCTCGTGTATGTAAGACGCGCTTTGGAGCGGATGAGCGCGGGATAGAACTGATAGGCCGTCACTTCTCCCTCGCCCGAAACAATCATGTCGCAGACAAGCGAGCAGCGATCGACGCCCGGGTTGAGCGAACACAAGCCGTTACTCAATTTTTCGGGCAGCATCGGCACAACGCGCGTCGGGAAATAAACGCTCGTGCAGCGCTGTTGCGCGTCTTCATCCAGAGCGCTTCCTGGCGTCACGTAACGGCTCACGTCGGCAATCGCGACCAACAGACGCCAACCGGGTTGTCCCTCAATGGGCGTGCACCACACCGCGTCGTCGAAGTCCCGTGCGTCCTCGCCGTCGATCGTCACCAGTCCGATGTCGCGCAGATCCACGCGCTCAACGATTTCCTTGTCGCTTCCGACCGCGTCGGGCAGGGCCGCCGCCTCGGTCTGCGTTGCTTGCGAAAATTCGCTCGGAATACCCAAACGCACAAGCGTCATATCGATTTCGGTCTGGGTGCTGTCAACGTTGCCGATCACGCGTCCGAATGATCCGGTGAGCGGCATCAATTCGGAAAAGGGCTTGCTGCAGGCTTCGTCAAGCTTGACCGTAAAAAACTGATTGCGAAGCTCTTTGACGGATTTCTGCCCCAGACGGTTGGCAATGATCGAATTGCAGCCTTCTACACACACTGAATTGGAATAGCCGCCGAGCCGGCAAACGGGCTCGATCTCGGCACGGCTCACCAGGACGTGAGGCTTAAAACCGTAGTCGTCGTTGCAGTAGCTGCCGAAAACCACATCACCCGGCAGCAGCCCCTTCTGAGGATTACTGCATTTGACGCCTTCGACAATTTTGTCGGGCTGCTTGAGGCTCTTGATCTTGAATTCGCCGGTGCGGTTACCGACCAGACGAACGAGGTCGCAACGCTTGTGGATGCCGGGGCCGCGCATGAAGTGCCGCGGCTCCTCGGCAGGAACAAGAACCTGATTTTCACAGAGCTTGTCAAATACTTTTTTGGCTTCGGCAAGCGTCACGCCGAAGGCTTCTCGGTAGCTCTGAGCAAAAGCGGTTTTGGAAAAAGATGGGCCCATCGCCAGCACGAAGGCTTGCTCGGACTTGGAGGCAGCGCTTTGCACGCTCTTATCGGATTTGGTTTGGGTCTGTTTGAGTTTCTCGCGACCTTTCTTTTGCATTTCGAAGTTCCTTTAGTAGCTCTCGGAGCAAATTAAGCAAATTTTCCACGCGGCGCGCGTCTTTCTTGTCGATCGCGCGCCGCAACCCATGCGCATCATAACCGAAGAAACATGACGACAAGTTGACAGGCTGTCCGTCAAAAATGTTTCTACTCACAAGTGGATACACAACGTTACAGAGAACCACTTGAAACGGCCACGCTCCAGCACCATAAAGGTCTACAGAAAGAAGAAAAGGGCAAGCAAAGCCGATGAGGCAAAGGCTCCCGAATGGCTTCTTTCCCGTAGTTGAAGAACATCCGAAAAACGGCAGGTTCGATCCGTAAAGGATCGGGGCATGCTGATCGGAATGTTCGAGTGGAGATTTGTTATGTATTTTCCCGTTACCTACAATGATGATGATCTTCTGAGTGACTTCAACGATCCGTTTGACTTCCCGTTCCGTCGTCGTCATTCCGTCTTCGGCGGCAAGAAGGCTTCGCACCTGATGAGCACCGACGTGCGCGAACTGTCCGACGCCTACGAGTACGACATCGACCTGCCGGGCTTCAAGAAAGAAGAGATTCAGGCAACGCTTAAGAACGGCATGCTGACGGTTTCGGCCTCAAAGACCGCAACCAAGGACGAGAGGAAGGAAAACGGCCACTACCTCTGCCGCGAACGCTACTCGGGTTCGTGCTCTCGCAGCTTCTATGTCGGCGAAAGCGTGAAGGAAGAGGACGTCAAGGCGAAATTTGAAAACGGCATCCTTTCGATTTCGATTCCGAAGAAGGAAACTGTCGAACCCGAACACAAGGCGATCATGATCTCGTAATCGAGTTCAGAAAAAAGTCGAAAGTTCCGGCGTCGGAGCCGAGATAATCCGAAAAAGCCGACCGCAGCACGACAGTTGCGGTCGGTTTTTTCGATTCGTCTTTTCCGCAAAAGGACAGAATTTTCTGCATTTTCATTGAGTTGCAAAAACCGCAGAGTAAAGCAGAAAAAATTTTCGCGAAACCGTTTGACTTTTCTCTTGGCATTCGTAATAATTCGCGTCTCGGAAAAATTTGAGTTGCCCAAGTGGCGAAATTGGTAGACGCACTGTGTTCAGGTCGCAGCGCCGAGAGGCATGCTGGTTCGAGTCCAGTCTTGGGCACCAATTCCCTCTTCTAGATCAGTGATTTAGAAGAACGCCGTAAGAAACCGCAGGTTCTGATTGAACTTAGCGGTTTTTTGCTATTCGGGCCTTTGACTCGGCCCTTATGTCTCAGCTTTTAATTGGCAGTCGCTTCCAGAGCCACTGCGGAACAAGGCGCCAGAAGAACACCAACAGCCGATAGCGCCAGTCGATCACCAACACGCGCTTTTTCGTTTCGATGCCGTTGACAATGGCGGCAGCGACTTTTTCAACGCTCATCTTCATAGGATAGTTCTTGCCGTCATGAAGCAGATCCGTGTCGACGAACCCGGGTCTGACATCGGTAAATGCAATACGGCATTTGCGCATCACGGACAACTGCTCAAGCGCATCGAGGTAAGTATTCTGGAAAGCCTTCGAAGCCGAATAAGCGCAGGATGCCCCCAGGCCTTTGGTGCCGGCAATCGAACTGATGATGCAAATGTGACCGCCTTCCTTTTTCGAAAAATAGGAAAAGGCACAGTCGACAAGTCTCACAAAGCCGTCAACGTTGGTTGCAACGGTATTGAATTCGATGCCGCTGTCGAGCTCCGTGTTCTGACTTCCGACGCCGGAACAGTGGATGTAAAGGTCCATGCCGCCCAGATCGGCAATCAGTGCCAGCAG
>USBS01000029.1 GCA_900552915.1 uncultured Sutterella sp. | reverse complement strand
TCAGGGAAACCCTAGCTTTTCCCCATTATTCCTGAAGAGCCCGCCGATCTCTTTAAAAACGGGGCCCGAAGGCCCCGACTTACACCAATAAAGGTGCAATTCTTCGCTAGAGAACGTAGCGCGACAGATCCTGATTGCCCGCCAACGTATCCAGACGTTCGCGCACATAGGCTTCGTCGATCGTTACTTCCATCGTGCTGCGGCAACCGGCGTCAAAGCTCACTTCTTCAAGCAGTTTTTCCATCACGGTGTAAAGACGCCGTGCCCCGATGTTTTCCGTACGTTCGTTCAGTTCGTAGGCGTAGTGCGCAATCGCCTTGATCGCCTCGGGCGTAAACGTGAGCTTGGCTCCGTCCGCCCCCAGAAGAGCCTCGTACTGTTTGACGACGGAAGCGTCGGTCTGCGTCAGAATTCGCTCGAAGTCCTCTTCAGTCAGGCTCTTCAGTTCCACTCGGATCGGCAAACGACCCTGCAGTTCGGGCACAAGATCCGAAGGCTTGGACAAGTGGAAAGCTCCCGAGCAGATGAACAGCACATGATCGGTCTTCACCCAGCCGTACTTGGTCTTGACCGAAGTTCCTTCGATCAGGGGGAGCAGATCGCGCTGCACGCCTTCGCGGGAAACATCTCCCGAGCCGTGCCGTTCGGCACCGCCGGCAATCTTGTCGATTTCGTCGATGAAGACAATGCCGTTGTTTTCCACGCTCTCGATTGCGCGGCGAGTGAGATCTTCGTGATCGATGAGTTTTCCCGCCTCCTCGTCGGTGTAGATCTCCATCACTTCCTTAATCTTGAGGCGCTTCTTTTCTCGACGCTGCGCGTTGATCTTGTCGAAAACGCTCTGCAGCTGATTTTCAAGATCATCCATGCCTTCCGGCCCGATCATATTGAAAACCGGCGCCGTGCTCGCCACGTCGGCTTCCACGGTTTTATCGTCCAAACGTCCGGCACGCAGATCTTCGCGGAAGCGTCGACGAGCTGCCCCTTCCACAGGAACAGGAGTGCTCTGGCCTTCCACAGGAGCAGGAGGCGGCAGAAGAAGATCCAGTACGCGCTCTTCGGCCAGTTCGCGGGCACGCGTCATCACGCGTTTTTTCTGCTGCGCTTCCATCAGCTTGATACCCGCCTGCATCAGATCGCGCACAATGGATTCGACATTGCGGCCCACATAACCCACTTCGGTGAACTTCGTCGCTTCGGTTTTAACGAAGGGAGCGTCGGTGAGCTTGGCCAAACGTCGGGCAATCTCGGTTTTGCCCACGCCCGTGGGACCGATCATGAGAATATTCTTCGGAGTAATTTCGGAGTGCAGAGGTTCGGGCACGCGGCTGCGGCGCCAGCGATTCCGAAGCGCCACGGCTACTGCACGCTTGGCGTCTTGCTGCCCCACGATGTACTTGTCAAGTTCACTCACGATCTCGCGCGGCGTGAGCATAGAGCGGTCGGTTTCGTTCATATCTGAAAATTCTGTTTTTTACTGACGATCAGGCCTGCAGAGTTTCGATCGTCTGATTGCGGTTGGTATAGATGCAGATGTCGCCGGCAATGTCCAGGGCCGCCTTCACAATCGCCTCGGGGTCCATTTCAGTGTGCTCCTTCAGAGCACGGGCAGCTGAAAGCGCGTAGCTGCCGCCCGAGCCGATGGCGGCGATGCCGCCTTCGGGTTCGATCACGTCGCCGTTTCCCGAAAGGACGAGCGTGGCTTCCTTGTCGGCCACAATCATCATCGCCTCGAGATGGCGCAGCATGCGGTCGGTGCGCCAGAGTTTGGCAAGCTCCACCGCTGCTCGCATCAGGTTGCCCGAATGCTTTTCAAGTTCGCCCTCAAAACGTTCCACCAGCGTAAAAGCGTCGGCCGTCGCACCGGCAAACCCCACAAGAATGCGGTCGTGGTAGATGCGGCGAACTTTGCGTGCGGTTGCCTTAAACACAACATTGCCAAGCGTCACCTGTCCGTCTCCGCCCATCGTGACCGTGCTGCCGCGGCGCACGCACACAATGGTCGTTCCGTGAAACTGTTCCATGCCCTTCCTCTTCGTAAACATTCGGATTTGCACCACCTTCGGCCAATCCGGATAAAAAAGGAGGCCGGTACGCCTCCTTCATTCAGCCGTCGACTCGGCTGCGCAAACACCCAGGCCCGAGAATGGCTCGGACCCGAATGCAAATGTCTCGTACCGATCGTTTCGATCAGTCGCCGAACATCTTTTGCTTGATTTCGCGGCGTTCCTGCGCTTCAAGCGAAAGAGTCGCGGTCGGGCGCGCCAACAAACGACGCACACCGATCGGTTCGCCCGTTTCTTCGCAGTAGCCGTATTCGCCTTCGTCGATGCGCTTGATCGCCGCCTGCACCTTCTTCAGAAGCTTGCGTTCACGGTCGCGAGTGCGCAACTCAAGTGCGTGCTCCTCTTCGATCGTGGCACGATCGGCCGGATCGGGGACGACGGTCGATTCACGCAGATTTTCGGTCGTTTGCCCGGCGTTGTGGCGCAGTTCGGCCTCCATCTGCGTAAGACGATTGCGGAAAAACTCAAGCTGCTGGTCGTTCATGTAGTCCTTGTCGGACATAGCCAAGAGCTCTTGTTCGGTCAAAGGTTTTTTCGTTGCCATAAAAGTCTTCTGATCACACAAGTATCCGTATTTGCCGAGCTGCGGCAGATTCATTTCAGATCCGGCCGCCTTTCACGCCACCCGACAAATGCCGAGGCTTTTTTGAAGTCGCACACAATAGCACAAAAGCTTGAAGGCTTTGCACTTTTGTCCGTTCCTTCTTGTAACGGATTTCGAATCAGGGTTCAGTCAAACACGACTCAAACCCCTTCAGGATCGCCTCCTTAGGCAGTTTGCGGCCGATAATCACAAACTTCGTTTCAGGCTTTGTGTCGCCCCAGGGCCCGAGCACATCCGCCCCAAACACCATGTGTACGCCCTGAACCACACAGCGTCGGTCGGTTCCTTTCAAGTAAAGCACGCCTTTGTAGCGCAGCATATCGGGTCCGTAAACAGCCACCAGACTCTGCAGATACTGCTCAAAGCGCGGCGCATCAAAAGGCTTGTCGGCCGTAAACACGAACGCCGCCACATCGTCACCGTGATGATGCTTGTGAGCCCCCGTCAAAAAGGTCGGATCCACATCAAGAATATCGTTCATGTTGAAGCCGTAGATGTCGACGACCTTATCAATCGGCACATTGCCCATATCGGCTACTTCGATGGGAGCACGCGGATTGATCGCAATCAGACGCTCCTTTAAAGCGGCCAATTGTTCGGGCGTCACCAAGTCGGCCTTGGAAATGAATATCCGATCGGCAAAGGCGATCTGATCGAAGGCAACTTCTTCCTTGGCCAAGGTTTCATCGGCATGCTTGGCGTCGACGAGCGTCACCACGCCGTCGAGCCGGAAGAACGCCGCTACGGCGTCATCCATGAAAAATGTTTGGCAAACGGGTCCGGGATTGGCTACGCCCGTCGTTTCGATAACGACATGATCGAAATCGATCTCGCCTTTGTCTCGCTGAATGCGCAGATTGGTGAGCACTCGCGACAAGTCTCCGCGAATCGTGCAGCAGATGCACCCGTTGTTCATCGTCACGATCTGCTCGGCACCGTCCTGCACCAGCAAATCGTTGTCGATCGTCTGTTCTCCGAGTTCGTTTTCAATCACGGCAATCTTGCGGCCGTGATTTTCCTTCAGGATGCGATTCAGAAGCGTCGTTTTGCCGGCGCCCAAAAAACCGGTAAGAACAGTCACCGAAATATCCGGCTCTGCCATGGGATCAAAATCTTCCGTCATAACGTCTCTATCTCAAGCAAAAAGCGCCTTCTTTGCGAAAGGCGCCTTCTCAGAAACAAATTCTCAGTCGCAAAGCTTCAGGTGCAAGCCCTTGAGGTATTCCCCCTCGGGGAATGTCATCATCAGCGGATGATCGGCCCCTGCGCCGAAACGCTCGATCGCCCAAGCGTCGCGCCGTGCATCGATCACGGCCCCTGCCACGATCTTCTGAAAGAGATCCGTATCGATGGCCCCCGAGCACGAGAACGTCAAAAGTCTGCCGCCGGCACGCAACAGGCGCAAACCGTTGAGATTGATGTCCTTATAAGCTCTTGCGGCTCGGTCGACATGATAGTGACTTGAAGCAAACTTGGGCGGGTCCAGAATGATGAGATCGTATGTATCGCCCGCCTCGCGAGCACTGCGCAGATATTCGAACACATCGGCCTGCCGCCACTTGCACACGTCGGACGCAAACCCGTTGAGCTCGGCATTGGCCTGTGCGCGAACCAAAGCCTCGGCCGACGAGTCGACGCTCACCACTTCTTCAGCGCCGCCCGCGGCCAGAGCAAGCGAAAAGCCGCCCGTGTAGCAGAAGCAGTTCAGAGCCCGCAGACCGCGTCCGGTTTCTTGCCTAAAGGCTCGGGCAATTTTCTGCGCAGCTAAACGACTTTCACGCTGATCGACGTAAAAGCCCGTCTTGTGTCCGACACGCACGTCCACTCCGTACTTCACCCCGTCCTCGACGACTTCGATGATTTCAGGCGGCTCTTCACCCGCGAGCACGCCCACGTGCTCGGTCAACCCCTCGCGCTTGCGAGTGGCCGCATCCGAACGATCGAACACGCCTTTGGCGCCGGTTGCTTTCATAAGCGCCGCAACAATTTCTTTGCTGGCGGCCTGTGCGGCGGCACTCTGAAACTGAGTCACGACCCAGTCGCCGTACATATCGGCAACAAGCCCCGGAATTCCGTCGGCTTCGGCAAACACGAGGCGCCGCGCGTTGGTGCGACTCAAAAGCGCCGCGCGAGCTCTTACTGCCCTTTCAATGCGCTCGGTGAGAAATCCCGGTTGCGGAGCCGGTTCTCCCGCGTACGTAAACATGCGCACGCGAAGCGTCGAAGCCGGAGACCACCCCCCGAAACCCAGTTCCCGTCCGTCGTGCGAAACAACACGAACGATTTCACCCGGCTCGGCCTTTCCGGCCTTAGCTATGGCTGTGTCGTATACCCAAGGATGACGACGAAGCAGGCTTTTTTCCTTGCCCTTTTTTAAAACAATGTCTTGCATGATGACTCTCAGTTTTCCCGGACCGGGCAAACGATTAGAAATTGACTTCGGGCAGTTCGATCGCGTCCGGATCGACCTCGCCTTCGAAAACAGTAACTGCCGGCCCCGACAGATATACCGATGCAGGCGTACCGTCGGCTCCGATGCCGGCCCAACGTACGCGAATGTCGCCGCCGCGCATATGAACGAGCACGTCCTCGGAAAGCAATCCGCGTCGGATGCCCGCCACAACGGCCGCACATGCCCCCGTGCCGCAAGCAAGTGTTTCTCCCGCACCGCGCTCGTAGACGCGCAGGTTGACTTCGCGAGAACTCAACACCTGCAGAAAACCCGCGTTGACCTGATGCGCAAAAACAGGAGTCGTTTGCAATGCGGAGCCCACAGCGCTCACAAAGTCGGTTCGGATGTTGTCAACCGTGAGTACTGCATGGGGATTTCCCATCGAAACGATGCTAAACCAGTTTTTCTCTCCGCCGGCCGAGACACCGTAGAGCACATCGCCGCCTTCTCGCCGCGTTTCGATCGCGTCGGCAATCAATCCCACATCCTGCGGCAAAAACCGCGGAGCCCCCATATCAACGGTCACAGTCCCGTCGTCTTCGACATGAGGTCGAATAATGCCCTTGACGGTTTCGCAAGCGATCGTGCGTTTGTCGGTAAGCCCTCTTTCACGAACAAATACCGCAAAGCAGCGTGCGCCGTTGCCGCACATTTCGACCTCGCCGCCGCTGCAGTTAAAAATCCGATATTTGAAGTCCACCCCTGCGAGTTCGCTTTTTTCCACTACGAGGAGCTGATCGCAGCCCACGCCGTAACGGCGATCGCAGAGCGCGCGGATGCGCTCGGCCGACAAATCGAACGGTCGCTCTGTGGCGTCAACCATAATGAAGTCGTTGCCGGCGCCGTGCATTTTGGAAAATCGCATATATTTTCGCTCAGTCGTATACGGAAGGTTCGCCCTCGGGGCGCGTCTTGAAGCGACGATGCGACCATAAGTACTGATCGGGCAGCTTCAAAATCCAGGATTCCAGTTCGGCCGTGATGCGGCGGGTGTCGTCTTCCACATCTCCTGTCGGATAGTTTTCCCAAACAGGTGAAACATGCACCGTGTAGCCTGCCTCGGTCATTTCGGCAATGCACAGGCAGACCTTGGCCTGTGTGAGCTTTGCAAGCCTCCCTGCCATAGGAATCGTTGCAGCCGGCACACCAAAAAACGGAATAAAAATCGAATTTTTTCGACCGTGGTCCATATCGGGAAGATAGTAAAAGGGCAACCCTTTCTTCATGGCGCGAATCACAGCCTTAAGGTCATGCCGGCCGTCTTTTGCGATGAGCTCCGGATCTGCAAAACGCAGGCGGCCGGCCAGTGCCGCTTGGTCCCACGCCGGATTGGCTTGTCTCTGATAAAGGGAACAACCGCGAACGTGGAGATTCAGTCCGATCCCTGCTGCATCGAGCCCGACGAAATGCGGCGCGATCACAATCAGGCGTTCGCCTCGGGCAACCGTTTCGGTGATGTTTTCCACTCCCTCGAACCGCACCATTTCGGCCACCTCGTCTCGGGTACCGCTCCAGAGCACGCCGTGATCCAGTGCCGCCCGCATGAGTTTTCTGTAAAAACTCCTTGCAATTTCCCTGCGTTCGGACTCGCTCTTTTCCGGAAAGCAAAGTCTCAAGTTTGTAAGTGTTACGCGCCGCCGGGCAGGGATCGCAATCCAGAAAAGGAACGCCAAAACGCCCGCCATGGCCGCACGGCCGCGAACCGGCACGCGGCGCAGACTTTTGACGACGGCAATCCAGAACCGCGAAAGTAGATCAAAAAACATGTAGCGTGGATATCCTGTATGAGCTTCGAGATTGTAACAAGCAAGCGGCAAAATTAAGGAGAATCCCGCCGCGGGCCGCTATACTTTTCGATCCGATTCAATCCCATGGATTCCGATCCTACAAACGCATGTCCGCCACACGCACTACGCTCAGCCTTCTCCTCGGCGCCGCCGTCGGCCTCGTCGCCGTCCATGCCGCTTCGCCTCTGGCCGCCGACAATGCCGCCGCGGTTAAGACATCACAGGACGCCGAAATCATCCGCAACCTATTGGTGGGTGAGTTCGCCGTACAGTCGGGCGATGCCGAGCTTGCCTGGAAGTCATTTCTGACAGCCGCGCAAAAAGGGCGTTGTGCTCCTGCCGCCGGCCGTGCGTTCGATATCGCTGAAGAGGCCTCCAATACCCAAGCCGCCGAGCAAGCCCTCAAAATCTGGACGGAGCTTGATCCCAACAATCGCCAGATACGTCTTGGAAAAGCCGAAAAATTGTTCAGCGAAGGCAAGTACGACGAAGCGGGTGCACTGATCGGCGAACTCGTTGCGGCTGCCGGCGATCCGGCAGGCGCTTTGGACGAACTCGGCGGCATGCAGCAGGTTGCTCCGGAAAAGGATAAGTTCTACCGCACCTTTGTCAAAGCTGCCGAATTCCTGAAGGATGATGTACGCGCCCAGTTGGTGCTTTCGGAGCTGGCTTCGCGCGCTCGCATGACGCCCGAGGCGGCGCAGCACGCCTCCAAGGCCATGGATCTGACACCCGACAGCCCGCACGTAATCATGAAGGGGATCGACGCAGAATTTCGGGCGGATCCCAAAAAGGCGATGAATCGCCTGCAGGACTATCTCAAACGCCATCCGGATTCTTTTGAACTGCGACTTGCCTACGCCAAGTCGCTGCTGCGCACCGGCAGTACCGAAACACTCGAGCCACAGCTCAAGCGTCTCGAGCAGGGGCATCGCGACGACGCCCACAGCATGATGCTTCTCGGAATGATTGCCGAAGAAGGGCATCTTTATGAGCGTGCGAAGCTCTACTACAAACGCTATCTGGTGCTTCTTTCCAAAGCAGAAAAGACGGCTCTACTGCCCGATACCGGTTATGTACGCTTAGGCATGGTGGAGCTTGCTTTAGGTAATAAGAAGCAGGCTATCGAATGGCTCGACCGCGTCGAGGGCGGCGAGAAATACGAAGCCGCTCGCATCAAGCAAGCCGAGCTATTGGCAGAAAGCGGCAGCATCGACGGAGCTTGCAAGGTGTTGCGCAGCATTCGCACCAAAGACGACAAACGCAAGATGAGCTTCGATGTTGCCTGTGCCGACCTATTGCTCAAGTCCGAGAAAATCAACTCTGCCATTGATGTTCTGATCGAAGCGCTTGAATCGGGGCCCAAGAATCCCGACCTGCTCTACAAGACCGCTATCATGGCTTCGCAACAGGATCGATTGGCCGATGCCGAAAAACTGTTCGATCGGTTCATCAAGGACAATCCCGACAACCCCGCAGGCTGGAACTCTTTAGGCTATCTGTGGGTCGACCGCGGCCTGCATCTGGATAAAGCCGAAACGTACCTGCTCAAGGCCATGGAACTGAGCCAAGGCAAGGACGCCTTCATCACCGATTCGCTCGGTTGGCTGCGTTACCGACAGGGACGCCTTAAGGAAGCCGAGGAATTGATTCGCAAAGCGCAATACGCCCAACCGGGCGACACGGACATCGCCTTGCATCTGGCCGAAATCCTTTATGTACTCGGCAAATCCGTCGAAGCCGACAGCTACATTGCATCCGTTCTTGAAGGCGAACCCAACAACGCCAAAGCCAAGGAGCTGCGCGCGCATCGAGGTCCCGCAAAATGAAGCGCCGCCTGCTGTTTGCCTGTTGCGCGGCATTTCTAACGGGCTGCGCCGCCATTCCGACGCCCGAAATGCACTTGAGTTCCGGACGGTTCTCGCTGCGGGCTACACGCTCAGGCAAAACCGAGAATGTCGCCGGCCGTTGGCGCCTGAGTCAGACCGACCGCACAACCGAGCTCACGCTCATGACGCCGCTTTACGGAATCCTCGCCCGCATCACTTCGGGGCCCGAAGGCGCCCTGTTGGAGCGGCCAAACAAGGGGGAAAACGGCGAAATTCGCGCCTCAAGCGCCGAAGAGCTCATGCAGCAGCATCTTGGCTTTTCGCTACCCGTCGACATGCTTTCGGCCTGGATCTCAGGGCACCCATGGTCCGGGGAAAAATTTCAAGCAACCGAAGGCGGCTTTGAGCAGGCCGGATGGTTTGTAGCGGTCAAACGGCGCAAGAGCGACTCCACGCCGGCTCTGCTTACCGTCTCGCACCCGGAAACCGCCTCACACGCAGCCCTTTCCGTCAATTTATCCATCGAATAGTCATGTCCGCATCGCGCCTTGAACTTTCGGCTCCCGCCAAGCTGAACCTGTTTCTGCACGTGATCGGCCGACGCAACGACGGCATGCACCTGCTCGAATCCGTTTTCGTCTTGATTGATCTTGTCGATGACGTAACGCTTGAACTTGACGAAACTGGAGCTATCACCCGCACGGGGGATGTGGTGGGCGATCCGAACGAGGATTTGTGCGTAAGGGCCGCCCTTGCACTGCAAAAAGCAAGCGGCACCGCACTCGGCTGCCGCATCCAGGTCAAAAAACGCATTCCCGCCGGCGCCGGCATGGGCGGCGGATCAAGCGACTGCGCCACCGTACTGATGGGACTCAACAAGCTTTGGAAACTTGACTGGCCGCAGGAAAAGCTTCAGGCCCTCGGTAACACCTTGGGTGCCGATGTACCCTTTTTCATCTTCGGACAAAATGCCTTTGCGCAAAGCACCGGAGACATGCTTGCTCCCGTTGCGGTGCCCGAAGCCTGGGCTGCGGTTCTGATGCCCAGCAAGCCCACGTCTACCGCATTGATCTTTCGGGACCCTGCCTTGACAAGAGACACGAAATCCTTGAAAATTTCGTCTCTTTCTCAGCAACTCAGCAGTTGTTGGCCGCAGTTGCCCGGACGCAATGACCTGCAGCCGGTTGCGGTACGGATCAATCCCGAAATTCAACAGGCTCTCGACCTGATCGGCCCTAATGCGCGCATGACGGGTTCGGGCTCTGCGGTGTTCGCACTTTTTGCCGACGAACGATCCGCTCAAAGAGCTTTGGACGGTATTGCACCGACTATGCACGGGTACGTTGCGAAGATTTTGGGCAAGCATCCGAACTTCGCTGCTCTGTCAAGCTGATGAAGAGATCCATACGGACAGGGGTGTCGCCAAGCGGTTAAGGCACCGGATTTTGATTCCGGTATGCGAAGGTTCGAATCCTTCCACCCCTGCCAAAACACTGATTTTCAGTGTTTTTCCTGCACAACGAACTGCGCAGGCGTCTGCGGGAAAGCTTTGCATTTTGTGAAGAGCGTCCTAGACTGCTTGACGCAGTTTTTTGATTTTTGAAGCCGAAGAAGTTTCTTTTTCGACTGAGGTCGCTTTTGCGCAAAAATTTCTGCGTCGTCAATTCGTGCACGCACCCACTTTTCAGAGGGTAAAAATGATTTCTGACAGCCTGAAGGTCTTCTCGGGTAACGCCAATCCCAAGCTTGCTCATGCAGTGGCTCAGTACCTGAACATCCCGCTCGGACGGGCAACGGTGAATCGCTTCTCCGACGGTGAAGTGATGGTTGAAATCAACGAGAACGTCCGTGGCTGCGACGCCTTCGTGCTTCAGAGCACTTGTGCGCCGACCAACGACAATCTGATGGAGCTGATGATCATGGTTGATGCTCTGCGCCGCGCTTCGTGCCGCCGCATCACCGCCGTGATGCCCTACTACGGCTATGCCCGTCAGGACCGCCGTCCTCGTTCGGCCCGCGTGGCTATTTCCGCAAAAGTCGTCGCCAACATGCTGCAAAGCGTCGGCATCGACCGCGTGCTCACGATGGATCTTCACGCAGATCAGATTCAGGGCTTCTTCGACGTGCCCGTGGACAACATCTACTCGACGCCGGTTCTTCTCAACGACCTCGTCTCGCACCAGTACCCCGACTTGATGGTCGTTTCTCCCGACGTGGGCGGCGTGGTTCGCGCCCGTGCGATGGCCAAGGAGCTCGGCGTTGATCTCGCGATCATCGACAAGCGCCGTCCCCGCGCCAATGTTGCCGAAATCATGAACATCATCGGCGAAGTCAAGGGCCGCACCTGCGTGATCACCGACGACATCGTCGATACGGCCGGCACGCTTTGCAATGCTGCCGGCGCTTTGAAGGAACGCGGCGCAACGCGCGTGCTTGCCTACGCCGCTCATCCCGTGTTCTCCGGCAACGCGATCGAACGCATCAAGAATTCCGCTCTCGACGAAGTGGTCGTCACCGATACGATCCCGCTGCGTCCCGAAGCGCAGGAATGCTCCAAGATCCGCCAGCTCTCCTGTGCGCCTCTTGTGGGCGAAACGATTTCGCGCATTGCTCGCGAAGATTCGGTAAGCGAGCTTTTTAACGAATAATCCGCTACAATCCGAATCCTTTTTATGAAACCTGTTCGCAGCTGGTCGCGGCTGCGAACACTTTTTTATTTAATTTTTGAGGTAAATACCCATGAAATTCACCGCCGCCACCCGCGCAACGCAAGGTACGAGTGCGAGCCGCCGCCTTCGCCGCGAAGCCAAGGTTCCCGCAATTGTTTACGGCCTGAACCAGCCTGCAGCCATGATCGAAGTCGATCACAACGACATGTACTACTCGCTGCAGAAGGAAAAGTTCCACTCCTCCATCCTGACGATGGAACTCGACGGTGTCGAACAGCTCGTGGTTCTGCGTGCTTTCCAGATGCACCCCTACAAGAATCAGGTCATGCACATGGACTTCCAGCGCATTGACCCGAATTCCAATGTGACGATGCGCGTTCCGCTGCACTTCTTCGGCGGCGAAAACAGCCCGGCCGTCAAGATCGACAAGGGCCTCATCAGCCACCTCGTGAGCGCCGTGGAAGTTTCCTGCTTGCCCAAGGATCTGCCTGAATTCATCGACGTCGACCTCTCCGGCATGACCAGCCAGACCACGTTGCGCGTGGGCGACATCGCTCTGCCCGCCGGCGTGACGGCTGTCAACCCGAACACCCCGGTCGCCACCGTCGCGAACGCCGCTTCCGACGAAGGCGAAGCCGGTGCAGCTGCTGCTTCCACCGAGGCCGCTGCGACGCCCGCCGCCTAATTCGAGCGCAACATTGCTTTGAATCCGCATCGGTTAGAACGATGCGGTCAAAGTACCCAAAGCCCGTTCCTTGCACATGACACCGTCGAGGTGCTGCGGCAGAAACGGGCTTTTTCATGCGCATTTTCGTTTTTCATTCGAGACTTTTTGATGACTTCCGCCTTTGCCCCCCTGGGGCTCTCCGAAAAACTCTGCGAGACCGTTGCTCGTCTGGGCTTTGAAGAACCGACCCCGATTCAGTCCGCTGCCGTTCCTGAACTCATCAAAGGCGGCGATGTTCTGGGACAGGCTGCCACCGGCACCGGGAAAACAGCCGCGTTTGCGCTACCGGCCGTCGAGGTATTCGCCGGCACGCAACCGCGTCCCGGCGCTCCGCGCGTGTTGGTTCTGACACCCACCCGGGAGCTTTGCCTGCAGGTGTGCGAAAGCTTCGTGAACTTAGGGCAAGAGAGCGGCTTGGTCACCTGCCCCATTTACGGAGGGCAGGACTATACGCGTCAGATTCGGCTTTTAAAACGCGGCGTGCATGTGGTCGTCGCTACGCCCGGCCGTGCTCTCGATCATTTGAACCGGGGCACGCTCGATCTCTCACAGGTGCAATTCTTCGTCATGGACGAAGCCGACGAAATGCTCGACATGGGATTCGCCGACGAACTTGAGGCGCTGACAACTGCCCTGCCCGAGCAGCACCAGACGGCTCTTTTTTCCGCCACACTTCCCGAGCGCATTCTGGAAATCGCAGAAAAACACCTCAAGAATCCCAAGCACATCGTCATCGAAAAGAACACGACCGAAGAGGCGCCCCGCGTGCCTCAAGTTGCTTACGTCGTTGCCCGCCCCCATCGGTTGGCAGCGCTTGCCCGGATTCTTGAAGTCGAGGAAGCGCCGCTTGCCATCTGCTTTGCCCGCACCCGCGTAGAAGTCGACGAAGTGACCGAAGCCATGCGCACCCGTGGTTTTTCCGTGGAAGCGCTGCACGGCGGACTTGATCAAGCAAGCCGCGACCGCGTGATGAAGCGCGCCAGAAACGGCTCCATCGAACTCATCGTCGCTACCGACGTCGCAGCCCGCGGCATCGATCTCGAAAACTTAACGCATGTGGTCAATCTGGGACTGCCCGCTTCGCCCGAAACCTACGTGCACCGCATCGGGCGCACCGGACGAGCCGGCCGCACAGGCACGGCAATCTCCGTAATCGAACCTCGTGAGCACCGTCGCCTAAAGTTTCTGGAACAGCACACCAAGGCCAAGATTGAGGTGCGAACAGTCCCCACGCTGACCGATGCACGCGCCAAACGTTTGTCCGCACTCAAATCCGCACTGGCTGAAGAACTTGCCAATTCCGAAGAGCTTGACCGCTGCCGCGTGATCGTCGAGTCGCTCTGTACGGAATTTGATCCGATGGATGTGGCCTGCGCCGCCGTTTCGCTTGCCAACAAAGCCGTGCACGGTGCCGCCGATGAGGAGGAAATCCCCGCAGCCTCCGTGCATGACCGTCCCAAGCGGGAAAAGAGCCGGGCAACGCGCCTTACTGATGTCCCGGAGGCGGGAATGAGCCGCCTCTACATCAGCGCTGGATACAAGTCGGGCGTACGTCCGGGCGACATCGTGGGCGCCATCGCCAATGAAGCAGGCATTGCAAGCCGCAAAATCGGCGCCATCGAGATCACCGAAAACTTTACGCTTGTGGAAGTGGAGCAATCTGTTGCCGCCGCCGTAATCGAATCGCTCAGCGATGCTTCGCTCAAAGGACGTCGCATTACGGTTCGCTTTGACCGTTCGCCCGCACGGCGCAGCGAATCCGACCGAGACAACGACTTCAAGCGCAAAGACACCAAAAAGGACGGCAAGAAAGACGCCAAAAAGGACGGCAAGTCCAAGAAAAAGAAACCGGCCGGTGTGTCGCGCTTTTACGAATAAGCCCGGCACCGGCATTACCAAAGAGAACAACTATGGCTCGTAAGCCCATCGCGCTCATCGTCGGCCTCGGCAACCCGGGCGACGAATACCGCAACACTCGCCACAACGTCGGCTTCGATTTTGTGGATAAACTCGCCGCCGCCAAAGGCGCACGTTTCTCGCATCAGGCGAAATTCTTCGGTGAGACAGCCCGCATCGCAACTCCCGCAGGCGACGTCTGGCTGTTAAAACCGATGACCTACATGAATTTGTCGGGGCAGGCCGTGCAGCCGCTGGCTGCCTACTACAAGATCACGCCGGAAGAAATTCTGGTGGTTCACGATGAACTTGACCTCGTTCCCGGCACGATGCGTCTTAAGTTCGGAGGCGGCGCCGCCGGACACAACGGCCTTAAGGACATCACCCAGCGGTTGGCTACCCCCGACTTCTGGCGCCTGCGCATCGGCATCGGTCATCCTCGCAGCCTGTGCCCTGGAATGGCCGTCGTCGATTGGGTGCTCGGACGCGCAAACACCGAGCAATCTCAAAGCATTATTTCGTGCATGGAAGGCGCCTTGAGAGCGATCGACAACCTCGCACAGGGAAAATTCGACAACGCCGAACGCACGCTTTCCAAGTTTGCCCATCCTCCCAAGCCCGCCAAACCGACCGAACCGGAGGATGATAAAACGCAGATCAAGCGCGAACCGGCGGTCGAATCCGCTCTGCACTCTTAAAACTTTCGACGCACTGCGTCATAATTGTTTGATCAGCTTCTTTTTTCTCGTACAGGATATTTGTTGCCATGGGATTGAAATGCGGCATCGTTGGTCTGCCCAACGTCGGTAAATCCACCATCTTTAACGCTTTAACCAAAGCAGGCATTGCGGCGGAAAACTATCCGTTCTGCACAATCGAACCCAATGTGGGTATCGTCGAAGTGCCGGATACACGACTGCAGAAGCTTGCCGACATCGTCTCGCCCGAGCGCATCGTGCCCGCTACGGTCGAATTCGTCGACATTGCCGGCCTTGTGGCCGGCGCAAGCAAAGGCGAAGGTCTCGGCAACCAATTCCTCGCCAATATTCGCGAATGCGACGCTATTGCGCACATCGTCCGCTGCTTCGTCGACGACAACGTCGTGCACGTTGCCGGCAAAATCTCTCCCCTCGACGACATTGAAGTCATCAATACCGAACTGGCTCTGGCCGATCTCGCGTCCGTCGAAAAGGCGCTCAACCGCTGGAGTAAGCAGGCTCGACAAGGCGGCGACAAGGAAGCTCTCAAACTCGTGCAGGTACTCGAAAAGGTGCTGCCGCTGCTCAACGAGGGCAAGCCTGCCCGCGCAGCCAAGCTCAGCAAGGACGAACTTGCCATTATTCGTCCGCTCTTCCTGCTCACCTTAAAGCCCGTCATGTACGTCGCCAACGTTGACGAAACGGGCTTTGAAAACAATCCGCTTCTGGATGCCGTCAAAGAACTGGCCGCCGGAGAAGGCGCTCCGGTTGTCGCCGTGTGCGCCAAAACCGAAGCCGAAATTGCCGAACTCGACGAAGAGGACAAGGCAATGTTCCTGGAAGACATGGGCATGCACGAACCGGGGCTCAACCGCGTGATCCGCGCGGGCTACGACCTGCTCGGACTGCAGACCTATTTCACGGCCGGCCCCAAGGAAGTACGCGCCTGGACGATTCACAAGGGCGATACGGCGCCGCAAGCCGCGGGCGTCATTCACACCGACTTCGAGCGCGGCTTCATTCGCGCGCAGACGATCAGCTACGACGACTACATCGCCTACCACGGCGAAAAAGGTGCTCAGGAAGCCGGCAAGATGCGTGCCGAAGGAAAAGACTACGTCGTGGCCGACGGCGATGTCATGAACTTCCTCTTCAACGTCTGATCAAACGCAAGATACAGTTCGATCAGCGCAACAAGAGACCTGGCGGAGCAATCTGCCAGGCTCTTTTTAGTCGAAATTTTCGCGAGTGAAATAGCGTATCCGACGCGCATCGCGCTTCGTGGGGCGGCCTTTTTTTATTGAAAGCGCGGGCTCGGCCGCCAGCTTTCGGATCGCCGCATTTTCCTCACGCAGAATGCGCGACTCATCCGTTTCGCGATAAAGCGTCTGCGCAATCGATGCAGGACCTCTCACCGTCGAAAGTTTTTCTACATAGACCGTGAACTTTTCCTCACCGCGGGTGATTTCAAGCTTGTCTCCGGGCTTGACCTCCCGCGAAGGCTTCAGTCGATTGCCATCCAGGCGAACGCGACCGAGTTCGACAGCTTCCTGTGCAAGCGTGCGAGTTTTGAAAAATCGTGCGGCCCAAAGCCATTTGTCGATGCGGACGGCTTGAAGTTCGGTCATATGTTCTGAAGTTTCGGTAGCAACGGCTGAAAAGTTTAGCCTCAATTTTGTTCCCAAGAGAAAACACCTAAAGGCTAAAATAACAGGCTTATCCAGGCTCTTTCGCGAAACAACTACTGCCTATGAACGATATTGCCAACAGCGACGGCGCCATCGCGCTCGGACGCGAAGTGCTTCTGCACGAAGCCCAAGCTGTCAAGGACCTTGCCGAGACACTCGACGCCGAACATTTCGGCCGTGCCGTCGACTTGCTTCTAAACTGCAAAGGCCGCGTCGTCGTAAGCGGTGTGGGCAAAACCGGCCATATCGGCCGCAAGCTTGCCGCAACACTCGCTTCCACCGGCACCCCCGCTTTCTTCGTACATGCCGCCGAAGCCGCACACGGCGATCTGGGTATGATCTCCCGCAACGACATCGTGCTGGCGATGGCCAACTCGGGTCAGACCGACGAGATTCTGCGGCTGATTCCGTTCATGCAGCGCAACGGCAACCGGATCATCGCGATGACGGGCAATCCCGAGTCGACGCTGGCCAAGAACGCGCACTATCATTTGAACGTCAACGTCACGCGAGAGGCCTGCCCGATGAATCTGGCTCCTACCTCTTCGACGACGGCTATGCTCGTGATGGGCGACGCGCTGGCC
>USBS01000028.1 GCA_900552915.1 uncultured Sutterella sp. | reverse complement strand
GACACCGTAATAACGAGCAACAACCCCGATCGAGCAGAGTGTCATGGCATCCTCCATGCATTGTTCCTGCTGCTCGCACTGCCTCTTTAGATGAGTTTAACGTGGCTGTCGTGAACTCTTACGATAGATTTGTGAGCTTATTTGTCGGCTAGCAGAAACCCTCAAGAAGTAGTTTCGGGCTCATTTCTGCAACCAGCAGCGTTCTTCCGGGTTCCATATTGAGGACACTTGCTGCATGTTTGGCTGCAGTTGTGGATTTGCCGCAGAGTTTGGGACCTTCGATGAGAACCGCTCCCATTGTTTTGAGCTTTCTGTCCAACATCCGATCAACGACTCTGCTTCGGTATTTTGCACTATCCCGCACGTTCATTTCTTATCCAGCCAAAAACAAAACTAACTATTTGGCAGATTTTCGACTAACCACTTGGCTATTTTTCAACTAACCAGTTGGCACAAATTTTTTTGTTCTCGCCTTTTTTGCCTAACGCTTGCGACAGACCGCCTCGAGGCTTCTACAATGCTGCCGAGCGTGCGCAGCAGAACACGCCGAAGAGCCTGTATTTTTGAAAGATTCTCATGTCATCCGCCATCGTCAGCCGTCTTCAAAACCTTCGTCGTGAACTTCAAGCCGCAGAAATCGATGTCTGGCTTGTCGCCAATGCCGATCCTCACTTGTGCGAATACCTGCCCGAATGCTGGAAATTCCTGCAGTACTTGTCGGGCTTTACGGGATCCTACGGCTCCATGGTCATCACGGCCGAGCGGGCGCTCTTGTGGACCGACAGCCGCTACTGGGAGCAGGCCGAGCGGCAGCTTGCAGGCACCGGAATCGAACTCATGCGGCTGGGAGCTCCCGGCGTCGATTCAATGAAGCTGTGGCTGCAAAAGCACCTCGACAAAGGACAAACCGTCGGCTGCGATCCGCTCACTGTTTCGGAAAGCTTTCATCGGCAGCTTGAGATTGCGTTGAGTGAACGGGGAATCGATCTCGTCGGCGATCGGGAACTCATGAATCGTGTCTGGGACGAACGCCCCGCCGCTTCGGTGCATCCCGTCACTGTCTTTGAAAACGGACAGCTTTCGGTTGCCGAAAAAATGGCAGCCGTGCGCCGCCGCATGCACGAAGCCGGAGCCGATGCGCTCTTTCTGGCCTCCTTGGAAGACATTGCGTGGCTCACCAATCTGCGCGGCCGCGACATCGAATGCACGCCGGTCTTTACGGCGTACTTCCTTCTGACCGACGACAAAGCCACGCTTTACGTCGATTCCCGAAAAATCGCGAGCGACGACGTTCAAGCGCATCTGGCAAAGAACCATATCGAAGCCGTCGACTATACCGAACGGCGCAAACACATTGCCGAGGCCCTCAACGGCCGCCATGTGCTTCTGGATCCCCTCAGCATCAACCACGGCGTTTACGAACTGCTCGACAGCACGAGCGCCGCGTTCGTGATCGCGGGCGAAAGCCCCACCGAAGTGCTCAAAAGCCGCAAGAGCAAGGCCGAGCTCGAGCTTTTGCGTGAAACGATGCGCGAAGACGGTGCGGCGCTGTGCGAATTCTTCGCCAAACTCGACGAAATGATCTTCGAGGGACTTGCACCCACAGAGTCGGAACTCGCGCAGATGCTGCACGACGAACGCGCCAAGCGCGCGGGATTTGTCGAAGACAGCTTCCCTGCGATCGTTGCCTTCGGCGCAAACGCTGCGCTGCCGCACTACAACCCGGTCACCGGCAACAACGCCGCGGTCGACTACGACGCCGGCACCCTTTTGCTGATCGACTCGGGCGGTCAATATCTGGGCGGCACCACCGACATCACGCGCACGGTGCTGATCGGACGCGAAGCAAGCGACGCCATGAAGACCGACTACACGGCCATTTTGCGCGCTCACATTGCGCTTGCCAACACCGTCTTTCCGAAGGGTGTTTTCGGCAGCCAGCTCGATACGCTTGCCCGTGCTCCGCTCTGGGAAATCGGCGCAGACTTCGGGCACGGCACGGGCCACGGCGTAGGCTTTTTCCTGTCGGTGCACGAAGGACCGGTGAGCATTTCACCTCGAACGTCAGTCAAAGAATCCTCCCGCGTCGTGCCGGGACTGGTGCTTTCAAACGAACCGGGCCTCTATCGAGCCGGCAAATACGGCATCCGCACGGAAAATCTGGTAACGCCCCTTTCCGACGAAACAATGATCACCGCGATGCAGCCGATGCTGCACTTTGAAACGCTTTCGCTTGCTCCTTTTGACGCTCGTCTCATCAAGACCGCGATGATGACGCCGGTGGAAATCAACTGGGTCAACGACTACCACAAGCGCGTCAAGGAAGAACTCATGCCGCTTTTGAGTCCGCGCGCACAAAAGTGGCTGGCGCGCGCCGCCGACATCATCTGATCGAAACGGCGGTGCGGCGTGCCGGTTCGAGTCCGACCATCCGCACCGACATGACGACGGGTGCTCAAGCGGCAATTTCGGGCAAATTTTCGGAAGCACCTTTACATTTCTTTGACTTCGAGCCTCGTACAAACCCGTACAATTGGGGTTTATTGCTTGTATTTCAAGCCGCCACGTATGAGGCTGCCTCCGTTTTGTCGGTGCTGCCCCTCTGCGGCTTGACGGTTCGGTGTCGACACTTACACCGCCCTCGACGGCGCTTAATCCTGGGGCCTACTCGGTACACGGGATTTTGTGCTGTCCGTAAAAAAACAAAAAATGACATTTGTGCTTCATCCCCTCTCCCGTGCCGGACGCGCCGTCTGCGCCGGTTTGATCTGTTCCGCGCTGCTGCTGTCGGGCTGCCAAGATAAAAAATCCGCACCGACGCAACGACCGGCGATTCCCGTCACCTATGTCACGGCTATGGTTGCAGACGAAGACATCTGGGTGGAAGCGCTCGGCGAAACCGAGGGCGTCAAGCAAGCCGAGGTGCGCGCACAAGTCTCGGGCATTCTCGAAAAAATCGTCTACAAGGAAGGCGATCGCGTCAAGGAGGGCGACACGCTTTTTGTGATCGATCCGGATACGTACCGCGCCGCATACCATGCCGCGGTTGCCGAACGCAAGCAAGTTGAAGCACAGCTGGCGCAGGAAAAGCGTGAAGCGGCCCGCTACAAGCGCCTTTACGAATCCCGAGCCGTGAGCAAAAAAACGTGGGATGACGCACAAAGCGCCGTGGAAATCCGGCAGGCCAATCTGCGCATGGCCAAGGCAAACGAAGCCTCGGCCCGCATCAACCTCGAGCGCACGTCCGTCAAGGCCACAAGCGACGGCATCGTGAGCCGCTCGCTTGTCAACGCCGGCACGCTTGTGAGTGCTACAAGCACGCTTCTGGCAACCATCACGCAGCCCGAAGCGATGCGCATCGTCTTTGCCGTGAGCGAACGGGATCTCGGCGGCCATACGATTACGCTTGACAACAAAGTCCGACTGCTTCTTGACAACGGCAAAACGATCGACGCCAAACTCGACTATGTTGCCCGCCAAATCGATCCGGCCAACGCTTCCTTGATGATGCGCGCGCAGGTGCCTGCCGGAACTCCGGGCGTCGTTCCCGGCCAATTCGTGCACGTGCAGCTGCAAACGCATGTGGAAAAGCACGCTTTCCGCGTTCCTCAAAAAAGCGTGATGCAAAAGCCCGACGGCACCTATCAGGTCTTTGTGGTGCAGGACAACGTCGCCCGCCCCGTGGAAGTCGAAGTGGGCCAATGGAAAGACACGGACTGGATCGTTCTTTCTGGTCTTAAAAACGGCGACAGAGTCATCACCGATCAGATTCAGCGCATGCGCGACAAGCAGCCCGTCAAGCTTGTCGGACAAAAGTAGTCGATCGGAGGGGAATGCATCATGTTGAGCGACCTCTGTATTCGACGCCCGATTTTTGCCACGGTTCTGTCCATTCTGATTGTTTTGGCGGGCATTGTCGCCATGCGCGTGCTGCCGATGTCGCAGTACCCGAACATCACGCCGCCGACGGTGACGATCTCCACGCAGTACGAAGGCGCCAATGCGCAGACGTTGGCGCGTACCGTGGCCGCCCCGATTGAAGATCAGCTCTCGGGCATCGAAGGCCTCATCTACTATTCCACCTCCATTCGAGCAAACGGCGAAGTGCGCATTCAGTGCGTCTTCGACGTCGGCACCGACCCGAACTACGCCATGCTCGAAATCAACAACCGCGTGCGCACGGCCGAACGCCGCCTGCCCGAACAGGTCCGCCAAAACGGCGTCAACGTCCGCAAGCGCTCCGACGAAGTGCTGATGATGGTGGCGATGTTCTCGCCCGACGGGTCGCTCACCCCGACCGAAGTGGCCGACTATGCGCTTTTGAACGTTGTCGATTACCTAAAGCGCCTGCCCGGCATCGGCGACGTGAACATTTTCGGCAACACCGAAAGCGCCATGCGCATCTGGCTTGATCCTCAGCGCATGGCCCGCATGGGCGTGACGGTGCAGGATGTCGAAGCCGCCATTGAAGACAAAAACGTGGAGCGCGGCGCGGGTACCGTGGGCGGCATGCCGACCACGCAGACCCAGCAGCTCTACTACACGACGCAAAGTCCCGGACGTCGCTTGACCCCCGCGGAATTTGCCGACGCCATCATCAAGACCGATGAGAACGGCGCGGCGATTCGAGTCCGCGACATTGCCGATGTCGAAGTCGGCAAGCGCAGCTACGAAACCGTCAACGTCTTCAACGGCAAGCCTTCGATTACGGTGGGCATCTACCTGCAGACAGGCGCCAACTCGATGGCCGCCGCCGAAGCCGTCAAAGCCGAACTCGATCGCCTGTCAAAAGACGATCCCGAAGGCAAAGTGGCGCACGAAATCACCGACGATACGACGGTGTTCGTGAAAGCGTCGCTGCATGAAGTTTTAAAAACACTCGGTGAAGCGGGCTTGTTGGTGCTCATCGTCGTCTTCTTGTTCCTTCAGAACCTACGCACCACGCTCATTCCGATGCTCGCGGTGCCGGTGTCTCTGGTGGGTACCATGGCGGGCCTCTGGGTGATGGGCTTTTCGATCAATACGCTCACGCTTTTTGCCATGACGCTCGCAATCGGCATCGTGGTCGACGACGCCATTGTGGTGCTCGAAAACGTCGAGCGTCTGATGCGCTTCGAAGGACTGTCTGCCGTCGAAGCCGCCAAAAAAGCCATGAAGGAAGTGGCGGGCGCCCTGATTGCCATCGTGCTTGTGCTTTCTGCCGTCTTTACGCCGGTGGCGTTTTTGGGCGGCATCGCAGGCGAACTCTATCGACAGTTCGCCATCACGATTGCGGTGAGCGTGTGCTTGTCGGGCTTTGTGGCCCTGACTTTGACGCCTGCCTTGTGCGCCGTGCTCCTTAAAAACGAAAAGCCGAGCACGAACCGCTTTTTCCAAGGCTTTAATCAGGGACTTTCACGCTTTACCTTCGGCTATCTGCAGCTTGTGAAGCTCGCGCTGCGCTTCCGTTTTCTCACGGCCATCCTTCTGATTGCCGTCATTGCCGGCTGTTGGCAGCTTGTGAAGATCACGCCGACGAGCTTTGTGCCGAGCGAAGACCAGGGCATCATCCGCATGAGCATGCAGCTGCCCGACGGAACGTCCTTCAACCGCACGGTCGAAGAAACAGAGAAAGTCCGCAAAGCACTTACCGAAAATCTCGACAACGTCGCCAGTATTCTGGTGATGACGGGCTTTGATACGCAGGCAAGCGACATTCGTCCCAACACCGCCACCTACGTGGTGCGTCTGGTCGATTGGGCCGAGCGTGAAAAAACGTCGGCGCAGCTGCGCCGCGAAATGCAGGCCATTGCAGATAAGAGCGCCGACTCGGTTTCGGTGACGTCGCTTCCGGCTTCGATCCGAGGCTTGGGCGCCACCAACGGCTTTACGGGCTTTTTGGAAGCGCGCGGCAACGACGATCCGGCCGCCTTAAAGCAGGTTTCCGACGAATTCATGGCCGCGCTTGCCGCCCGCCCCGAACTCACGAGCTTGCGCACGCTGCTTCGCGCCAACATTCCCATGCTGCGCGTCGAGCTCGACGAAGACAAAGCCATGCGTCTGGGCATCACCTCGAGCCAGGTCTACGACACGCTCTCGACGCTTTTTGCCGGCAACTACGTCAACGACTTCACACGCAACGGCCGCACCTACCGCGTGATCATTCAGGGCAATGCCGAATCGCGCAGCACCCCGGAAGACTTCGGCCGAGCGTGGGTGAAAGCCGCTTCGGGCGAAATGGTGCCGCTGGGATCGCTTCTAACCGTCAAGCGCATTTCGGGTTCCGACTCGCTGCGACGCCTCAACGGCTATCTGGCAGCTCAATTCATGGGGGCTGCGGTGGAAGGCGTAAGCTCGGGCGAAGCCATCCGCATTGTGGAGGAAGTGGCCGAGGAGATTCTCCCCGACGGCTACGCCATCGAGTGGACGGGACAAGCCTGGCATGAAAAGCGCATCGGCGCCTCGTCGTCCACGGCCGTCTTCTACGGGCTCATCATCATCTTCCTGATTCTGGCGGCTTTGTACGAACGCTGGTCGCTGCCGATTGCCGTGGTGCTTGCGATTCCGTACGCCGTGCTCGGTGCCTTTGCTTCCTTGTGGATCCGAGGCTCGGCCAACGACATTTATTTCCAGATCGGTCTCTTGGTGCTGATCGGCCTTACAGCCAAAAATGCCATTTTGATCGTGGAATTCGCCGTTTTGAAAATGGAAGAAGGCATGAGCGTGTTTGACGCCGCCATTGAAGCCGCTCACCTGCGACTGCGCCCGATTCTGATGACGTCGCTCGCCTTCGTGCTGGGCGTCATGCCGCTTGTGTTTGCCACGGGGCCGGGTGCAAGCGCACGTCACTCAATGGGCACCGGCGTTTTCGGCGGCATGCTTGCGGCAACCTTCATCGCCACGATTTTCGTGCCCGTGTTCTTTACGTGGCTCGTACGCAAGAACAAGTCGGGCCGCGTTCAGCCGCAGACGATCATCGACCACACCTCTCACGCGCAGCATGAGTCCGAAGCGGAAAAAAGCGGCGCCGACGGCAGCGGAAAGGACGCCCGATGAATCCGGCCGATACGCGACGATTCGGCGGCATTGAGCGCCTGTACGGAGAAGCTGCGTACGCGGCGATTGCTTCGGCTCACGTCTGCGTGGTGGGCTTGGGGGGCGTCGGCAGCTGGTGCGCCGAGGCGCTTGCCAGAAGCGGCGTCGGCAAACTGACGCTCATCGACGGCGATACGGTGGCCGAAAGCAACATCAATCGGCAGCTGCCGGCCTTGGAGAGCACCGTCGGGCTTGCCAAAGCCGACGTGCTCGCGCGGCGTTTTGCCGAAATCAATCCGAATGCCGAGTTTTTCCCTGTTGTGCGCTTCATCGATCGCGACAATCTCGACGATGTTATTCCTGCACAGGCCGTCGTGGTCGACGCCATCGATTCGCTTGCAACCAAAGCCGCACTTGTGGCCCAGGTCAAAGCCCGAGGACAGTCGATTGTCGTAAGCGGCGGCGCGGGCGGAAAAACCGATCCGGGCGCCGTAACGGCCGACGATCTTTCCCGCACGACGGGCGACGCGCTCTTATCCAAGCTGCGCACAACGCTTCGAAAAGAATACGGTTTCCCCGCAGGCTCGGCCGATCCCAAGAAGGTGAAAAAATTTGGCATTCGGGCGGTCTTCAGCACGCAGCCCGCCGCCAAAAGCGCCGTTGCTCACCGCGGAGCCGAATTTGCGGGCTTCGGCACGGCCATGCCGGTCACGGCTGCCGTGGGTTTGCGGCTTGCGGCCGAGGTTTTGGCGATTCTTGCTTCTTCGGCCTCGGGCAAATCGCTCGGCCGATAGTACAATGACCGAAACAGACCATCGGAGTCATCAACAAAATGTACAAGCGTATTCTCGTTCCCACCGACGGATCCCCTCTTTCGATTGAAGCCGTGCGCGGCGCAGCCCGCTTTGCCAAGCCTCTGGGCGCCTCCGTCGTGCTCATCACCGTGATCGAACCCTACAGCTACACGTCGCTTTCCGAATATCGTCCGGAGTCGATCGACGATTATGACGAAAGAATGCGTGCGGTGGCTGAAGAACGTTTGGCCGACGCCCGCGCCATTTTCGATAAGGAAGGCGTGCCGGTCGAAACCGTCGCCGTGAAGTCTTTTTCGCCTGCCGAAGCGCTCATTGAAACGAGCCAGCAGCAGGGCTGCGACTGCGTCTTCATGGCCAGCCACGGCCGCAAGGGCCTTGCCGCCGTTTTGCTCGGCAGCGAAACGCAGAAGGTGCTCACGCACTCCAAGATTCCCGTGATGGTTTACCGTTAATCGGATTTTTCAAGACCATTACGCAGACCGCAGCGGCTTCGCTGCGGTTTTTCGTTGTGCGGACTTGAAAACGAAAAGAGGCGGCCCCATATAGGGCCGTAAGGCGAGTTCGGTCACGCGATCGGACCCGTGTTTCGAACCCTTTTTGGATTGCATAAACAATGGCTGATCTTGACAACCTCAAGGCCGACATGGACGCGGCCAACCTCTACACCGAAGAAATCGTCACCGACCGCAAGATGGGCACGATTCACGTGCTCACGCCGATCACGCCAGAAGGTGCCAAGGATCCGACGCGCGCTCCGATCTTCACGGGCGAAGTGCAGATCATGACCCAGATGGGGCCGCTGCCGATCTCCTTTGACATTCCCGCCGCAAGCGTGGCCGAAGCCGTCGCCAAGTACGGCGAAGCCGCCAAGGAAGGCGTGCGCCAGACGCTTGAACGCCTGCAGGAAATGCGCCGCGAAGCCGCAAGCAAGATCGTCACGCCCGGCACTCCGGGCTTCGGCGTTCCGCCTGCCTCCGGCAAGATCCAGATGCCCTAATCGGCGACTTCGGGATTTCCTTTCGACGCTGTCGGTCGTGTCGGCCGGCGGCGTTTTTTGTTCACCAAATTTCAGGCGAAAAAATAAGCCGCTGCATCCTCAACAGACACAACGGCTTAATTGACGTCATCGCCGGAAATCGCTTTCCGACAGAAAGACTCAACTACGAATTAACGCAGCTTGACTTCCTTGAAGTTGACGTGCTTGCGGGCAACCGGATCGTACATGTTACGTTCAAGCTTGCCCGTGGAATTCTTCTTGTTCTTCGTCGTGGTGACGAAGTAGCCGGTACCGGCAGTCGATTCCATCTTGATGATTTCGCGTGCACCCTTTGCCATGGTTCAATCTCCAATATTAGATTTCGCCGCGGGCGCGGAGATCCGCGAGAACCGCATCGATACCAACTTTATCGACAGTGCGCAGGCCGGCCGTCGTCAAACGCAGGCGGACCCAACGGTTTTCACTCTCGACCCAGAAGCGACGATACTGCAGGTTCGGCATGAAACGACGCTTGGTCTTGTTGTTCGCGTGCGAGACTTGATGGCCGACCATCGGCGACTTGCCGGTGACTTGACACACTCGTGCCATCGCTAACTCCCGTAAATAAGAAAAAAGTTAAAAACGCTTCACGCTTCGCCGTTTCATTCAAAAGCGTGAGCGCGAAATTCGAAAGAATGTGATTATACGACAAAAAGAGATCCTTGCCAAGCATCTGGCAAAGATTTTTGCACTTCGGCGACATCCCGCAGAACGCCGCCTCATTTTTGTCGCGGAGCGGCATTCTACTGAAATTGAAGAAAATTTCCAAGGTGCTGCAGATCTGCATTCGGTTATCGTCGCCGCGAAACGTGCTCTCTTGCACAGAATCGAAAAAATTTCAGCAGATTCGGAGTCGATCGACTTACAGCAGCCTCGAATGCAATTGACGCAGTGAAGATTTTGCTCAAATTCGATCATAGCGTTCGAGAAAAGAACGTTCTTTTCAGGAACGTTCTCAGGACGAACGCTATTTTGCCAAGGCACAATACTCAAGCATTACGATCGAGAGAGCGAACAACAAGCCATTTCCGAAGAAAAGGAACTCGTCGACACCACACACCAGTCACCCCATCGTCGTTACCGGACGCCGGCGAATCGGCAAAACGGAGCTCATCCTGCGCAGTTGCAGCAACCGTATCAAACCTTTTGTTTTTCTTTTCGCATCGCGGCCGACACGTTCTATATTTACACAGAATGCCCGACGTTCAAACAGCGCGGCCTGCTCATCAGATGCTTGAACATAGAGGATATGACCGCTGACATTTCGTCACTATTAAGCAAGACGGAACCGCTCCCCTTGCAGGCAGAGCCTCCGGCTTTTGCCATAATGGCGCTCACATCATCGACAGGAAGCAGCATGCAAGTCATTCTCGCCCAACCCCGCGGCTTTTGCGCGGGCGTCAAGCGCGCCATCAAGATCGTCTCGCGCGCCATTGAAGTCTACGGAGCCCCTTTGTACGTGCGCCACGAAATCGTGCACAACCGCACGGTTGTTGAGGAGCTTAAGGCCAAAGGCGCCATCTTCGTCGACGACATCTCGCAGGTGCCCGACGGCGCCACACTGATCTTTTCGGCTCACGGCGTGCCGCGCAGCGTCTCGGAAGAAGCCCATGCGCGCCCCCTGCGTATTTTCGACGCGACGTGCCCTTTGGTCACCAAGGTGCATCGCCAGGTCGTGAAGCTGCACGCCGGCGGCAAGAAAATCATCATGATCGGCCATGCGGGGCACCCCGAAGTCGAAGGCACCATGGGGCAGATCGACGAAGGCATTTATCTGGTGGAATCGGTCGAAGCGGTCAATGCACTGCAGTTGGAGAGCAGCTCGCAGGATCTGAGCTACGTGACACAAACGACGATTTCGGTCGATGACGCAGCCGAAGTGATCGGCGCGCTCAAAGCGAAATTTCCGGCCATTACGGAGCCCAAGAAAAACGATGTCTGCTACGCCACGCAGAACCGTCAGGATGCGGTCAAGCGCCTTGCGGCAGCCTGCGACCTGGTTCTCGTGGTGGGCTCGGTGACCAGCTCCAACTCCAACCGTCTGCGTGAAGTGGCGGAGCGCCACGGCTGCACCGCCAAGTTGATCGATACGGCCGCGGACATCGACGACGCTTGGTTTGAAGGCGTTGAAACCGTGGGCATCACCGCGGGTGCCTCCGCTCCGGAATTTCTGGTGCAGGGCGTCATCGATCGATTGCGCGACAAGCACCCGGATCTCACCGTTACGACGCAGGCGGGCGACGAGGAAAACGTGGCTTTCCCCATGCCGCGCGGTCTGTGGGACAGCGATCTGGAAGCGGCGCGGGCGAACAAAGGAAACAAGTCATGAGTAGCGCCGACGAATACCTCATGCCCGCTCCGTGGGGAAGCGTCATTCTCCGCGAAGAAAATGCCGAGCTCCGTGAAGTACGCCCGAGCCTCATTAAAGTCGACATGCCGACACCGGCACCCGAAGCCGTCGTCGAGTGGATGCAGCGCATCGAAGACGCCGTAAACGCCCCGAAGGCGACGCCCGCCGAAGTGCTTGAGGCACTGATCTCAACGCAAGCCTTCCGCCGGCTTTCCCCCTTCACTCAGCGCGTTCTGACGATTGTTGCGGACTTAGCCCCCGGACAATGGTCCACGTACACGGAAGTGGCACGCGCTGCAGGCAACCCCGCAGCCGCCCGCGCCGTGGGGCAAGCGCTTGCACTCAACCCCTTTCCGATCCTGATCGGCTGCCACCGCGTCTGCGGAGCGGCCGAACGAACCGCTTTTGATATTCTCAAGCCCGAAAGTTATCGGCCGCAGGCTTATCTCGGTGAAGAATCGCTTGCGCCTGTCGCGCAGTACCTGCGCCTTTCGGACCTTTCCATATAGGACAGTTATGGCCAAGCACGCCAAACACGAAAGCGCGACGCCCGCCACCGAATGGCTCAAAGCCCACGACGCGGCGTTTCGCGAATACTCCTACGACTACGTCGAGCACGGCGGCACGCACAAGGCAGCCGAGTCGCTCGGGCTTGACGAGCACGCCACCATCAAGACGCTCATCATGGAAAACGAAGCCGCCAAACCTCTGGTGATCTTGATGCACGGCGACTGCGAAGTGTCAACCAAAAACCTGGCGCGACAGATCGGCTGCAAGAGCGTTGCTCCCTGCAAGCCCGAACAGGCACAGCGCAATTCGGGCTATATGGTGGGCGGCACGAGCCCCTTCGGCACGCGCAAGAAAATGCCCGTATACGTGCAAAAATCCATCTTGGAGCTCGACGAGATCTACATCAACGGCGGACGCCGCGGCTTCATCGTGGCGATCAGCCCGACGGTGCTCACCGAAAAACTCGGCGCCGTCCCCGTGGATGTGGCGCTTACCGATTAATCACTCACGAGAAACAACCTTGGCTCTTCCCTTTGAACTGACCGTGGGGCTGCGATACACACGCGCCGGCCGCCGCGGACGCCGCAAAGACGGCTTCATGAGTTTTATTTCGGGCATTTCGGTTGCCTCCATTGCCGTTGGCGTGATGGCGCTCATCATCGTGCTCTCCGTGATGAACGGCTTTCAAAAGGAGGTGCGCGACCGCATGCTCTCGGTGCTCTCGCACGCCGAGATCTACAACCTCGCGGGCGGCGTGGGCGACTGGAATCAGGCGCTTGCCGCCTTTAAAGAAGCCGACAAGCGCATCGTTGCGGGTGCGCCGTTTGTTTCGGGTCAGGCGCTTCTTTCGGCCGGCTCCTCCGTACAAGGGGCGGTGGTGCGCGGCATCGACCCAAAGGCAGAACCCACGGTCAGCGACATTCCGTCGACTGTGGTATTCGGAGGCGTCGACAAACTCAAGGCGGGCTCTTTTTCCGTCATTCTGGGGCAAGATCTCGCGCGACAACTGCGCGTGGTGCCGGGCGACAAAGTCACGCTCATCGTCTCCAAGGGCAACGTCACGCCCGCCGGGTTCGTTCCCCGCATGAAGCAGATGACGGTGGCGGGACTTATTGATTCCGGCCACTACGAATTCGACAGCACCCTGTGCGTGATGAATGTCGAAGACGCCGCAACGCTCTTTCGAACGGGCGGCGCCACCGGCCTGAGATTGAAGCTCACCGACATGAACGAAGCCCCGTCCGTCGTCTCTTCCATCCGTCCGCTTCTGCCGAGCGGTTGGTACGCCACCGACTGGACGATGCAAAACCGCACATGGTTTGCCGCCGTCAAAGTGGAAAAGACCATGATGTCGATCATTCTCTTTTTGATCGTATTGGTGGGCGCTTTCGGCCTTGTCTCGACTTTGGTGATGACCGTCACTGAAAAGCAGTCCGACATCGCGATTTTGCGTACGCTCGGCGCGAGTTCGGGCGCCATCATGCGCATCTTCATGATTCAGGGCAGCATCGTGGGCTTTACGGGCGTTGCGGTGGGCGTTGGTCTGGGACTGCTGATTGCATGCAATCTGGACGTGATCGTGCCCGCGATCGAAACGGCGCTCGGAGTCGAGTTCCTGCCCAAGGAAATCTACTTCATCAGCTCGATGCCGTCGGATCCGCGCGCAAGCGACATCATCCCGATTGCGGTCCTGAGTTTTCTCATGAGTCTGGCGGCTACGCTCTACCCCTCGTGGCGAGCCGCACGCACGCGTCCTGCGGAGGCACTGCGCTATGAATAATTCCACGCCAACGGCAATCCGCGCGCTTGACGTCAAAAAGCGCTTTTCCGACGGTCTCGGACACGCCGTCGACGTGCTTTCGGGCGTTACCTTTGAAGCGCGTCCCGGAGAAGTGCTCGCCATCGTGGGTGCCTCGGGTTCGGGCAAGTCGACGTTGCTGCACATCTTGGGCGGACTGGACGCACCCGACGCAGGAGAGGTCTTCATCTCGGGCGAAAACATCGGCGCGCTTTCCGACAAAGCTTTGGGCGACATGCGCAACCGCGCGCTAGGCTTTGTTTATCAGTTTCATCATCTGCTGCCGGAATTTACGGCGCTTGAAAATGCCGCGATGCCGCTTCTAATCCGCCGCACACCCAAGGAAGAAGCCTACGCGCGTGCAAAAGCGGCGCTCGAAGCGCTGGGTCTGGCCGATCGCCTTACGCACCTGCCGAGCCAACTCTCCGGCGGCGAACGACAGCGCACGGCGATAGCCCGTGCCATGGTGACCGATCCCGCGTGCATTCTTGCCGACGAACCCACCGGAAACCTTGATCAAGACACGGCGCTCGACGTTTTCGAGTGCCTTGTCAAAACCGCCAAAGCCAAAGGCACGGCCGTGGTGATCGTCACGCACGACCTGCAGATCGCGGCTCGCTGCGATCGGGTCCTGAAGCTTGCGGGCGGCGTGATTGAAGACATTTCCGACCAACAGACTCATTAACCGGTCAGCCATGATTGCGGTCGTCGACACCCACTGCCATTACGCCGAACCAGAGCTTGCGCAAGACTCGGATCTCGCCCAAGCCCGTTCGTCGGGTCTTGTCGACGCACTTGTCTGCGCCACGCACTCGGAAGACTTTGAAGCTGTCCAAACAACGGCGCATAACCAAAGGCTTCATTACGCGTTGGGCGTTCACCCGCTGCTTGTGAAAGACAAGGCTGCGATCGAATCCGAAGTCCTTGCCCTTGAAGAAACTCTGAAGGCCAACGAAGACGATCCCTTGTTGGCCGCCGTCGGCGAAATCGGGCTGGACCTTTACCCCGGCACCTGTCCGCTCGAGCTTTCCGCACAAATCGAACTTTTCGAAGCGATGCTTGAAGCGGCCGAGAATGCCAATTTGCCTGTGAGCATTCACTCCCGAAAAGCGCTGCCCCACGTGATGGCATGTCTCAAAAAAACGCACGTCACAGGTGTCCTGCACGCCTTTGCGGGCTCTTTTGAAGAGGCTCGACAGTGCTTCAAACTCGGCTTTAAGCTCGGATTCGGACCATCGCTGACCTACTCGGGCTCCCGTCGCATTCGGGAAGTTTTTACGAAATTACCCGAAGACGCCTACGTGCTTGAAACCGATGCGCCCTTCATGCTCACGGCAAACCGCAGAGCGGCAGGTGAAACCGTGTGCCGGCCTGTTGATCTTTTCGAGGTGCTGCAGACCGCGGCAGAGCTTCGGAACGTCTCCGTCGAAAGCCTTGCCGAGCAAAGCACGGCCAACGCACTTGCCGTTTTCCCGAAACTCGCGGCTGATCGCTAAGAAGCCGCTGTGGTATCCTATTCGGATATGCCGCCTTTGGCCCTATTCGGACCGCCGGCCGCCCTTTCTATTCTGCGAGGAGTTCATTCATGTCCAACCACGAAGTCGTCGTTGCCGTCATCGGGCTCGATCAGCCCGGCGTCATCGCCTGCGTGTCGTCCGTCATCACGCGTCTGGGCTGCAACATCCGTGAAATGACCCAGTCGACGCTGCACGATCAGTTTGCCGGCATCTATCTGGTGGACAAGCCCGAAGAGGTCACCAACGAAACGTTGAACGGCGAAATCGAAAAGGCGGTTGCCTTAAAGAAGATGCGCCTCACGATCGTCACGCGCGACTACGAAGAGCCCACGCAGGCGCCGATTCCGAGCGAACCCTTCGTGATTTCGGTCTACGGGCCCGATCGCAACGACATCGTGGGTACGTTTGCTCATATCTTCGGCGAGCAGCAGATCAACATCAACTCGATGCGTGCCTTCCAGCTTGCCGAAGGCAACTCGATGCAAGTTTTTGAAGTGACGATTCCCACGGATCTGGACACCCGCAGCCTTCACCGCGTGCTTTTGGAGCGCGCCAAAACGCTCGGCGTGTCGCTTACGATGCAGCACCGCGACATCTTCGAAGCCGTGCACCGCGTCGCCGTCATCTAAAACGATCGGCCAATTCCAGTTTCACTGATTTTCCAAACGGAGCAAGACAACCATGCTGACCGAACGCGAGGTTCTTTCGACCATCAACATGCTTCGCAGCGAGCATCTCGACGTGCGCACGGTAACGCTCGGCATCAACCTTTTCGACTGCGCGAGCCACGACTTCGACGTCTTTGAACTCAAGGTGCGCAGCAAGATTCTCAAGTACGCCAAGCGCCTCGTGGAAACCTGTAACAGTGTGGGCGACCGCTACGGCATTCCGGTCGTCAACAAACGCATTGCGGTGTCGGCGATCGGCACCGTGTGCGCGGGCTTTACGACCGAACAAATGGTGCGCGTCTGCCGCATTCTCGACGACTGCGCCAAGGAAGTGGGCGTGGACTTTGTGGGCGGCTTCGGCGCGTTGGTTGAAAAAGGCATGACGCCGGGCGAGCGCAACCTCATCAATGCTCTTCCGGAAGCCCTGGCCACGACCGATCGCATCTGCTCTTCAATCAATGTGGGCTCAACGAAAAGCGGCATCAACATGGATGCTGTGAGCCTCATGGGGCGCACGATTGTCGAGACGGCCAACGCCACGGCCGATCGCGACGGCATCGGCTGCGCCAAGCTCGTCGTCTTCTGCAACATTCCGCAGGACGTTCCCTTTATGGCCGGCGCCTACTTGGGCGTGGGCGAACCCGACGTCGTGATCGACGTGGGCGTTTCGGGCCCGGGCGTTGTGAATAAAGCCCTGCAGCGCGCCATTGAAGAAACCGGCCGCAAGCTGACGCTCTCCGAAATCGCCGAAGTGATCAAACACACCGCTTACAAGGTAACGCGCGTGGGCGAACTGATCGGACGCGGTGTCGCCAAGGCCATGGACATCCCGTTCGGCGTGGCGGACCTTTCCTTGGCCCCGACGCCTGCCGTGGGCGACAGCGTGGGCGAAATCTTCCAGATGCTGGGGTTGTCTTCAATCGGTGCACCGGGGTCGACTGCCATTCTTGCGATGCTCAACGACGCCGTGAAAAAGGGCGGCGTCTTTGCCTCAAGCCACGTGGGCGGCCTTTCGGGCGCCTTCATTCCGGTGAGCGAAGACAGCGCCATCGAAGCGGCGGCCCGTTCGGGGGCGCTCACGATGGAAAAGCTTGAAGCCATGACGTGCGTGTGCTCCGTGGGACTCGACATGATCGCCATCCCGGGCGACACGCCTGCCGAAACGATTTCGGCCATGATCGCCGACGAAGCCGCCATCGGCATGATCAACAGCAAGACCACGGCTGTGCGCATCATTCCGGTGCCGGGCAAGACCGTGGGCGACGTGGCGGTGTTCGGCGGCCTCTTGGGCGAAGCCTCCATCATCCGTGTGCCGGGCGGCGACTCGCAGAAGTTCATCGACTTCGGCGGACGAATCCCTGCGCCGATTCATAGCCTCAGAAACTAACCAGAGAACCGAAAAATCATTTTCCTCTGAGCCCAGACTGCTTTAAAACAGTCTGGGCTTTTTAATCAGCAAGAATCGGCATTCCTCCTCCCCTCCATGAGGCGGGGAGGAATGCCGAGCTTGTTTCGTTTACACAGGTCGATCATAATGCTCCAGTGTTTCACTTTCTGGTCGACAATGCTTCACGCTGCCAAGTTTCGTCTCTATCCAACCAAGGAACAAGAGAAGTTCCTTTGGGGGCAATGGGGTGCCGTTCG
>USBS01000027.1 GCA_900552915.1 uncultured Sutterella sp. | reverse complement strand
CCCGCCAATGTTACCGTGGTGGGCGTGCCCGCCCGCTCCACGAAGGAAAGCAAGAAAAAGCGCGAGCAGGTGCACACTCGGTTCATGGCCTACGGCGTGGTCCCCGACGAGGACGATCCGTACGCCGTCAAGATCCGTCAGCTCGAGCAGCAGATCAAGCAGCAGGCCGAGCTTATTGCGCAGCTGCAAAAGCTTGCCGGTCTCGAGAGCGAAAAGCCGGCTGGCGAAGCGCAGAACAAGGAAAAATAATCTGACAAGGCCGAGTGCGCAACGCTCGACCTTTCGAGAATTAAGGTTCGGCTCTTTCGCCGCGGCCTCTTTTTCATTACAATGCGCAGTTCGGCGGGTCCCCTCGCATAAGAGCTCTGCTAACCTGGTCAGGTCGGGAACGAAGCAGCCACGGCGGAATACTCTTAGTGCCGAGGATAAGGCTCGCCGTTTTTGCGTCTGCGCCGCACGTGCGCTTTTCTTATAATTGACCGACCGTTGCCGCCGATGTTGGTGGCGATCCTTTCTCTGTTCGGTTGTTTTTCCTATGAGCTATCAGGTTCTCGCCCGAAAGTGGCGCCCCCATGACTTTGAAAGCATGGTCGGGCAGGAACATGTCGTTGCCGCCTTAAAGCATGCGTTGGACGAAAATCGGCTGCATCACGCGTATCTTTTCACCGGTACCCGCGGCGTGGGCAAGACGACCCTTTCGCGCATTCTCGCCAAGTGCCTCAACTGTACGGGCGAAGACGGAAAAGGCGGCGTGACCTCACACCCTTGCGGCAAATGCGAGGCCTGCCGAGCGATCGACGAGGGGCGTTTTGTCGACTACATCGAAATCGACGCAGCAAGTAACCGTTCCGTCGAAGAAATGACGCAGCTTCTCGAGCGCGCCATGTATGCCCCTTCGAACGCTCGCTACAAGGTCTACATGATCGACGAAGTGCATATGCTTACGACGCATGCCTTCAACGCGATGCTCAAAACACTGGAGGAGCCGCCCGAATACGTGAAGTTCATTTTGGCGACGACCGATCCGCAGAAAGTGCCCGTGACGGTTTTGTCGCGTTGCCTCCAGTTCAACCTCAAGAATATGTCGCCTGCTGCTGTCTCCGGTCATATGCAGTACGTGATGCAGCAGGAGGGAATTCCGGCCGAACCCGCAGCGCTTGATGTTCTGGCGCGCGCCGCGCGCGGCTCCATGCGCGACGGCCTGTCGCTTCTGGATCAGGCCATTGCTTTTTGTGCGGGCAACGTGACGCTTGAAAAAGTGCGCGCCATGCTGGGGGTCATGGACTCTGACGTTTTGTGCGATTTAACCGAAATGGTGCTTCAGGGGCGTGCCAAGGAGGCGCTTGATTTGGCCCGACGCATCGGTCTTGACGGCGTGAGCTACACGCAGGCCGTACGCGACTGGGCAAGCCTGATGCACCGCATTGCAATCGTTCAGCGCGTGCCGGGCGGCGTCGCAGAAACTGATTCGGCTCTGCAGCGCATCCAAACGCTTGCTTCGAGCATGACGCCCGAAGAAGTGCAGCTCGACTATCAAATCTTGCTGCAGGCTCGCGGCGACATGGCGCAGGCCCCCGACGAGTATGCGGGCTTTACGATGGCTATTCTGCGCATGCTCGCCTTTAAGCCCGCCGGGTTTGTTCCCGGCTCAAAGGTACCCGAGAAAAAGATTGAGGCTTCGCAGCCGACGGCGGCTAAGCCGGCAGTCAAGCCCAAGGCCGAGCCGGTGCCCGAGTTGCCTGCAGACATGCCTTTGACAGATGTTCCGCCCGAGATTTCCGCTGAGGCGGCTCCTCCTTGGGAGGATTTGCCGCAGGAGTCCGGCCGGGGAGAGCATAAAGCCGGTTAGAAGAGAGCACACAAGCAGAGGTCCGGCGATTCTTCCTCCGATTGAAGTTCATCCCGACGAACTGCTTTCTAACTGGCGAAAACTTGTGTGTGCTTCGGGGCTTACGGCGTTGCCGCGCGAAGTGGCAGCGGGCTGTGTCGTGGTCGAGCTCGACGATGCCCATGTGCTGCTGCGCGCCAGAAGCCGCATGCTTCTGACGCCCGATGTGGTGCATCTGATCGAGGGAGCGCTGAAACGCCTGAAGGGTGAAGCGTTTGTCGTTCGATTCGATGCCGCTGAGCACGACGGCAAATCTGCGCCGACGCTTTCGCTTTGGGAGGAGTCGGAACGGCGTGCCGCGCGACTGGCGATGATCGAAGCCTTCAAAAGCGATCCGTTTGTGCAAGAATGCTTGCGCGTTTTGGACGGCGTGCTCGATGAAACATCGGTGCGCAAAGTCGACAACTGATTTTTTTTACGACTAAACAGGTGAATTGAAAATGAGAGGCAACTTCTCCGGTCTGCTCGCGCAGGCTCAGAAAATGCAGAAAAACGTTGAACGCGCTCAGGCCGAGCTCGCCAACATCGAAGTGACGGGTGAAGCCGGCGCCGGCATGGTGAAGATTACGATCACCTGCAAGCATGAGGCCAAGCGCGTCGAAATCGATCCGAGTCTTCTCACGGGCTCCGAAGACGACAAGGAAATGCTCGAAGACCTCATCGCAGCGGCCATCAACGACGCCGCACACAAGGCCGATGCCGCCGCGCAGCAGAAGATGCGCGAAGCGACGGCAGGCCTTCCTCTGCCTCCGGGCATGAAGATGCCCTTCTAAGGCTTTCTGCGGTATTTGTCGACAAAGTCCCATTCGGTCCGGAGCGGCCGAGCGGGACTTTTCTCATTTTTGCGGCTCTTTGGCGCTTGGCAAAAGACTGCAACAAAGAATCGGCCGCAGACATTGGTTCGGGTTTGTTTTATCTTTAAAATTCAAGATTCTTTTATCACCGAGGATTTTTGCTTGCCATGGGCAGTTGGTTTGACGTCTTAATGCTGTTTGCGCTGATTGTTTTCAACGGCGTTTTTTCGATGAGCGAAATTGCTCTCGTCACAAGCCGAAAGGCGCGGCTGCAGGTTATGGCCGAAGACGGCAACAAGGGAGCGGAGCGCGCTTCCAAGCTTCAGGCCGATCCCACATGGGCGCTTTCGACCATTCAGGTGGGCATTACTTCAATCGGCATTCTCTCGGGTATTGTCGGCGAATCGGCGCTTGCAGGGCCAGCCGCCGAAATTTTGATGGGCTGGGGTGTTTCGGCTGAAACCGCCAAGATTCTCGGCGTGACGCTCGTCGTGGTGTTCGTCACGTATTTCTCGATTGTTTTGGGCGACTGGGACAAAGCCGGCCCGAGACGCTTGCGAGCATTGTCGCTCGGCCGTTGCATCTCCTGAGCCTCATCATGAGCCCCTTCGTGAAGCTGCTTTCGTTTTCGACGAAGTTCGTGCTGCACGTGCTGCGGCTCGACAAGGGCGACGATTCGGGGGTGACGGAAGAAGAAATCCACGCGATGATCGAAGAAGGCAGCGCTTCGGGCGCCATCGAGGAAAACGAACGCGACATGGTGCGCAACGTGTTTCGTCTCGACGAACGCCAGGTCGGTTCGGTGATGACGCCTCGCAGCGACATCGAATGGATCGATCTGCAGGACAGCAATGAAGAAAACATCCGCAAGCTTTTGACGAGCAAACGTTCACGCTTGGTGGTGGCTTCGGGGTCGCTCTCCGACGTCAAAGGAATCTGCTCGACACGAAGCCTGCTGCAGCAGATTGTGGAAGCCAAGCGAATCGACTTTACGCAGAATCTGCTGCCGGCCGTCTACGTGCCCGAGTCTCTGAGCGGCATGGAGCTTTTGGAGCACTTCAAGAGCACGATTGTGCCGCTTTCGCTTGTCGTCGACGAATTCGGCGAAGTCGTGGGATTGGTGACGCCGCGCGACGTGCTCGAGGCGATCGCCGGAGAATTCCAGGTTGAAACGGAAGACGAGCGCATGGCGATTCAGCGCCCCGACGGCTCGTGGTTCCTCGATGGCATCATTGCCATTCCCGAACTCAAGGACACGCTTGAAATCAAGGAAGTGCCCGAAGAAGAACTCGGCCGCTACAACACGCTTGCCGGCATGATGATGCTTTTGCTGCAGCGCTTGCCGAAGACGGGCGACAAGGTCAGTTGGGAAAACTGGGACTTTGAGGTGGCCGATATGGACGGCCGCCGAATCGACAAGGTTCTGGCTACCCCCAAGGTTGTCACTGCCGAGCCCGAAGGCAAGGCTTAAACGAGAGCTTTACGCATGGATTTTTTGATTCTCATCCAAAGCCTTATTCTCGGCATTGTCGAGGGGCTTACCGAATTTCTGCCCGTGAGTTCCACCGGGCATCTGATTCTTGCGGGCGACTTGATTCGCTTTGAGCCCGCCTGGGCGGACACGTTCTACATTGCGATTCAGGCTGGCGCGATCGTCGCCGTGTGCTGGCACTACCGCATGCGTCTGATTGCCATCGTGCTCAATCTCTTCAAGCCCGGCAAAGAGCAGCGGTTGGCCGTAAACATCATTGTGGGTTTTCTGCCGGCGGCCGTGCTGGGCGCGACGCTTTCGAGCTTTGTGAAGTCGCATTTCTTCAATGTCTTTACGGTGGTCTTGGCGCTTGTGATCGGCGGCCTGATCATCTTGTGGATCGAGGCGTATCACGAAAAGAAGAACGTTGTGCCTCGCGTGCAGGAAATCGACGACATGACCGTCAAGGACGCTTTTGCCGTGGGATGCATGCAGTGCTTTGCGCTTATTCCCGGCACGTCGCGATCGGGCTCGACCATCATCGGCGGCTTGATTCTGGGCCTTTCGCGCAAGGCTGCCACCGAGTTTTCGTTTTTTCTGGCGATCCCGACGATTTTCGGTGCTACGGTTTGGGACTTGTGGCAGTCTCGCGATACTCTTTCCTTCGACAGTCTTCCGGCCATCACCGTAGGGTTTGTCGTGAGCTTTATTTCGGCCATTGTTGTTGTGCGCTGGCTTCTTCGCTACGTTTCAAGCAATGATTTCCGCGCGTTCGGCTGGTACCGCATCGTCTTCGGCATTGTGATTTTGGTTGCGGGCTACTACGGCATCGGTATTGCGCTTTAGGCCGGCAGATAGGACAGACTGGTGCGGCACCATAGTGTTCGGGCCGCACGAGAAAACAGGCGATTTCCCGCACGCTTCCATACAATCCGGCTATGAGTATTTGGTGAATAAGGAGCAGGTATGGCCGGTCGTCCGCAGCGATTCGAACTTCGACTGACGCCTGAAGAGCGCAAACGCCTGGAAAAGGTCGCTTCGGCAGCCTCAAGCTCCGAGCGTGAGCGGCAGCGAGCCCGCGTCATATTGCTGCGCGCAGACGGAAAAACCTACGCCGATATCGAGGCCGAAGTCGGCGTATCCACGCCTACGATTGCCAAAATTCTCAAAAAATGCTTTGCCTACGGCGCCGATGCGGCTTTGAACGACTTGGATCGTACGGGACGCAGCGACGTCATTGATGCGGGCGCAAAAGCATGGATCGTTTCGCTTGCATGCCAGTTTCCCGAAGATGTCCCGCATGCACCCAAGCAAGATCGTTGGACCATCACGGCGCTTACCGACTACGTGCGGAAATACGGACCGAGCGCCGGATATCCTGCTCTCGAAGGCATTCGCAGCTCAACCGTTTGGAACATACTCAACGATCCGACAGTTAAGCCTTGTCATTTGGCCTATTGTCTGGAGTGCCGAGACGAGTCGTCCGTCAGCCGAAGAGGACAGGTGCTGCTGCTCTACAAACGAATGGAGTTGGTGCCGCAATTTGTGAATGATGAGTTCGGAAGCGGGTTTTGCGCTGTGGAACCGACGGGGGCAGCCTATGCAGCCGTGATGCAGGCGGTTGCCACGGCTTCGGTGCCTGATCCGGTGCCTCCGCCGCCTCGCAAGTCGGGCGACGAGCGCTTTTCGGTTTTGACCGGCGTCGACATGCAGACCGGATGCGTATTCAGTCTGGCTAAGGAAGACTACACGGGCGACGCGTTTGTCGAATTTCTTAAGCAGGCCGATATGCGCTATCCGCAGCGCTACGACATTGTCTTTGTGCTCGAGAAGTGTTGGATCTACAAAACGAAGGAAGTGCTCGACTATCTGGCAACGTGCCGCAAGGGACGCTTTCATTTCGTCTGCGAACACAAGAACGCTTTTTGGCTCAATCTTGTCGAATGTTTCTTAACCAAGTTTTCGCGACAAGCGTTTCGGCAGATGAGAGCACGCACCAAGAAGGAACTGATCCGACAGGTGGGGCGCTGGCTCGTCGAACTCAATCACGAACCGGTGGCTTTTCGCTGGCCCGGCAGTTCCGACGAAATCGGCAGAGTGCTTTGCATCGATGTGTAGACGTACAGTTTGTCCGTTAAGTAATCGAGTAATTTCTTAACGTTATTCCAAAAAGTCGCAGTGGATTGAAAAGGGGGCAGTTTCTAGACTGCCCTCAACTTTTTGGAGCCATTCTCTCCAAAAGGACTACAGCGACGGTCGCCCGATGAGACGGCCGCAGAAAGCCGTTTTGCTTGGGCGAGCGGCTTTGACCCATAGAAGAACAGGAGAATAACGTTATGAACGCTCTGCAGATACCCATTCGCCGCAGAAGTTTTCTATACGGCCTGACGGCTTTGTCGGCCGCGGGCTTTATGCCGACGGCTCTCGCGAAGGCCGTGGCCGATGCACTCGACGATTGGGGCAATTACACCTGGGCTGCCTGCGTGATCAACTGCGGCAACCGCTGCCCGCTTCGCGTCTATTCGAAGGCGGGCAAAGTCATTCGCATCGAAACCGACAACACGATTAAGGACGGATGCCGTCCGCGTCAAATCCGCGCCTGCCTCAAGGGCCGCTCGATGCGTCAGCGTCTGTATTCGCCTGACCGACTGAAGTACCCGATGAAGCGCGTGGGCGAACGAGGCGAAGCCAAGTTCGAACGCATTTCTTGGGACGAGGCCTACAAGACGATTGCCAAGCGCTGGAAGGAAATCAAGGCCAAGTACGGCAACGAGTCCATCTACTGGAACTACTGCAGCGGTCAGCAGTCGCTTGTGAATTCCCGCCGCGCCTGGCAGCGCCTGATGAATCTGATGGGCGGCTACCTGCGCTACTACGGCTCGTACTCGTCGGCTCAAATCTCGGCTGCTTTCCCCTTTACCTATGGCAAGAAAGCGGCTTCGGGCATCGAGCAGATCGCCAACGCCAAGCTCTACGTCGCCTTCGGCAACAATCCGTCGGTGACACGCGGCTCGGGCGGCTCCAAGGGCTATCAGTTCCGCTGTGCGCTTGAAAAGGGCAAGCCGAGAACCATCGTCATCGATCCGCGTTATACGGACACGGTGGCAGGCAAGATTGATCAGTGGATTCCGATTCGTCCGGGCACCGATGCTGCGCTCGTGGAAGCTATTGCCTACGAACTCATTCGCAACAACTGGGTGGATCAGGCCTTCCTTGACAAGTACTGCGTGGGCTACGACGAAAAGACGCTGCCCAAGTCCGCTCCCGCCAAGGCCGACTACAAGTCCTACATCATGGGCGCAGCCGACGGCGTAGCCAAGACGCCCGAACGTGCCTCCCGCATCACGGGCATACCGGTCGAGACCATCGTGAATCTGGCAAAGGAAATCGGCACGACAAAGCCGCTTTTCATCGCTCAGGGTCTCGGACCGCAGCGTCAGGCCAACGGCGAGCAGACGGCGCGCGCCATCGCCATGCTGGCGATTCTGACCGGACAGGTCGGTCTGCCCGGCACGTCGACCGGCATGGAAGAAGACGGTACGAATTGGGAGCCGACCTACCTGCCGGTGGGAACCAATCCGATCAAGGCGCAGATTCCGGTGTTCCTCTGGACCGACGCCATTTTGCGCGGCCGGGAAATGGACTGGATCCACGACGGCGTCAAGGGGCTCGAAGAGGGAAAGCCGCTCGGCCACAGCATCAAGATGATCGTCAACTCTGGCGGCAATACGCTTATCAATCAGCACAGCGACTGCAATTGGACCGACAAGGTGCTCAGAGACGACACGAAGTGCGAATTCATCGTTGTCTGCGACAACATGATGACGCCTTCGGCACGCTACGCCGACATTCTGCTGCCCGATACGCTCGGCCCCGAAACAGACGACATCTGCGGCAACGGCGACTCGATGGGCGATCTGGCCTGCATCTATCCGATGCACAAGGCGGTTGAGCCTGAATTCGATCAACGCCCGAGCTGGGAAATCTGCCGCGGCATCGCCAAGGAGCTCGGCCTGGAGCAGGAATACACCGAAGGGCGCGATCAGAAGGGCTGGATCAAGTGGTGCTACGAAGCCACCCGCAAGGACAACCCCGAGCTGCCCCCGTTTGAGGAATTCTGGAAGGAAGGCCCCAAGCAGCTCTTCAAGGTGAAGTGGCAGCCGATCATGTTCGAGGACTTCCGCAAGGATCCGGAGAAAAATCCGCTCAAGACCCCCTCGGGCAAGATTGAGATCTATTCCGAAGCGCTTGCCGTGCTTTCGAAGAAGTGGGTGCTTCCGAAGGGCGACGTGATTTCAGCGCTGCCCAAGTACGTTCAGACGTTCGATATGCCGGGCGACAAGGCCGCCAAGAACTATCCGCTGCAGTGCTTCGGGTATCACGGACACGGCCGTACGCATTCGACGTTCCACAATCTGCCGTGGCTCAGAGAGGCGCACCCCGACTGGGTGTTGGTCAACGAGATCGATGCCAAAGCGCGAGGCATTGCTCAGGGCGACCTGGTCCATATCTTCAACGATCGCGGCTGCGTGGAACTGCCCGCGCAGGTCACCAAGCGCATCATGCCGGGCGTGTGCGCCATTCCGCAGGGCGCCTGGTACAAGCCGGTCGTGAAAAACGGCAAGACGATCGACGTGGGAGGCTGCATCAATACGCTCACCGGCCATCGGCCGAGTCCGCTTGCCAAGGGCAATCCGCAGCACTCCAACCTCGTTGAAATCCGCAAGGCCTAACCGGGAGCACGAAAATGACGCAACTTGGATTTTTTATTGATTTGACGAAGTGCACCGGCTGCAAGACCTGTACGGTTGCCTGCAAGGATGCACACAACTTGGAAGTCGGCCGCAATTTCCGCAAGGTGCTCGAAGTCGAAAACGGCTCCTGGAAGCAGGATCGGGCAACGGGAGCGTGGCATCAGGACGTGCGTGCGTATTACGTGTCGATCGCGTGCAATCACTGCGCCGATCCCGCCTGCGTGAAGGTGTGCCCCACGAAGGCTCACTTCAAGCGCAAGGAGGATGGTCTGGTTGTGATCGACACAAAAAAGTGCATCGGCTGCGGGGCTTGCGCCATGGCTTGTCCCTACCATGCACCGGTGATCAATCCGGCCACAAAGAAGATGAGCAAGTGCGACGGCTGCCTCGATCGGCTGAAGGCCGGTTTGCAGCCCATCTGTGTGGAATCCTGCCCGCAACGTGCAATCGAGTTCGGTCCGATTGACGAATTGCGCAAAAAGCACGGCAAGCTCGCCCAGATCGCGCCGCTGCCGGATCCGGCCATGACCAAGCCTTCGCTGGTGATTCGCCCGCCTAAGGGCTTGTAATCACAAATCCCGTACTCGGCAACAAGAAGGCGGCTTTCCGACACCGGAAAGCCGCCTTTTTGCTCCAAGTTTGCTGGACGCGGTTACTTGGCGCTCTTAGCCTTGGCCTGCGCCTCGCGTTCGGCAAAGATCTTTTCCCAGCGCTGAACCTGGAAGCGTACTTGCGCGGGAGCCGTGCCGCCGATGTGGTTGCGGGCGGCCAGCGAGCCTTCGAGCGTGAGCACATCGTACACATCTTCGGTGATCACGTCGGAGAATTCGCGCAGCTCTTCAAGCGACAGATCGGCAATGTCGCAGCCGCGTTCGCTCGCAAGACGCACCACGCGGCCCACGATGTCGTGGGCGGTGCGGAACGGAACGCCGCGACGGGCGAGATAGTCCGCGAGGTCGGTCGCAGTCGGATAACCGGCCAGCAACGCCTTGCGCATCTCTTCGCGATTGGGTTCGACGCCGGCCATCATTTCGATGAAGGCGCGCAGCGTGTCTTTGACGGTATCGATGGCATCGAACACCGGTTCCTTGTCTTCCTGCAGGTCCTTGTTGTAGGCAAGCGGAAGGCCTTTGATGAGCATGGCCATCGTCATCAGGTCGCCCACCACGCGCGAGCACTTGCCGCGGGCTGTTTCGGGAACGTCCGGGTTCTTCTTCTGCGGCATGATGGAGCTGCCCGTTGTGAAGCGGTCAGGCAGCTTGATGAAGCTGAAGCGTTGGCTCATCCAGACGACGAGTTCTTCGGAAAGACGCGAGATGTGAACCATCACGAGGCTTGCGGCGGCCGTAAATTCGATGCCGAAGTCGCGGTCGCTTACGGCATCGAGCGAGTTCTGGCAGACAGCTTCAAAGCCCAGAAGGCGAGCGGTCATTTCGCGGTCGATCGGGTAGGTCGTGCCCGCAAGAGCGGCGGCGCCGAGCGGACAGCGGTTGACGCGCCGGCGCAGATCGATCATGCGCTCGCGGTCGCGTTCGAACATTTCGACGTAGGCAAGCAGGTGGTGGCCGAAGCTCACGGGTTGGGCCACCTGCATGTGCGTAAAGCCCGGCATAAGCGTATCGGCTTCTTTGCCGGCATTGTGCACGAGCACTTCCTGCAGGTGTCCGAGCATGGCGATGATCTCGTCGATTTCGGCGCGCAGATAGAGGCGAATGTCGGTTGCCACCTGATCGTTGCGGCTGCGGCCGGTGTGAAGACGCTTGCCGGCGTCGCCGATCAGTTGCGTCAGACGCGCTTCGATGTTCAGATGCACATCTTCGAGCTCAAGCAGCCAAAGGAACTTGCCCGTTTTGATTTCGTCGGAAATCTGAGCCATGCCGCGTCGAATGTCGGCCAGATCCTGTTCGGAAATGACGCCGCAGGCAGCAAGCATCTGCGCGTGCGCAAGCGAACCGGCGATGTCGGCTGCAGCCATGCGCTTATCAAAACTCACGGACTGAGTGTATCGAAGCACGAACTCGGCAACGGGTTCGGAAAAGCGGCCCGACCAAGCTTCCTTCTTGGCATGCAAAGGATCGGCTGAGTGATTGTGCGCGTCTGTCATGGCAAAAAATAGAGTAGTTGACGTTGCGGGCCCTGAAACGAAAAAATGCCTTCGCGTAAAACGATTAAGCGCGGGCAAAAAGGGCTCGGTTTGAGAAAAACGCCAATAATATCAAAAGTTTCTTGCCTTAGACGCAGTTGCCCGAAGAAATTTTTTGCGCCCGAAGATGCTCGTCAAGAGCCACAAATCGAACTTGTGAATCGATTCTGCGGCCAAACGACGTTATTTTTCGCCGAGCAGTTCTTTTTTGAGGTTTTCTCCGGCTTCCTTGATGGCGCTGCCCGCGTCTTGAATGGCCGTTTGAGCGTCCGAAAGCGCTTTTTCGGCCGAGTCGAATCCGGCATTAAGACAGTCGCTCGAAAGCTTCTTGGCTTTGTCAAGGCCTTCCGTGTCGGCAACCTGCTTGATGTACGCTGGTGAACAGTGTTCCGAAGTGATCGAGAAGTTGTCGGAACAGGCCGTAAGAAGTGCTGCACCGGTGAGCGAGCTGAAGAGTACGGCAAAAATCGGCTTCATGGATTTGAGCTCCGAAATTGGGGATGGAAACAACGGACTATCTTAAGCCAGCGCGAAGAGTTGCTTTGTTACAATCCGCGGCGATTTGTATAAGAGTTGAGTGCCCGCCGGGTGCTCATATTGTTTGAAGAATAGATATGACCGAATTGAAACGCTGCGTGATCGCCACGCGCGAAAGCCCCCTTGCCATGTGGCAGGCCCTGCATGTTCAGGCGCTGCTGCGCGAACGCTATCCCGAACTTGATGTCCAGATTCTGGGCATGACGACCAAGGGCGACCAGATTCTCGACAAGACGCTTTCCAAGGTGGGCGGCAAGGGACTGTTTGTCAAAGAGCTTGAGGCGGCGATGATCGAAGGAGCTGCCGATTTGGCCGTACATTCCCTCAAGGACGTTCCGATGGAGCTGCCCGAAGGGTTTTCGCTTACGGCCGTCAGCTCGCGTGAGGATCCGCGCGACGCGTTCGTGAGTCCTAAATACGAACGCTTGGAAGATATGCCCGCCGGCGCTGTTGTCGGTACGGCAAGTCTGCGTCGCGAGCTGATGTTGCGCTCGGAATTCCCGCACCTCACCGTCAAGCCCATCCGTGGCAACGTCGGTACGCGTCTCGGCAAGCTCGACAAGGGCGAATTCGATGCGCTCGTGATGGCGGGAGCCGGTTTGAAACGCCTCGGACTGAGCGAACGCATTCGCGAGCTGTTGCCCGTGGAAACGAGTCTGCCCGCCCCGGGGCAGGGGGCCTTGGGGGTGGAAATCCGCTCCGATCGCAAGGATCTTCAGGAGCTGCTCGCATTCATCAACGATGAGGATATTCGCCGCGCGACCGGCGCCGAACGTGCCGTGAGTCGTGCCCTGGGTGGATCCTGCCAGGTGCCGCTGGCCGCGCATGGCATCGTCGAAAATGGCGAACTGTGGCTGCGTGCGCATGTGGGCGATCACCGCGACGGACGTCGAATCTGTGCCGAAGCTCGCGGCAAGGCCGACGACTTTGAAGCGGTGGCCGCGCAGGTTGTTGCCGATCTGAAGGCGCAGGGCGCCGAAGCTCTGCTTGCGCAGGTATTGGCCGAAACGTCGAAGTAAGCGTTCGTCGACAATCAAATCGAAAAGGCGGCTTTCCTTCGGGGGCCGCTTTTTTTTGGTGATGAGGCTAACGAGACATTTCCACCAATTGTAAAGAGACAGGTAAAATCCGACTTCGGTTAAGAAAATAATTCCGCTTTACATAAAAACTATGGGACTTTCTCATCAACCGGTGATTTTGATGCGTCCGGGTGCGGCCAATGACCGATTGGCGGCCAAGCTCAGAGCCGAGGGCATTGAAGCCTGGTGCTGGCCGGCCTTTACGATTACGTTGCCCGAAGATCAGGAGCTGGTCTCGCAGCGCCTTTCGCATCTCGACGACGTGGACATGGTGGTGCTTGCTTCGCCGGCGGCCGTGGCAGCGGTAGCGCATTGGGTGCAGAAGTGGCCCGAGCACATTACGCTTGCCACTGTCGGAGAAGGGACGGCACGCGTGATTCGTGCAGCCTGGGGTGATGAAGTGCCGGTGATTTTTCCCAAGGGGGATGCGGAATTTTCCGGCAGCGAAGCGCTTTTTGATATTCTCAAGCACACGCAAATTCCGCGACGCGTGCTAATCTGCCGAGGACAGACCGGCCGCGAATGGTTGGCCGAGCAGTTGACGCTTTTGGGCGCCGACGTGGAAAAACTTGCCGCTTATGTGCGTGTTCCCATCGAATTGAGCACGCAGCAGATTGAGGATCTGCAGAAGGCGATTCACGGTCCGTCGCCTATTGTCTACATTACCAGTTCGGACTCGGTGGCTACGCTTTTGCATGCCATTCGGCCTGTTGCCGGTGCACGCGAGTGGTTCCTGCACGGCGCGGCCGTCACGATTCATCCGCGCTGTGCCGAGCGGCTGCGCGAAGCCGGGTTCGTGCATGTGGAAATCACGGGAACAAACGACGACAGCGTGTGCGAGCATATTGCTTCAAATCTGCTCCGGCTAACCTGAAAAAGCGACTGCCCTTATTTGTGAACTGCTTGCGAAATCAAGCGCTTGCAACTAAAATTTCGCCCCTTATGAGTCAGTGCCCGTCTGTTCGACGGGCCCTTTATTGAACCAGACAAAGAGAAACTGAGAAAATGGGTCTTGCCCGAGTGACCGCCGGCCGCGATCTGCCGCGCGACTTTAATGTGATTGTTGAAATTCCGGCCAATTCCGCTCCGATTAAGTACGAAGTGGATAAGGAGTCGGGTGCCCTTTTTGTGGACCGCTTCGTCGGCACGGCGATGCACTATCCCTGCAACTACGGCTACATTCCGCAGACGATCGCCGACGACGGCGACCCGGTGGACGTGTGCGTGCTCACGCCCTTCCCGCTCATGACGGGAACCGTGTGCCGCTGCCGCGCCGTGGCCGTTCTGGTGATGGAAGACGAAGGCGGCATCGATTGGAAGATTCTCGCCGTACCGGTGAGCAAGGTTTGCCTGCGCTATGCCAAGTGGAAGAGCGCTGACGATGTTCCGGCCGATGTGCTCGATCAGATTCGTCACTTCTTCGAACACTACAAGGACCTCGAGCCCGGCAAGTGGGTCAAGGTCAAGGGTTGGAAGAGCCCTGAAGAAGCCGAGAAGCTGATCATGGAAGGCGTTCACGGCTACGAATCGATGGAAGTGAAGCCCAAGACGGCCTAATTGCCATCCTGCTGCATTCACCGAACAAATGCGAAACCTTCGCCTCAAAAGCGAAGGTTTCGTGCTTTTTGGCCGATCCGCTGCGCTATAGTCACCGCGTTGCAATTTTTTGCGAGTCCGTACAGCTATGACGTGCCCTTTCGCCTACCTGGCTCAAATCAACAGTGTTGTCTGCGATTTTGCGGGCAACGCTCAAAAAATTCTGGACGCCGCCAAAAAGGCAAAGCAGGAAGGCGCTGCCTTGTGTATTACTCCGGCGTATTCGCTTACCGGTTGGCCGCTTGCGGGGTGGGTCAAGCGTTGCGAGTTTTGGTCTGCGCTTGAGGTGCAGTTGAAAAAGCTCGCGGATAAGCTCGCTCAAGAGGCTTCCGGCGTTGCCGTGGTGTTCGGAGCTCCGGCTTTGCTCGGCAGTGAAATCGGCTGTTCGCTGTACGTCTACAAGGACGGCGGCTGCCTGGCCCGCTTTGACGACGAGCCGGTGGTTTTTGAAGTAGGGGACCTTCGCGCGGGGCTTCTTTCGTTCGCAGAGCCGCAGACGGAGAAACTGCAAACGCTTGGAGCGGATTTCTGCATTTGCTGCCAAGCCTGGACGTATAACCGCACGAAGAGTTCGGTGCGCAGAACCGCCCTGTTGACAGCCGGTTTACCGATTCTTCACGTCAATCTTGCCGGCGCTCAGGACGAGCATGTGTATGAAGGCGCAGGCGCTGCCGTTAACGGCAGGGGTGACGAGGTTGTCGCTTTAAGACCCTTTGTCGAAGATGCGGCGTTTGCAGCAAAAGATGCGCTTTTCGGCGACACGAAGGTGAAGGAACGCCGAAAAGCCGGTGAACTCGAACTGCTCTTTGAAGCACTTGTCGTTGCTGTGCGCGACTATGTCCGAAAGAACGGGTTTTCGGACGTGGTGCTCGGACTTTCGGGCGGCGCCGACAGCGCGTTGGTGGCGGCGATTGCCGTCGAAGCACTCGGGCGGGAACATGTTCACGCCGTCATGATGCCTACGCGCTTTACGACAGATGTAAGTCTGCGGCTTGCGCAGGCTTGCGCTGAAAATCTCGGCATCGACTATCGCGTGCGTCCGATCGGCGGGATTTTTGATTCGGCTGCTCAACTTCTGGCGGATGACTTTGCAGGAACGGAACCGGGATTGGCCGAAGAAAATCTGCAGGCTCGCGCGCGCGGCATGACGCTGATGGCGCTTTCGAACAAATTCGGTTGGCTGACGCTTGCTACCGGCAATAAAAGCGAGAGTGCGGCGGGCTACTGTACGCTCTACGGAGATACTGTCGGCGCGTATTCACCCATTAAAGACGTCTATAAAACCGACGTTTGGGGCCTGATGCGGCTCTACAACGGACTTAAAGGGCGCGAGGTTATCCCTGAAGAGATCATCACGCGGCCGCCTTCGGCCGAACTGCGGGAAGGGCAAACCGATGAGGCGGCGCTGATGCCGTACGCGGTGCTTGATGCAATCCTGCACGGACTCTTGGAAGAAGGACTGAGTCCCGAGGAAGTCGTACGGACGAAAACAGTGAAGGTCGAAGACGTTGATCGAGTCGTCAAGCTTTGGCTGCGCAGCGAATACAAGCGCCGTCAGTGTCCGACAGGGCCGTGCGTGTCGGGGGCGGCATTGAGCAGCGACATCCTCATGCCGATGACAAACCGCCCAAGCTGGCGCTAAATGGTAAAGTTATGCTCAGCGCGGGCAACAACCGTTTGCCCGAGAGACAAAGTCTGGGAAGAAAGAAATGAAACTTGTTACCGCCATCGTCAAACCCTTCAAACTCGATGAAGTGCGCGAAGCGCTCGCCGAACTCGGCGTCAACGGACTCACCGTAACCGAAGTTAAGGGCTTCGGGCGTCAGAAGGGGCACACGGAACTTTACCGCGGCGCCGAATATGTGGTCGACTTTCTGCCGAAGGTAAAGATTGAGGCGGCCGTTTCCGACGATTTGCTCGAACAGTGCCTTGAGGCCATTCAAAAGAGCGCTCGTACCGGAAAGATCGGCGACGGCAAGATCTTTGTCTTCGATATCGATCAGGCGATCCGTATCCGTACGGGCGAAACCGGCGACGCGGCTGTCTGACGGATCGATTCAATCGACACGAAAAAGCCCCGGCGGAAAATTCCTTCGGGGCCTTTTTGTAGCTGCAGCACTGGAGCGTGCTGCAGCGGGTGTGATCAAATGCCGATTACTGAGCGGCGCGGGTGCCGATCACTTCGATCACGGCACGGCGGTTCGGAGCGAGGCACTTGATGAGATCCTGCATGTTGCGGATCTGGCTGCCGGCAGCAGGCTGCGGGCAGTTCACAACAGGATCGGCAGCGCCGCGGCCTTCGGTCTGGATCAGACTGCCGTCAACGCCCTTTTCGGTCAGATAGGTCTTCACGGCGTCGGCACGACGTTCGGAAAGCTTCTGGTTATAGGCATCCTTACCGAGACGGTCGGCGTAGCCGGTCGTGAGGATCACTTCAACGTCCATGCCGGCCATGCGGCTCACGAGCTGATCAAGCATGTTGGTGCCGTCGGCGGAGAGCTTGGCGCTGTCGAAGGCAAAGAGCGTATCGGCAGCGAGCGTCACCTTGGCAACGCGCGGTTCTTCAGCCGGGGCAGCCTTCGTGCAGGCGGCGGCAGACAGGATGTCCTTGTCGCACTGGCAGCCGAAGCCGTCCGGACCGCCCTGTTCGGCAAGAGCGGGCGTCCAGAAGCTGGTGCGCCAGCAAAGGCCGGTGGAGTTCGTCACAACCTTGTTCTGGGAGTCCAGCACGTAGGGAACGACGGTGTCGGAAGCCATTGCGCTACCGGCAGTGGCCATCAACACAGCGGCTGCGAGGCCGCAGAGCTTGATCGAAGTCTTCATATTTCTGCTTCCTTTTTCTTGGTATGTAAAGACGGGCACTGCACTTTTGCTTCGGTGTGACCCGCATCAGCCGGCTGGAAAAACCGGCGCGGTTTGGGGTTAAAAACCCAATTCCTCTCGCGGCACACTCGTCCGATAGACGGGTACGCCGACGCTCCGTTCGAAAAGGACGGAACCTTGTCTGTATTCTGCCGCAACTTTGGACAAAAGGAGAAGCCCGAAGCGGGTTTATTTTCGAAAACCGTTTACCCAAAACCACAAAATCTTCCATCCGCACAGTTCCGGGCATTTTGTCG
>USBS01000026.1 GCA_900552915.1 uncultured Sutterella sp. | reverse complement strand
CGGAGCAACCTTTATCACGTCCAATCCGGCAACCGGAGAAAAACTTGCCGAGTGCGCCGATGCTTCCGTGGGCGACGTCGATCGCGCCGTGCAGGCGGCACGCAAGGCCTTCCCTGCTTGGGCAGCAAAGTCTCCCGCCGAACGCGCCGCACTGCTTTTGAAGATTGCCGACAAGATTGATGAGCGGGCAAAAGAGCTGGCCGCTGTCGAAACGCAGGACAACGGCAAGCCGATTCGCGAAACATCGCTTGTGGATGTGCCGCTTTCATCGGACCATTTCCGCTACTTTGCGGGTTGCCTGCGTGCCGACGAAGGCGAAGCCGTCATGATTGACGAAAATTCGCTCTCGCTGGTGCTGCGCGAGCCGATCGGCGTGGTCGGGCAGATCATTCCCTGGAACTTCCCGCTTCTGATGGGCGCCTGGAAGATTGCTCCGGCCTTGGCCGCTGGCAATACGCTTGTCATCAAGTCGTCGTCCACGACACCGCTCTCGCTCTTCGTATTGGGTGAAATTCTCAACGAAGTGCTGCCTGCGGGCGTCGTCAACATCATCACCGGCCGCGGCTCCGTCACCGGACAGGCGATGCTCGATCATCCGGGCTTTGACAAACTCGCGTTCACCGGCTCGACCGAAGTGGGCTACGACGTTGCTAAGGCCGCTGCCAATCGTCTGATTCCGGCAACGCTCGAACTCGGCGGCAAGTCGGCCAACATCTACTTTGACGACTGCCAGATGGATAAGGCAATCGAGGGCGCGCAGATCGGCATTCTCTTCAATCAGGGGCAGGTGTGCTGCGCGGGTTCGCGCATCTTTGTGCAGGAAGGCATCTACGACGAATTCGTCGGCAAGCTTGCCGAGGCCTTCAAGGCCGTCAAGGTAGGCGATCCGATGGATATGGCCACGCAGATGGGGTCTCAGATCAACAAGCGCCAGCTCGAAAAGATCCTCGGCTGGGTTGAAACGGCCAAGAAGGAAGGCGCCGAGGTTTTGGTGGGCGGCGAAGCCGCTAAGGTGCCCGGATTTGAAAACGGTGCCTTCATGCAGCCGACGCTGCTTACGAATGTCACCAACGACATGTCGGTTGCTCAGAACGAAATCTTCGGGCCGGTTGCCGTCGTCATCAAGTTCAAGACCGAAGAAGAAGTCGTTGCCATGGCCAACGATTCCGAATACGGCTTGGGCGGCGCCGTCTGGACGCGCGACATCAACCGTGCGCTGCGCGTAGCGCGAGCCGTTCGCACCGGACGCATGTGGGTGAACACCTACAACGAACTGCCGGCACATACGCCCTTCGGCGGCTACAAGAAGTCCGGTATCGGCCGCGAAACGCACAAGATGATGCTTGAGCACTACAGCCAGCACAAGAACATCTACGTGTCGCTTTCCGAGTCTAAGCGCGGATTCTTCTGATCCTTGTTCTGCCGCTAAGGTACAACAAAAATGCCCGATGGAATTCGTTTCCTCGGGCGTTTTTGCTTGTGAAGTTTTTTTCGTTACTCTTCGTCGAGCGCTTCTGCCATGCTCTTGGCTTGGAAGCGAACCTCACGTGTGTCGAGCTTGGCAACGTCCTCGTCGGCCATTTGAGCAAGCTTCTCGGCTGCTTCGGCAGCGCGGGCTTTCAGATCGTCGTCGGTTGCGTCGAAATAGACGTTTTTGTTGCCCACGAATTTGTAGATGGAGAAACTTTCGATTTCTTTGCGAGAAATCAGGTATTCACTGCCTGAGATGACGTCGCGGAAGTACACCATCTCACGTCCGACATAAAAGCCGCAGCCGTAGCGCCATTCGTCCGTTTGAGGCCAGTCATAGCGGCTGTAGAGATACACGTGCTGCATCGGCTTGAGAGCCTTCAGTAGGCGCGGCTCTCGGTCTTTGCCGAGCATGATGAGACCGTTCCATGTTTTGTGAGGCCAATCGGTGAAGAGAAGCCGCTCTTTGATGCGGTGAGTGCGTGATCTGCTCATGGAGGATTCCTTTTTAGGTTTCTAGCTGTGCTGTGGCACAAAGGTGGTCTTGTATCGACAGTTGCGCTTGGAAATAGTTTCTCGAATTTTGCCAAAAACGAACTATCTGTTGAGTGAATCAGGCGAGAGACAACATGCCTGTCAACTCAATCAGTCAATCAGTTGAAAAACTGTCAACCTTTTTCAGGCAACGTCACTCTGATCAACCATCCCAGACACAAAAATTTCGACACTCCCACTTTCAATTTAAAAACGTTACAAAAATGGTCATCTAATTATCAAAAAACGTTACATAATTGCCCAAGAGAAACCAAAAAAACGTTACAAGACTCGAAATGTCACCCTCGCAAATGCTATACCGAGACATCTATCAAGAACTGTTGGATTGGAAAAATGCTAGTCGACGGACTGCATTGTGCGTTACCGGAGCTCGACAGGTCGGCAAGACGACGCTGATTCGGCATTTTGCGCAGGAAAATTACGAGAATTTTCTGGAAATCAACTTCCTAACCGAACCGCAGGCCAAACAAATTTTCGCTGGTTCTCTCAATGCCGAGAATGTTCTTACGTATCTGACCGCTTACGCTCCCGGCAAGAACCTCATTCCGGGTAAAACTCTGGTGTTTCTCGACGAAATACAAGAATGCCCGCAGGCGCGCACGGCCATTAAGTTTCTAGTGGAGGACGGACGGTTCGACTATGTGGAGTCGGGCTCGCTTCTGGGAGTAAGGACCAAAAACGTTTCGTCGTTGCCTGTCGGCTTTGAGACGATTCTGCAAATGCATCCGCTGAGCATGCAAGAGTTTTTCATAGCCTACGGGCTGCAGCCCGAAATGATGAATTATCTGCAGGCATGCTTTGAGCGCAAGACAGTCGTTGATCCATCGGTGCACGATGTGTTGTCGCGGCTGTTCTTGACCTATCTCGTCGTGGGTGGGATGCCGCAAGTGGTGAACACCTATCTGCAGACTCGAGATATCAGGCGAGTTCTGGATGTGCAGAGGGATATTCTGGCTCTCTATCGGCTTGATATCGCTAAATACGCTGATCGGGATAAGAGCAAAATCATTTCGGTTTTCGATGCGATTCCTTCGCAATTGGAATCGAAAACGCGTCGTTTCCGATTGGCTGATATTTCCAAAACGGCCCGCATGCTACGTTACGAAAATAGCTTTTTATGGCTGGCCGATGCCGGTGTCGCTTTACCCTGCTGCAATGTTACTGCGCCGATTGTTCCGCTTCAGCTCAACGAGAAGCGCAACCTTTTCAAGCTCTTTATGGGTGATACGGGGCTGTTGTGCGCTGCTTGCATGCAGAACATTCAATTTGATCTTCTGCAGGGCAACGTATCTGTGAATCTAGGCGGAATCCTGGAAAATGTGTTTGCCCAGGAGTTGCACGCCAAGGGCTTCACGCTTCACTACTACAGTTCACTTAAACACGGTGAGGTCGACTTCGTTATACAGAACGGTCGACAGGTGCTGCCTTTGGAGGTTAAATCAGGCGCTGACTACAAAGCCCATCGTGCGCTTGACAAAACGCTTTCGGTTGAAGAATGGAATCTCGGGCAGGCTTTTGTCTTCTGCAAAGGCAACGTAGAAACCGTTGGGGCCATCACGTATCTTCCGTGGTATCTGGCGATGTTCCTGAAGCCGCAGGCAGAACCCGAGTCGTTTTCGTACACCGTCGACATCTCAAATCTGCAGGTGCCCAAAGAGTAGAACCGGCAGCCTTGTCGTGGAGGCTTCAAGTCGCAGGTATAAGAAAACCCACGACACACAAGAATGTCATGGGCTCTTAGAGGTTCTGGCGGAGTGGACGGGACTCGAACCCGCGACCCCCGACGTGACAGGCCGGTATTCTAACCAACTGAACTACCACTCCGCTCGGATCCAAATTTTCCCTCAGGCTTTCGCTTGAGGAGCAACGCATTTTACAGAGAGTTTTGTAAATTGCAAGTCCTTTCGGAAACTGTTTTCATAAAAACTTTCTTTGCTGCGAAGCGAGGCCGAATTCTACACAAATTTTCTCGTTTGCCAAGGCCTTTGACAACGCAGGCTGCAAATTTCGATTTCTCGGCAAATATTTAGCAAAACGCCCGCGATGTGCGGGCGTTTTGCTGCGAGGCTGCTGTAGAACAACAATGTCCGTTATTCGGCGTCGTAGGGTCTCCAGCTGCCCTTGGACATCTTGAGGTAGTCCTTGCCTTTGTATTCGAGCACCATGGCCTGGGCGTTTTCGCTCACCATGTGCGTCGTGGGCAGGTCGTTGACGAGATCCGCAATCGGAACGGCGCCTTCGGGTTTGCTGAAGTAGTTCGTTTCGATCACGCGGCCGATCAGCGTTGTCAAAGCAAGGTAGCTTGTGTCGGACGTGACGTGCACGGGCGTCTTCGGAAGCTTGTTGAGGCCGAAGAACTTTACCATCACCGGCACCTGCGTAATGCGACGGCTCGGAATATCGCGCAGGCGCGGGGTCTGGATGCGGTCGCCTCGCACGGCAGCGCCGTGTTCGGGAACGATCACGAGCATCACCTTGCGCTTGCTCTTTTGCAGATCCGAAATAAAGACGTCGAGCGCGTTGATGAAGGCGCGGGCGCGCGGCTCAAACTCTTCCCAACGCGACTTGCCGGGCCGGCGGTTGCCGTCGTGCAGTGCGATGAAATTAAAGAGCGACACGGTGCGCTTGGCCTTTTCTTTGTTGACGACGCTGCGCCAGTGGCGGAACACGGAGAGCGTATCGGCAATTTCCTCGTCGTTGAAGCTCACGTACCTCACGGGGTAGCGGCGGCGCTCGAAGGGTGCCGTGAGGCCTGCCTGAGTACGCATGGCGTTCAAGTAATTGTCGTAGACGCCGCTGTGATCCAAGAACAGATGCTGCTTGAAGCCGAGCGAGTCAAGCCGATTCATGATCTCGCATTCCGGACGGCGAGTATCGTAGAGCGCTTCGTGCGAAGGCTGACCGCAGGCGCCGTTTAAGAGACGCAGCGCAGCAGGTCCCGAGTACGAGGTCGCGGAATTGAAGTGATCGAACCGGATGTTGAACTGATTGAACGTACGGTTATTGATGAGGTTTGCGGCAATCAGGTCGTCGGTCGAAAGCGAGCAGATGTTGAGGATCACAATGTCAAAGGGCGTGTCCTTGGGCTGAATCGAGTCCGGGAACTTCGCAATACGGTCTTTTTCGTAGGCGATGAACGTCTGATACCACTTGTCGATTTCCTCGGATGTGACTTCGCCCTGCGCAGTACCCTTGGCGGCGGCAAGCGTTGCGGCCGGGTCGCCGACGGCAACCCCCGCCTTGGCTGTTGTGGCCTGCGGCACGAGGTTGCTCTGCTGTCCCGTGGAACTGCCGAAGAAGGGGGCGACAACGAGCGCGAGAAGCCACACGCCCGTCACGGCGGTGACGCGGATGAAGTCGCGTGCGGCGTAGTAGATCAGGATGATCGCGCAGCCCGCAAACACCATGCGCCAGTTGATGAAGTCCCAGATGAGCTGCAGGACGTAGTTCACGGAAAAGCCCGTGATGCCCGAAGCGTTGGCAAGAATGCTCTGCGGCCCCGGCAGCCAGCTTTCCGACCACAAAAGCGCAATGCCGCACACAACTGCGATCAGCTGCTTGAAAAAGCGCGCGACTTTGGAATTCGCAGGCAACAGCAGGAAGCAGAAGAAGGCGACGTTGGCCAAAAGCTCAAGACGCAGGTAGCCGAGTTGGGTGAGGAAGAACTTGCAGATGAAGTAGACGTTCCACAAACCCAGGCCGCCGATCATGCGTCCGGTAAAGTTTCCGACGGATTTCACTTGGCGCTTCCTTCAGTGGCGGCGGCAGTCGCAGCAGGAGCAGCGGTGCTTGCTTGCGGCGCTGCCGCAGCTTCGGTCTTGATCTCAATCTCGGCCTTGGGTTGTTCGGCTTCGATCTTTACTTCTTCGAGAGCGGCGTCGTGTGCAGCTTGCTCGTCGGAGGCTTCATCGCCGGCAGCGGGCTGCTCTTCGTGCGCGACTTCCGAAGCCAGAGTCGTCTTCGGCGGCACGAGCGTGAGCTGCGCCTTGGGCGAAATGATCACGTAGCCGTTGCGATCGAACCGGTAAAGTCCTCGGTCAAAGCCTATGGCGTAGAGCATGAGCGTATTGCGGTAGTAGTTCTCGCCGATGATCGGATCGTTTTCAATGACGGTGCGCAGATAGTCCTGCGTTGATCCCTTGCCGAGAAGCTCGAGCACGCACGCGGCAAAGCCCGGAGAGCCGTGGCCTTGCGTTTGACCGGTATGGATGTTGACCTTTTCGGGCGGCATCATCATTTCGCGCGTGAGATCGGCAAACGGCTCAAATTGGTTGACGAGCACTTCGCGCACGGGGTCGGCGGGCGACATCATCGCAGCCCACATATAGGTGCGGATGGCGTTGTAGGAGCCCAAAACGTAGTCGTTGCCTTTTTCGTCAATCACCTTGCCCTGACGGTCAAAACGCACCCAGTCGGGAGCATAGCCGCGGGGAGAGGAGCGAACGAGCGCACGCACGGTGCCTTCGATAATGGACGTCCATTCCTTATCTTCCAGCGCAAAGCGCCGCATGATGAAGATCGGGTAGTAGGAAGGATTGAGCGTCACGAAGTTTTCCTGCTCAAAGCCCTTGTAGCCCGGCAGCAGTACTTTTCCGAGGCCCTTGACGTCGCGCACGTCCTTCTTGAGAAGGTCCATCATCGCCTTGCCCTTGGCCGTATAGGCGGGATTGTTCCAGAGGCGTCCGGCTTCGAGCAGACAGTAGGCAATCCACATGTCGCTGTCGGCGGCATTGTTGCTGTCGATGATGCCCCAGCTCGAGCCGTGCTTGCCCCAAAGCCATGCGGGCTTATTTTTGGTGATGTCGCCTGCGGCGAGGTTGTTCTCGGTCCAGACAAGGAGCTTTTCAAAGGAAGCTTTGTCGCCTGCAACGAGCGCAAAGAACATCGCGTAGGACTGGCCTTCGCTTGTGGTGATGCGGCGGCTGTCGCTGTAGTCGACGACGCGGAAGGATTCGTTGACGTTCGTGCTCTTGAACGTATCCCACTTGTCCCAGGCTTGAGCCGAAAGCGAAGCGCTTGCGAGCACGGCGCAAGCTGCGGCAGCGAAAATCGAACGGGAAAGATTCTTCATGATTGCAATTCCTCCCATCGAATTAAACCGAAGCGCGGCCGCGCAGCCAACGACGCATACCGGCAAAGATGCCCCAACCGGCAACGACGGCGGCGATCAAGGCGCACAGCACCAACAGGAACGGACGGTTGGCAAACGACACCCAGACGCGTTGGTACCAAGGCAGGTCGCCGACCCACCAGGTTTGAGAGGGCTTAAAGGAGGTGAGCCCCTGATCGGTCACAAAAACGGTGCCGCCTGCGGCATTCTGAAGCGTTGCGCGATCGGCAAGCGAGTCGTTCAAAAGCTTGGCGCCTCGCGAACCGGCCGAGAGCAGCGCCACAACAGCACGTGAGCTGTCGGCAGGCGACTTCACGGAAAGCAGAGCGGCCAAAGGAGCGTTTTCCGGATCCTCGGTACCGATCTTTTCGTTCTTGCCGGACAGGGACGCGGCGACCGTTTGTTCAAGATTTTCGGCCGTATCGCTGTTGAGGCTCGTGATGTTGGCGGGCAGACCGCCCACGTAGAGAATGTCCTTGCCCTTCAAAACACCTTCGTCGGTTTTCGACGTCACCGTGACATGCAGCGGCACAGAGCCCGTGGCCGAGGCAATGCGCGAGACGGCGTTCAAAAGCGTCGTCATGTACTGAGCGTTGCCCGTGTCCGAAATCACAGCTGCCGTTTGCGAGAGATCGGCGTACTTGGAAAACGGGAAACCCCCTTTGGTGTAGAGCGCAATTTCCGGCAGCTGAGCGTAGTGATAAAAGCCGCTGAAGGCAAGCGTTGAAGAAGGCTCAACCTGGAAGGTCTGGCTCGGCAGCGCCACTGTGCGGCAGTTTTCGGGAGTGCCCTCAAGAGCCTGCGTGCCGTAGAAGGCTTCGATCGACAAGTCGTTTGTTAGCGACATGCCGTCGCGAGGACCGACGGCGGCAAAGAGCGGCCCCGGAGCGGCGTGCATCGTGAATTCGGATCCGGCGCGGTCTTTGCCGCTTTCCATGTTTTCGCTGCCTGCAAGAGCCGTGTTCATCAGGACGCGCATTTGCGCGACCTGTCCTTCTGCGGGCTTGCTGTATCGATAGAGAAGGTTGAGCTCGGCCTTGGCGCCGTCAATGGTGTAGAGGTCGGGCGCCATGTTGAGATTGAGATGAATCGCCGGCAGCACCGCACCGCGGCTGGTGAGCTGCGTGGGGTAGCGCATGAGCGAAGAGAGCGTGATCGCCTGCTCGGGATCGATCCAGTTGGGCGCCTGATAGGCTTCCTGCACAGGAATGTCCTTGAAGTCGCGCACGCGGTGCGTGTCGCCGATCATCTGCGTGCCCGAGGTGAGCACTTTGGCGGCAACGACCAGATCTTCGTCGTTGCGGCCGCCGATCACGAGCATTTTTTCGTGCTGGCCGCCGGGCACATCGCGCAATTCGATTCGGGGACCTTCAAAGGCGGGAAGTTCGGCTAAAAATTCCGGGCGACGGTCGTTGGTGGCAAACACCACGAAGTGCCCCTTGGCGGGAACTTCGCCGAAGTAGACGGGAAACTGTGCTTTGCCCCACTGAGAAAGACTTCCGGTGTAGCCCGCGACAATGGCCGCGGCCGTAGCTTCGCGATCTGTGGGCTTGTCGGCAAAGACGATCGGCAGCGTTGTGTTCTGGCCGGCGTCGCCGGCGGACACAAACGGAGCGGGGAACTGCGAGAGGTCGTTCGGAAGTCGCACAAAGGCCTTGTTGAGCGCAAGTTCGCTTTCGGGCGCAATGTCCATCCACAGCGACGGGTTGGCCGCGTTTTCACACACGGTCTGGTAGTGGCCGACAAACTCCACGCGCACCTGATTGGGGCCGGTACGGAAGGACTTGGATCCCAGATTAAAGACAAGACTCTGGGGCTTGCCGATTTGTTTGGCCGAGAGCGCCGCCGTTTCCTGCAGCTCGCCGTTGAGGAAAATATTGAGCTGCGTGACGTTTGCAAGCATCGAAGGCGAAACGGTGAAGTTGAGCGTCAATTCGCCCGAAGTCACCACTTCATCGGGCTTTACGATGAAGTCGAAGTAGCCCGAATTGTTCGAGCCCGTGAGTTTGACGGGTTTGCCGGCCATGCCGGGAGCGAGGTCGGAGAGCGCATACGTGGTCGTTTCGCCTCCGGTGAGGTCGGTGCGCCAGACGGGAGCCGAGCTCGTCTGAGCAGCCGCCGAACCGCAGGCAAGCGCCAGAACCGAACAGGCGGCCAGCGTTGTAAGAGAGTGCTTGAAAGAGAAGTCTTGTTTGATCATCTATGGTTTCTCTTTAAATGTTGGAGGCCGTGCGAACCTTGGGCAGTCGCGGCAGGAAGCTCACGACATAGCGAACAAGGCGACCCGCCGGCCCCGGCAGGAATTCGATGAGCGACTTGAAGCCGTAGGCGGCAAAGCCCACCAGTCGCAGAAAGCCTGCGACAAAGCGGTCGTCGACGTTGTTGTCGAACTTGTCGCCCCAGTGACCTTCGCGCGCGAAGGTCTGACGGTTGAAGCGAATTTCGTCTTCAACCGATTCGAAAACAATGTTGAACTCGGTGTACCCCTTGGCTTCGCGGGCCACCGTCGCTTTGAATTTGTCGGTGTGGCGATTGCCGTTCATTTCGATTTCAACGGCTTGCCCCGCAGTCAATCCCGAAATGTCGAGCACGAGCTCGTTTTGGCTGAATTCGACCACCGGCACGGCATGACGCACACCGTCTTCGGTCGTCACCACGGCGCCCGCTTTAAGCGGCACGCGCGGCAGCGGGTGCTCCATGATCTCTTCGACAGCTACCGCAAAGGCAGCTCCGAGCACGAGCAGGTTGTAAGCGATCCAGCCGATATTGATGACAAGCGTCGAAATTTGCGGATCGGCCGCCGTCACCGTTTTGTAGATGCCGATTCCGAGGCCCAGGAAGTTGAGCGCCATCAGGATGAGCGTGGGTGCGGCAATGCGCCAGTCGACATACTTCTTGTCGATCGTCATGCCTTTGGCGGTCACGTTGAACTTGCCTTTGTGAGGGAAGATAAGCGCCACCGTCGTCGGCAGCAGGATGTACCAGGAAAGCACCGTTTCGTAGACGACGCCCAGGAACGGGTAGCGCCAGCCGCGCTGCAGCTGCTGGTTCGTGATTGCGGCGTGCACCATGTGCGGTATCACGTATGCAAAGATGGCTGCGGCCGTGGCGTAGATCACGTAGATGTCGAAGAACATGTAGGGCAGGGGCGCCAGCAGGAAGATGATTCGCGGCAGTCCGTGCAGGAAGTGAATCATCGCGTTCATGAAGCACAGGCGCTGCGGCAGGGTGAGCCCCTTTTTCAAAAGCGGGTTGTCCAGACGGAAGATCTGGATCATGCCGCGCGCCCAACGGATGCGCTGCCCGATGTGCGCCGAAAGCGACTCGGTCGACAAGCCCGAGGCCAGAGGCTTGGAGATGCAGGCCGATTTCCAGCCGCGGCGATTGAGCTTTAAGGACGTATGCGCGTCTTCGGTCACGGTTTCCACTGCGATGCCGCCGATTTCTTCCAGAGCCGAGCGGCGCATGACGGCGTTCGAGCCGCAGAACATGACGGCGTTCCAGGTGTCGTTGCCCTTTTGGATGTAGTCGTGGAAAAGCGAATTTTCAAAGGGCATGCCGCGCTCGAGATGAAGATTTTTCTCGAACGGATCGGGCGAGTAGAAGTGGTGCGGGGTCTGCACGAGCGCAATTTTCTTGTCGTGCACGAGCCAGCCCACGGTGCTTGTCAAAAAGTCCGACGAAGGAACGTGGTCGCAGTCGTAGATCGTGATGAATTCACCCGAGGTGTGCTTCATCGCGTTGTTGATGTTGCCTGCCTTGGCGTGATTGTGTTCGTCGCGCTTGATGTAGTTGACGCCGGCCGATTTGGCAAATGCCTCGACCCAGTCGCGGCTGCCGTCGTCGAGGATGTAGACGTTGATCTTATCTTCGGGCCAGTCGAGGTTGCGCGCGGCAAAAACCGTGGGCTTGATGACTTCGAGCGACTCGTTGTAGGTCGGAATGAAGATGTCGACCGTGGGCCAAGTGGAGCGGTCTTCGGGAAGGCGCTTCGGACGGCGATCGAGCGGCCAGCAGACCTGGAAGTACCCGAGCACCATCACGATGAAGGCGTACGTTTCGGCTGCCAGAAGCAGGCATGATAGGAACAGACTTACAAAGCCGTCGGCGTGAATCGTGGAGGTGTAGCGCCACCACAGGTAGCGTCCGGACACGGTGACCGAGAGCACGAAAAGGAGCATCAGCGAAATGCGCGCCTTGATGTGCGTGAGCGACCAGGCTGAAAAAAGCACGATCGAAAGAAAGATCACCTGCCCCTGCACGTTGAAGGGCTGGGTGATGCACAAAGCGGCCAGCAGTCCTGCGATGATGCCGGCGGCCCAAAAGCCTGCGTTTTGGAATTTGGCGGCCTGCTCGACGCCGACGCGGCGGCGGCTTCGGACGACATTGGAGCCGATTTTGAAAATCAATCGGGATCCGACAGCTCCGATTTTGTCGCCGACGCGGCCGGCCGTGCGGATCATCAGGCGAATGAAGCGTGCTACGGGATTGAACTGCCAGAAGTCGCGAAAGGGCAGTGCGGTGAACACCGCTAAAAAGAGCGTCTGAATGCAGATGCGGACAACATCCGAAAACGTGAGATGGTCAAAATTGACGTGCGGATAGAGTTCGCGGCGGCGCGCAACGATGCCTTGCCAGAAAGGGCGTTCAAGGGGCACGAAAATCGAGATCAAAAAAAGCGCAAAAGCTGCGGCAGAGGTATGGCGCAGCTGCTCCTTGGGTCGGGTGTCGGCAGACTTCGACCTCAAGAAGCGGGCTTTTAAGTCCGAAAAAGTCTTGTTGGGCATGTGCGGCGGATATGGGTCTTTTCTATATAGGTTCGGCTGCGGCGGGCTCTTTTTTCTTGTCCGGAACATGCTTGAAGCAAACAGCGCATCTCGGACAACAAAAGAAACAGGGCAGACGACGCTGAACCTGTTTCAGGGGCAAGCACGGGGCTTGACGAGCATGAGCCCTATCGAACCTCGGTCGGTATTTTAGTGGCTTCCCTCTAAGAACTAATACCTACTGCGCGTAGGTTACGCAATTTGGACGTAAAAAACGAGGGCAGAAGTGTAAAAAAGTCCGACTTTTTGCCGACTCTTTGAGTTGAGACGACAAAAATCCGTGACATCGGACCTGTCGCAGCGAAAAAATCGAATTCGTCTGCCTCCGACCTCCACTTGTTGTGGATGAGAGTCCTTCGAACCCAAAATGCTAGGCAGATTGCCTTATATTTGATGCTTTTTCGCATGTTCACATGCAAATGTGGGCATTTTTATGCGATTTTCTTCCCCGAACGCGCCGCTTATTCGTAGAATCGGTGCTTGTACACCAATGCCTCTGTCCTGCACCTGAGATCCAGCGTGTGGACAAACGCCGATGAGACTGCGAAAGCGGGACCATCAGCTAAGCCGCGCTGCCGAAGCCTACCCTCAGCTTCAAGCGTCCGGCCTTTTGCATTGGGACAGCTTATCGGGTCTGCTTTATTTGAGCTTGCGGCCGGTCGCGTCGGACACGGGAAATCCTCGTTATCCGCGGCCTCGTTCAAGCCGATGCAGGAGACAGATGCGGAGCAGAGCGTTGGCGCCGTCCGCAGACATGCCCGAACCTCATCTACAAAGCAAATAACTATAAGGTGTATTCATGCAATCGGATTCCCGAACGCAATTTATTCCTATCGGTCTGATGCTCTTTGCGCTCTTTTTCGGCGCAGGCAATCTGATCTTCCCGGCCTCCATGGGACAGGCCGCCGGCACCGACGTCTGGTGGGCACTGCTCGGCTTTTGCATTACGGGCGTCGGTCTTCCGCTTCTGACCGTCATGGCCGTCGGCTATTCCGGCCTGCCCGGCGTACGCGAAATCAGCAACCGTGTGCATCCTTGGTTCGGCGTTTTCTATTCCACGGTTTGCGTTCTTGCCATCGGCCCGTGCTTTGCCGCTCCGCGTACCGGCACGGTTTCCTGGGAAGTTGCCGTGGCTCCGTTCATTGATCCGGCTCAGGCTTCGATCTACATGCCGATCTTCCTGGCGGTATTTCTCGGTGTTGCCGGCTGGCTTGCCGCTTCGCCTTCCAAGCTTGTCGACCGCGTAGGCAAGGTCCTGACCCCGTTGTTGGTTTTGACGCTTGTCGTTTTCATCGTCAAGAGCTTCGTGACGCCGATGGGTGAGCCGCAGACTCCGGCCGCACCCTACGCGACGCCCGTTATGGCCATGGTGCAGGGTATTCTCGACGGCTACAACACGCTTGACGCCATTGCCGCTCTGATCTTTGCTTCGCTTACGATCGGTGTTGTGCGCGACGCGGGCTTTACCAAGCAGTCCGACATTGCTCGTGAAGTCGGTAAGGCCGCTATGATCGCTGCTCCGATGCTCGGCGTCATCTACATCTTTATTGCCAAGATCGGCGCCGAATCCGTAAGTGCAATCGGCGTGCAGGAAACCGGTGCTCCGATTCTTGCCTTGAGCGCCAAGCTTCTCTTCGGTCCGGGCGGCGCTGCGCTTCTGTCGGCTATGGTGATTCTGGCGTGCCTTACGACAGCCATCGGTCTCATCAGCTGCACGGCCGCGCACTTCACGAGTTTGTCCGGCAGCCGCGTCAAGTACGGCACTTGGGTAGCGATCTTTACGGTCATCTCCTACTTGATCGGTCTGTTCGGTCTTAAGACCATCATTGTCTCGACCATTCCGGTTCTGATGTTCCTGTACCCCTTGTGCGTGGCGCTTGTCCTTCTGTCGTTCGTGCACAATGCAATCGGCGGCCGCCGCTGCGTGTGGGCCTGGACGATCGGCTTTACCTTCGTCATGGCCCTCTACAACGGTCTGCAGACCGCCAAGATCGCCATGGGCGGTCTGGATGCGATCCTTGCCCAGTGGGTGCCGCTGCACACTTACGGCCTCGGCTGGATTCCGTTTGCCGTCGTGGGCTTTGTAATCGGCATGATTCACAAGTCGATGACGCAGGGTCCGGCTCAGCCGTAATCAGAAGCAACTGACCTAAGGACGAAGACTCCCGGTTCGCGAATTCTTCGAGGCGCACCGGGAGTTTTTTTCGCGTTTTTGCAGCGGCTTAGTTTGCAGTGACCGGTCTGAGAACGGCGGCAAACAACTGCCATTCCATCCAACAGCCGGCTGCAAAAATATCCGTCATCAAATTTTGTTCGGTCGAACTCAGTCGACTGCTCAAACGATCGGTCAAATCGACCGCTTTCCGAGCAGATGCGGCGGCCGCGTCCGATCCCATGCCTGCTACCCAGTCTTTGAACGGATTGCCCTGTAGCCGGGCCGTTGGGCGCAGTGCACGGCCGAACTCGTCCCATGTCCAAAAGCACGGCAAGAGAGCGGCCATTGCAAAAGCAGGATTGCTGTGATTAAGATGGCGGGTTTCCAAGGCCTCATAGGTCAGAAGCTCCGGCAGCGCAACGATTTCTTCCGGCCGGATGGGCTTTCCGGTAAATGAGGCAGCGTATTCGATCGTCCAGGCTCTCAGATCTTTTGTTTCTTGTGCCCAAGTCGCCAAATTCTTCGCATCGGAGGCAAAGTCGGGTAGTTGTGAAAGGCGTTCGCTCAACTGCTCCAGACAGCGAGCGTAATTCTCAAGGTAGAGAATGTTCTGGCAGAGGTAGGCCGCAAAAACGGACTTTTCGAGTGTTCCTGCAAATGCGCCCGTCAAAAACGGATGTCGGACCAGAGCTCGCCGAACGGACTCAGCAGCGGCAAAGGCTGTTGAGCTCCATGTTTTTTTTGCTTGGCCAGCGCAAACGTTGGCTGTCAGAAGAGGAAAAAGAGCGGTGCAGCCTGCCAGCTGCAGGCATTGTCGACGCGAAGCCATGGTAAATCTCCGAAAAAGAAGGTTCGGCGGTAGCTTTAGTGTTTTTCGCGAATTTCGATTCGGCCGGTTTCGGGACTGGAAAGCCGAGAAACGGTTGCAAGGTATTTCTCGACCACTTTGAGCGCCGTCGGACGATCGTCGGCGTTGATAAGTTCGGCGTTTTTGAGCATCGCGAATTTGTCGCCGCCCGTATAGAGGTAGCCCGGTATTACGACCGTAAAGTCGGCCTTCGGATCGAGCTTCTTCCAGCCGCCTGCACCGTCGGGTACTTCAACGCTTGTGACGCGCTGCCAGGCTGCACGGGACAAGTCGGCTTTGTACCGCAGACCGGCAACCTGCAGCAGCTCAGGTTTTTGACGATCTTCACTTGCAAGTCCGTTTTCGATGGCGGCAGTCACGGTTTCGCCTTTGACAGAAATCACGCACACGCCGTCGTTAAACGGGTGCTGCGCGAGCAAGTCCGCGCGGCTCAAGGCGCCGCGGTGCACGCCCGCTCGAATGGAACCGCCGTTGACAAGCGCAATCGAAGCGCCGTACTTGCGGGCAAAGTGCAGGTAAGCGTCGGCGGTGATGTCGCCTGAAAGACATTCGCCGAGTCGACAGACTTCAAGCGCGTTGTCTTCGTGGACGTCGCTTTGGATTACCTTCTCAGATGCAATTTCCGAGAGCTTTGCGGAAAACGACGCGACAAGCTTTTGCATGCTTGCGTCGCCGGGAGCTTCGGGCGTTAGAACGTGCTCGCGTCCGCCGCACGATTGCAGATTTCCGTTTGCGTCGATGTCAAGGTGCAGTTCTCCGAAATAACGCGTGGCGCGGCCTGCGGTGACTACAGCGCATTTTTCACCGTTGGCGCGCTCGATGACGATGGGGTAGGGACCGGCACCGCCCGGCACACCGAGCGCATCGTGGGAATGGCCTCCGACCACCGCATCGATTCCATTGATGCGGCGAGCAATTTCCAGATCTATCGGTAGCCCGACATGTGTGAGCGCCACCACGATTTCGACGCCTTCCTTTTTCAGGTCGGCTACCGCCTGCTTTAAGGTTTTTTCGGTGTCGGCAAAGTGCGCTTTGTCAATTTTGGCTTCAAAGCTTGCGATGCCGACGATGCCCACTTTGACCGGTCCCTGGGGGCCGGCAAACGTTCGAACAACCCAGGGCTTTAATTTTTTGCTTTGAGAAAACGGACAGTCTTTCGGGGGTTGAAAGTTTGCAGCGATAACGTCGGCGTGAAGTTTCTCCGCATAGGTTTTGGCTTTCGCGCAGCCGAGATCGAACTCGTGGTTTCCGAAGGTGACGGCATCTGGCTTGAGCTCGTTTAGGGCCTGAGCAACCATCTTTTCGCCGAAGAAGGTGAAGTAGGGCGTGCCCATCCATGTGTCGCCCGCGTCCAAATAAAGCACAGCAGGGTTGCTGCTTCTGACGGACTTCACGGCAGCGGCAAGTCGTGCATAGCCTCCGTAGCAGGCTTTGTCGTTGTAGCAGGGGTTGCCGGCAGCATCTATGCCGGCCGCAAAGCTGTGTGTGTCGTTGCTGTGTGCGATCACAAGCTCAAAGCCATGGGCCGATTGGAGGGCTACGGCCGAGGTCAGCAGCGCAAAAAGGCGGACGAGGTGTGTTCGAGTCATAGAGCAAGAAAAAACATCGGAAACACTCAAGAGCCGTATTTTCGCGCAAACGCGATAGCCGAGAATCGAAGGCGACGACTTTCGATCTGCGGACTGCCAAATTTGACAGTTCGAGCGAAAAAATTTTTACAGCAGGCAGATTGGGGCCAAACAGGCGTTTGCGCTGATTTATCAGGGTATTGACGTCGAAATCACTTCAAAATCTGCATGATTTTGTGGCGTTGCCAATGGGTTGTACCACATATAGTATTTTCAGCGACTGCTATTTCGGAAGGGCGAAACAAGCGAACTCCCTCCGTACAACATTGGGTATTAAGAACATGACTCTTGAGTTGGATTTCTCACGCGACGCACTTTTCGATGAATTGGGGCTGCAGCGTTTGCGTGAAAGCTACATGCGCGAAGACGAAACCTCGCCGCAGGAACGCTATGCCTTTGTGGCCGAAAGTTTTGCAAGTAATCCCGAGCATGCGCAGCGCATCTATGACTATGCCAGCCGCCACTGGCTGAGCTTTTCCACGCCGATTTTGAGTTTCGGGCGCAACAAGCGAGGTCTTCCGATTTCGTGCTTTATGAGCTACATGCCCGATACTGCGGAAGGTCTTGTCGATACGCTTTCCGAAGTCAACTGGCTTTCGATGCTCGGAGGCGGCGTCGGCATTCACGTAGCCATCCGCAGCGCCGACGATAAGAGCGTAGGCGTGATGCCGCACCTGAAGGTCTACGATGCGGCGTGCCTGGCGTACCGCCAAGGTTCCACGCGCAGGGGATCCTATGCGGCGTTTCTTTCGATCGATCACCCGGACATCGTGCAGTTCATCGAAATGAGAAAGCCCACGGGCGATCCCAACATGCGCGCGCTCAATCTGCATCACGGCATCAACATCAGCGACGCCTTCATGCGCAAAATCGAAGCGAGCATGCGCGACGCCGACTACGACGACACCTGGGAGCTCAAGCACCCGGCTACGGGTAAAGTGGTCGAGAAGGTGAGTGCGCGCGACCTCTGGCAGCGAATTCTTGAGATGCGCATGCACACAGGCGAGCCGTATCTGGTCTTCACCGATGCCGCCAACCGGGCGCTTCCGACATGGCTTTCCGAAAAGGGCCTCAAGATTCACGGCTCGAATTTGTGCACGGAAATTTTCCTTCCGACCGACGAAAAGCGCACGGCGGTTTGCTGCCTGAGCTCGGTCA
>USBS01000025.1 GCA_900552915.1 uncultured Sutterella sp. | reverse complement strand
GAGAATCGAGAAGCCTCGCCCGAATTTCTCTGAATTCGGACGGGGAGCTGTCACCTTTCGGATTCGTGCATCGTCGGTTGGTAAACTGCCGACACAGCAATTTGTTTGGAGAAGATCATGTTCCAGATCGGCGAAAGTGTCACAGGCGTACGCGGCATATCCACGGCCGGCGAATTCGACCTCGATGACCAGCGCGGCCGTTGGGTCGTTTTCTACTTTTACCCAAAAGACAACACTTCGGCCTGCACGCTTGAAGCCCGCGACTTTACCGCCGCCAAGGATGCTTTCGAAGCGCTCAACGCTAAAGTTGTCGGCGTCTCTCGCGACTCTGTGAAAACACACGAAGGCTTCTGCGCTCGGCAAGAACTTGCGATTGAACTTGTCAGCGACAAGGACGAAGCGCTGTGCACGCTTTTCGACGTCATTAAACCCAAGGTCATGTACGGCAAGCCCTGCCGCGGCATCGTACGCTCGACCTTTCTGATTGACCCGCAGGGCAAACTTGCGTTCGAGTGGCGCGGCGTGAAAGTCCCGGGGCATGTCGAAGCGGTGCTCGAAAAGATCCGCGAGCTTTCGTAACCGCGCTAAGCGCCGTGATTTCGACGCGACTGCAGCCTGCACACGGCTATACTTGGTCGCAAGAAAACCGCGGCCTGCGGTTGTGTGTCCGTTAGATTGACCGAAATGACGCAAAAACTTTATTCCCGCCTCAAGGGAAAGAACATTACGGTGGCCGTTACAGGCGGTATCGCCGCCTACAAAACCTGCGAGCTTGTACGACTCTTGGTGAAGTCGGGCGCTGGTGTGCGCGTGTGCATGACCGAAGCGGCAACGCAGTTTGTGGGCCCTCTTACCTTCGAGGCGCTCACCGGTCATCGAGTTGTTTACGGTTCGATCAGCGGTGCAATGGAGCATCTGGAGCTCAGCCGCGACTGCGACCTTTTGATTGTGGCTCCCGCAACCGCCAATATCCTCGCCAAGGCCGCTCACGGCATCGCCGACGATCCGGTGAGTTCTGCAATTCTGGCCAGTTCCGCCCCCGTCGCCGTCTGTCCTGCTATGAACTGCAACATGTGGGCTAAACCTGCCACACAGCGCAACGTCACGCAGCTTAAAAACGACGGCATTGCGGTGCTCGGTCCGGCCGACGGAGAGCTTGCCTGCGGTGTGAGCGGTGCCGGTCGTATGATCGAACCCTCTGAAATTGCTGCTCATGCGGCTCGACTGCTCTCGCCTCAGACGCTAGCCGGCAAAACCATGATCGTTACCGCCGGCCCCACCTACGAAGCACTCGATCCCGTTCGCGGCATCACCAATCTCAGTTCGGGGAAACAAGGCTACGCAATCGCTCAGGCCGCTTTCGAAGCTGGCGCACGCGTGGTGCTTATTTCGGGCCCCACGGCAATCGAACCCCCTTACGGTGTTGAGCTTGAACGCGTACGTTCGGCAGATCAAATGAACGCAGCCGTGCGCAAAGTTGCAGCAAATGCCGACGTTTTCGTGAGCGTTGCTGCCGTGGCCGACTGGAAAGCACAAGCCTTAAGCGAAGGAAAAATCAAAAAAAGCGACGAACCGCCGCAACTGCGGCTTACTGAAAATCCCGACATTCTCGCGCAGACTGCGCACGATTTTCCGTCGCTCTACTGTGTCGGATTTGCTGCCGAAACGGAGAACGTTCTTGAAAACGCCCGCGGCAAACTCGTGCGCAAGCATGCCCGTTTGATTGTGGCCAACAATGCACGCTCCGCTATCGGATCCGACTTGAACGACGCGGTTTTGGTAACGGCTGCCTCTGAAGAATCATCAGGCCCGGTCACGAAAGAGACACTGGCGCACCTCATCATTGGGCGCATTGCCGCTGATCTGAAAAAGGAGGCATGACGATGGCCTTCAAATTGGACGAAAAAACGCTGGAGCCTGCCAACGGCGATTACATCGAGTTTCTCAAGCAAATCGAACGCGGCAATGCCCGAGTTCAAGGGCTCAGAGTCTCGGTAAGCGATGAGTTGCCCGGTGTCGTGATGGTGCGCCGAACAGGCGAAGTCGCTCAAGAAGCACAGTCTTCTCCGGGTGCTGTTCCCGTCAACTCCGAGTCGATTCCGAAGCTGTTGGTTTTCGCGGGCTCTATCGTCGCCGTGCTGGGCGTGTTTTGCATCGGCACCGGCATGCAGTACCACGAGCTGCAGAACTTGATTCCTGTCGGAATGTTCGTAACATTCGGCGGTCTTGTGCTCGCGCTGCACAACCGACAGAAGGTCGAACGCATCCGCCGCGCCAAGAAGACCGAAGACACCAAAAATCCGAATTAACAAATGAAAATCGCACTCAAAGTCCTTGACGAACGCATGCGCGAGCATCTGCCGCACTACGCTACCCCCGGATCGGCCGGGCTCGACCTGCGCGCTCTGCTCGACGCTCCCATCACGATTGCGCCCGGCGAAACGGTGCTCGTAAAAACGGGACTTGCCATTCACATCGGCGACCCCAACTACGCCGCCGTCATCATTCCGCGCAGCGGCATGGGCCACAAAAAAGGCATTGTGATGGGCAACCTTGTCGGCCTCATCGATTCCGACTACCAGGGAGAACTGATGATCAGCACCTGGAACCGGGGCAAAGAACCCTTCGTGCTCGAACCCTTCGAGCGGCTTGCACAGCTCGTCGTGCTGCCGGTCGTGCAGCCCGAGTTTGAACTCGTGACCGACTTTGAAGCGAGCTCTCGCGGCGAAGGCGGCTTCGGTTCGACCGGAACAAAGTAGTCCGGCCGTCTCTGATTTTCCGATAGGCCCGAATGCATAAGCCTCGGGCTTTCCAAACAAAACTCTCGCAACCAGATTAATCTATAAAAAAAATTACCCCATCTGGTAACATCTATAAAACCGAATTTTATAGTTTTATAGATTTTTCTGCACATGAAATTTCTCGAACCAGAGAGTCAAACGCTTGAATTTAAAGCAGAATGGAGCGATACGGCTAAAAAAACGATGATCGCTTTCGCAAACGACATGGGCGGCGTTTTGCAGATTGGTGTAGCGGACAACGGGGAACTTGTCGGCTGCAACTTCGATCTGGTTGAACGCAGTGCCCGCCGCTTTGCACGCGATGGCGTTGAACCGTCGATGTCTGCCCTGCTCGATATTCGAAAACAAGTAATTGACGGCAAAGTCTTGACGACGATTCTTGTTGCTCCCGGAACCAGAAAGCCGTACGGATTGCGAGGCAAACTTCTAACAGAGGGCGGCGTCTACATCCGTCTCGGCGGACAAACCGTTCCTGCAACTCTCGACGAAGTTGTTCGCATCATCCAGCGCGGAGACCCGCGAACTTGGGAAAGTCGGCCGAGCAACGATACGAATCTGACATTCAATCAGTCGGAGCGTATTTTTGACAATCTGCAAGTTCCCTTCTCTGAAACCCATCGACTGGGATATGGTCTTCTAAACCGCGATCGGGAATTCACCAATCTCGCTCTGCTTCTCTCAGATCAAAATCCGTTTCGTGTAATTGTTAACACTTACGCTGCTTCCGGCCAGGTCGAGACATCGGATCGGTTCAGTGGATCCATCCTGCAGCAATGGATTTCGGTTCGGGAACGACTCGAACAAATCAATACACCTTTTATTGACAAGGAGACCGACAACTTCGCACGAAGGGAAATCTATCCGTGGCCCAAAATTGCTCTCAGAGAGGCTCTTACGAATACGCTCGCTCATCGCGATTACTCATCGCAGCTGCAAGTTGCAATCAACATCCATCCAGATGTCATCACCTTTTTCACACCGGGCGGCATACCTCCAGAATTGACGCTCGAGGAAGCACTGATGGAAGGCGCAAGCTTCTGCCGCAATGAAAAATTGGCTGAAATCTTCATGCGTTTGCGCTGGATGGAAAAAGCCGGAACTGGTTTTGGCGATATTTTCAAAGCCTACTCGGCTTATCCTCAGAAACCGAAACTGCAGCAAATTGTCCGGTCGTTTCTCATCGAGTTGCCGCGCGTCAATACCCAACAATCGGGACGAGAGGCTGAGCTTTTGCGATACGTGAAAAACAGCCCCAACGGAAGGACTCGGGCTGAAATCGAAACATATCTCAAGCTGAGCTCCCCGACAATCTTCAAGCTACTGAGAAAACTGAAGGCCAATGGACAAGTAGCGGTTGAAGGAAAAGGACCGTCCACTCGCTATCTGTGCACGCTGAATGGTCGAGAAGCGAAACCGCTTTGAGCGCTACTCCGCTCTGAGGTCGTCATGGATGTGTCTACGCTGTTGCTTGTCTGCCCGCTGATTTTTCTCGGCGGTTTCGTCGACGCTGTGGGCGGTGGCGGCGGCCTGATTGCCGTGCCTGCCTACCTTCTCGCGGGTATCCCTCCGCATCTTGCAATCGGCACCAACAAACTCTCAAGCTGCATGGGCAAAGCAGCTTCCATCTGGAAACTGGCGCGAAGCGGTTTTGTCGACTGGAAGCTCTCGCCTATTCCGGTCGCCGTTTCCTTCGTCGGCAGCTACGCAGGCGCTTCCATTGCGCTCAATCTGCCGCCGCGTGTCTTCGAAATCATTCTCGTCGCACTGCTTCCGATCGTCGCGTTCATCGTGCTCAGAAAACGCAAGACTGACTCTCGGCACGTAGATATGCCTTACGGCAAACGCGTCGGAATTCTCTCTTCCTGCGCCTTCGTTTGCAATGCCTACGACGGTTTCTACGGTCCGGGATCGGGAACGTTTTTGTTGGTCTCGTTTTCGACACTGGCGGGCTTGGACGTACGCGAAGCCTCAGGCCAAACAAAAGTCGTCAACATCGCAGGCGCCGGAGCCGCACTCTTTACATTTGCTCTGGCCGGTCAAGTCGACTGGCAGCTCGGCCTTATCGCCGGCCTTTTCGGCATCGCAGGCCACTATCTGGGTGCAACGCTTGTGGTCAAAAACGGCGCGGCGGCAGTGCGCCCCATCATTCTTATCGTTCTCTGCGCGCTCTTTGCAAAGACACTCTACGACTGGCTGTGAAAAAAAACGCCCGCCTTCAGCCGCACCCGCCGGAAAGCAGCAAGCACGAGCCGAAAAGCAGGCGTCACTCTGCAAATTGTGGAAACTGAGACGACCGAAAGGCTGCAATCCTTCGTCCGTATCTGTTGACGCAGATTAGGTCGCGTCTCGGCAGCTGGCTACCTCCGAACGGGTGTAAAGGCGACAAAAAACCGCCGCACCAGCCTTCGATCTTCCAAAGGCCAATGCGGCGGCAATTTGCAGACTTAAGAAAACTTACTGCTGTTCGGTCTTCTTTTCGGCACCCGGCAGGTAGTCCTTATTGAGAACCACAGCGTTGTGCTTGGTGCGCAGGCTGTCGAAGTAGACCGTCTGTTCGGCCTGTCCGAACATGCCGGCCAATTCGTTGCGCGTGCCGTCAAGAGCGGCCTTTTCCGGCTCAATCGTTTCGCTCTTGGTGATGTTCACAAGCGTGTAGCCCGAGGGCGTGCGCACGCCGATCACGGTCGGGAGCGACTTCGCGGGAACGCGCATGAGCGAATTGATGAGGTTGAAGTCCCAACCCTGCGGCTGCGAGCGGGACACGGTCACGGCCTTGTCGAACTTCACGTCCTTAGCGGAACCGTCCTTAACCTTAGCAAGCAGCGCCTGACCGTCCTTCTCGGCAGCGTCGAGTGCACGCTGAGTCGTGAGCATCGACTTGATGTCGGCGCGCACATCTTCAAACTTGGCGATGTGTGCAGGCATATAAGCGTTCACACGGGCGGCGATGAGCGTATTGGGAGCAACTTCAATGGCCTGCGTGTTGCGCTTTTCAACAAGGCATTCCTCACCGAAGAGGTTTTCCATCACATGCGGATTGAGGAACTTCTTCTGAAGGGAATCGGTCGGGCCTTCGGCCGCAACATTGTTCACGGTCACGGGCTTGAGGTTGTACTTCTCAATCACCCCCTTCAGAGACTCGCTCTGTTCATAGACCATGTTCGTGAAGTTGTCGGCTTCTTCGGCAAAGCGCTTCTGGCTTTCCTGATCCTGGTAGAGCTTGACGATTTCGTCGCGCACATCCGCAAGCGGCTTGGCGGCCGGAGCCTTGATGCCGGTCACGGAAATCACGTGGTAGCCGAATTCGCTTTCCACGGGACCAACAATGTCGCCTTCCTTGGCATTGAAGACAGCTTCTTCAAAAGCCGGCACCATCATGCCCTTGCCGAACCAGCCGAGGTCACCGCCTTCCTTGGCGCTGCCCGGATCGACGGATTCCTTCTTGGCGACATCGGCAAAGCTCTTCGGGTCGGCCTTGACCTGCTTGAAGATTTCTTCGGCCTTAGCCTTGGCCTTGTCCTTGCCCTGAGCAAAGTCGATAAGAATGTGCGAGGCGCGGCGTTCTTCCGGCGCTTTGAAGCGATTCAGATTCTGTTCGTAGAAAGTCTTGATGTCTTCTTCGCTGGGTTGCACATCGCGGAAGAGATCCGGCGTAAAGACCACGTACTCGACGTTGATGGCATCGGGGCGCTGGAACTGGCTCTGGTTGTCCGTCCAGTACTTCTTAGCGTCCTCGTCGCTTACCTTCACCTTGCCGACATAGTCGGTCACGGAGAGCGTGTGAAGAGCGGCATCGCGCTTTTCGGTGAGCAGGTTGTAAATGTTGCGGGCCGTCGTATCGGGAACAAGCGTCGTACGGGTAATGCCCTCGGTAAGAAGCGTGCGGCTGATATCACCCACCATCACACGAACGAAGTATTCGTCGCTCATGCCGGTTGCGGCAAGGTAGTTGGAATACTTCTCGGTGTCAAACTTGCCATTGGTCTGAAAGCGCGGAAAGGTCTTGATCATTTCAATGGCAACCTGCTCGCTCACATGGATGTCTTCCATGGCAGTTTCGCCGATGAGGCTGCGCTCGTTCATGATCGCTTCCAGAAGAGCCACCTTGGCCTCCTGGCTGTCAAGCATATTGGAGCGGAATTCTTCACCGAGGCGCACGCGCAGGTTTTCCAGGCGCTGGCGCTTGGCTTCGTCGAACTGCTGCGGCAGAATCGACTGATCGTCGACCTTGGCGATGGCGCCGTCGTCGCTGATCATGCGGTTGTAGGAATAGATACCCGTCACCACAAAGCTGGGAATCACAAGAACCATGGCAATGAACATCAGCCAGCGCTTGTGATTGCGAAACAACTCAAGAAGCATGAAATTCGTCCGATTAAAGTAACTTCAATGGGCCTATCAGGCCCGTCTACACCTTCGAAAAACTGCAGCGGCAGTCTGAAGGCGCATTTCCGATTAAAAGCCCGTGCATTCTATCAAAAGCAAGGTGTCGGCAGGCTTAAGTTTTTCCGATTGCCGAGCAGATGCTTCGAAGGTTTTTAGCAAGTCGAAATAGGATCGACGGCCGTCATGTTAAGACGGGTGCAATCAGCCGATCTCCTCGCTGTTCAATATCGGGCATTCAAGCCAAAGCGCTTCGGGGAAGGCTTGCTGCGCCGACCGATGCAGATAGACACGCGTATCGGCATCGATCAGAGCGTCGGGCATCGGGTTGTGGCAGTTGTAGATCACGGCGGAAAGCGTTATTTGGCGGTTGGCAAGAGCTTCCCAGGAAAGCAACGTGTGATTGATCGAACCGAGCTTGCCGGAAGTGACGAAAAGCATAGGCCACTGCCGCTGCTTTACATAGTCGATAGTCGTCAGGTTTTCCGTAAGCGGCACCATCAGCCCTCCGGCCCCTTCGACCAATACCACGTCATAGGCTTGCTCAAGAAGAGCCACACACGTTTCAATCCGTTCAAAGTCAATTGAGCGTCCGTCCATTCTGGCGGCCAGATCGGGCGAGGCCGGATACGTAAAGCATTCGGGAGCCGTAATGCGCCGGGCATCCTCGGGCAATTCAACGCCCATGATGCGGCGATGAAGCACGATGTCGGGACTTTGAGCGTCGCTACTGCCCGTCTGAACAAACTTCATGGTAGCTACACGGCGGCCTGCATTCATCAGTTCGCGCGCCAACCACCCCGTGCAGACGGTTTTGCCTGCGTCGGTGTCGATGCCGCTGACGAAGTAAGTACCGTCGTCAAGACTCGCGGGCAAGTCGGGCTTGATTATTTCGGTCATATCGGAACTCTCAAAGTTTGTTTCGGATCCAGGCTGTCGTCACTTTTCGGAAAGCGGCAAGCAGCCGATCCAATTCGTCGTCTGAAACCACAAAAGGCGGCATCAGATAAAAGATATTTCCGAAAGGCCGTACCCAAACGCCTTCCCGAACAAAGGCGGGCGCAAGCACTCGGTTGTCTGCTGAGCGTTCGACTTCCACCACACCGATTGCACCGCACACACGTACGTCGCGTACTCCGGGCATGCCGCGCATCGACTCCAGTCCCGCTTGGAGCTTGCACTCGATTGCGTGCACCCGTGCTTCCCAGTCTTGCGACATGTAGACGTCGAGTGCCGCCGCGGCAGCCGCACAGGCAATCGGATTTGCCATGAATGTGGGACCGTGCATGAGCGCGTACGGAGCATGACAACTCACGGCATCGGCAACGGCATTGGTGGTGCAAACTGCAGAAAGCGTCAGTGCGCCGCCTGTGAGTGCTTTTCCAAGCGTCATGATGTCCGGACGAATGCCTGCCCAGTCGCAGGCAAAACGTTTACCGGTTCGTCCGAAGCCGGTCGCGATTTCGTCGGCAATCAGCAGGATTCCGCGGGCCTCGGCCAGGCGTTTGGCTTCCTTTAAAAATTGCGGATGGTAAAAGCGCATAGCGCTTGCACCTTGCACGATCGGCTCCAAAATCAACGCGGCAATTTCGCTTTCACGCTCGTCAAGAACCTTTTTGAGTTCGTCGACGTCGGACGGATCCCAACTGCCCCCGAACACCGATTTGGGCTCGTCGATAAAGATGCGCGGCTGCAGGCTGCCGGCAAACAAGCCATGCATCCCTGCCACAGGATCGCAGACGCTCATCGCATTCCACGTATCGCCGTGGTAGCCCTTTCGGATCGTAACGAAGTTGGTGCGCGACGGACGCCCCTGTGCAATTTGGTACTGCACCGCGAGCTTTAATGCGATTTCCACCGCCACCGATCCCGAGTCGGCATAAAAGATTTTGGCAAGTCCTTCGGGAAGCAGCTTCACAAGTCGTTTGCCGAGTTCCACGGCAGGATCGTGTGTAAAGCCTGCAAACATCACGTGGCTGATCGTCTCGGCTTGCTTTTGAATCGCGTGCACGATCTCCGGACGGTTGTATCCGAACGCAGCACACCACCAACTTGACGTACCGTCGATCAGTTCTCTGCCGTCGGCCAGAACGATTCGGGCGCCATGGCCGCCTGCGGCAACATTGACCGGCGGCGGCAGGGTAGCCGAGGCATACGGGTGCCACAGATGCGCGGCATCGAAATCGGCAACCGAGTCCGTGTCGTAGCCCGCTTCGCGAATAAGCGCCTTGTCGGATTCGACGGCACTTCCTTTCGTGGTGAGCATGTCGCCGGCGATAGCTGCATTGATGCCGACTTCAAGCGCTCTTTTCTGCACGGCCTGACTCAAGCGGGCGCGACCGCCCGCAAAACGCAACTGAGCCGTCGGATTGATGAGTCGAAAAAGAGCCACGGCACGCAGAATTTCTTCGTCGGATAAAAGGGGCTGATCGGCTAAAGCCGTACCCTTGATGGGTGAAAGAATGTTGATCGGAATCGAGCCGATATTGAGTTCCCGCAGCGTAAGCGCCAAATGAATACGATCGGGCTCTGCTTCGCCCATGCCAATGATGCCGCCCGAGCAGACATCCATGCCGACAGCACGGGCAGACCGGATTGTTCGAATTTTGTCTTCAATCGTGTGCGTGGTGCAGAGCTTTCCGAAGTACTCCGGACTCGACTCCAGATTGCAGTGGCAACGTACGACGCCCGCTTCAAAGAGCGTACGAAGCTCGGACTCCTTCAATAATCCTGCCGAAAGACACACCTGCAAATCGGTTTGTTCGCGAATAGCCCGCACAAGATCAGCCGTTTCGCGCACTTCCCGTGCCGATAGCTTTCGTCCGCTTGTGACAAGCGAAAAACGCGTAATGCTGTTTGCCTGAGCGGCTTTGGCGGCAGCGAGTGTTTTTTCCCGATCGATAAGCGGATAAATTTGGATGCCCGTTTCAAAACGGCGGGACTGAGCGCACCAGGCGCAGTCTTCGCTGCAGCGGCCGGACTTGGCATTGACAATGCCGCAAAGATTGAATGTGCGGCTTGCATGCGTGCGGGTAATTTCTTGTGCAGCTGCAAGGAGTGCCTCAGTAGGATACTTAGCAAGACGTTCGGCTTCGTTTCGGCCTGGAACGGATTCAAGCGCACGATGGGCAAAGGCAGTGAGTTCTGTGATTTGATCGGCGAAGGTGGTCATTCAAGAAAGTATTTGTATTGAGATCGTTGTGCCGAGTTCGTGCCTGACGAATTGCCGTCGGTGCAATCGCCAAGCGAGCGAAGCTGCGACATATTAGTGCCTGCAGAGCTTTCAGCGACAGCCGGAAACAGACAATTGCGATTTTGCTTCGAAGAAAGAGGTGACTTGGATGTTCCGGGCAATATTTTGCGACGCAGGCGCATAGATGCTCTCAAGCCAGGCGTTACAGTAGCTTCCAACCAAACCCCGTTTTTTTGAGGATCCGACATGCTGACCAAAACGTTCACCGCTTCCGTTCTTGCCTGTCTGGGACTATTTGTTGCAGGAGCTACCATGGCCGAAACCATTCAAATGACGATCGACGGAAAACACTATCCGATCGAACTCGCAGAAAACCCGGATGCGCGCAACTTCGCCGCGCGTTTACCGATGACCCTGACCTTCGAAAATTTCGGGTCAAAAGAGCGCATCGCCTACCCGAAGCCTGCGATCAAAGTGGAAAACACGGTTCGCCACTTCGATATCCCGCAGGGCACCATGACGATTTACAAGCCTTGGGGCAACATTGCCGTCTTTCTTGTGGACTTCCCGTGGAACGACGATCTCACGAATCTGGGCAAGCTCACCGATGAGGGGCTTGAAGCACTGAGAACCAGCGGCGATAAGCCGGTAACGTTCTCGCAATAAAACAAGTTCAAAAAGGCAATTTGACGCGAGAGCACTTCTCAGAGCTCGAACTGAGCCCACCGAAAGAGACTCACCGAGCCAAGGACGTTACGGGGAGTTCCCGTTCAATTCCGTTGGCATTGCGCCACCAACACATCAACATTTGTGAAGCAGTCCGCTTCTTCTCTGTCCTTGCTGTTGCGGAGAAAATTTGCATTCTGAACGGCTGTCTCTGTTTTGTCATGCACTCGGGCAAAAAGCCCATCCATCGCCTTCGAATAATCACTCATGTGCTTGTGCAACTTGGCGTCAATATCTGCGATTCGATAAGGTCTCGGATGCAGTTTTTCGTAATGCAAAAGAACCCAGAGCTCAAAATCCGGCCGCGAATCACAGGCTACCATCTTCACCTTTTTGTTCTTGGCATTGAAAGCATCGATAGCCACCAAAGCCTTCCTTCTTTGCTCAGGTCTCTCATCCTCATCAAAAACGATAAAGATTTTGTCAAAGATCCTGGCGGGAAAGCATTTGGCACTTGCGCGCTGCTGTCGGCTGTTTCCTTGTCGGCCATTCAGATACAGCCTGGCTGCATAGTCGACAAGAGAAACGGCATCCGTACCTTGTCCGCGCAGAACAAATGTGCTCAGACTTCTGTAATAGGCGGCAAGATCCGTGAAATACTTTTCTTCCGTCTGTCCTTCGACGATCACAAGCGTTGCCTGTCCCGGCAAGTTGCGTCGCTTTTTCCGCGCCTGCAGCATCTGGGAAGCTCTTGCCATCTTCACTCCCCAAGCTCAAAAGGCAACGGAATAGCTTTGTAGCGCCCGATCCGATAACCGCGTCGAACGGATTCAGCTTTTCTGACGGTAAACTCATCCAAGCAGTAAAGACTACTTTCTAACTGACGATTTTTGTCCACAAACCAAATCTGGTCCCGACGCAGCAGAGTTACATTGGGATTGACCGTGTTATTGTCCAGCAGAGAATCGCAGTGCGTCGTAAATATCAACTGTGCCCCAGCAGGATGGGGATTTTTCCTTTGGAACATTTCGAGAATCGCTTCCAACAGAAGCGGATGCAGACTCGCTTCCAATTCGTCGAAACACAAAGTGATTTCTTTATTCTGCAGGTCAATCAAAGGTCCTGCTAGATGAAGAAACCGCCTAGTTCCCAAAGACTCTTCTTCAAAAGGAAGAGTCCACGATCTACCGTCCACTTCATGGCTGAGCGTGACCGAAACAACTTCTCTGTCTTCGTTCTTGACCTGCGCCTCCCCCTTGAGCGGATTAACAGCTACCGACATCGCAGGAATTTTCTGCTTTTGAATCTGAATGCCGGAAATACCAAGATCTGCCGCCTTCATAAGCTGCGCTACAGATTCTTTAAAGGGCAGATCCTCGGCCATTCTTCCGATCGTGAAGAGTTCGTTGAGTGAGGCTCTTTCGTTAATAACAACGAGCTGATCCTTAAACCAACGATAGACCGACGCAACTGCCTCAATGTCAAACAAAACAGCGGTCCCTAGAAACGTTGCGTCGGGACTTGTTCTTGCTTCGAGCGTTTTTTTCCCAGCTCCGAAACCGCTTCCATAGCTATAGGCGTAAGCTGGGGCTGTTTGGCTTTTGTCCAAAACACGATCAAAAACAGTACGCCAACGCTTTCCCTCTCCTCCATGCATACGGAGAGACTCGCCGACAACAATACCGTTGCTGACCGAAAGGAAGTACTCGTAAGGAATGCCATCTAAAAGCAGCTGAACATCGAAAGATACGGGCTCCTGCTGCTCGTTTTCGACGAAATGGAATGGTTTCACGAGAGCCATTGGATTAGGCCCGGCAACTTCTTTGCGAATGACAAGCGCACGCAACGTCTGGAGCGCCTTGAGCAAGTTTGACTTTCCGGATGCATTCGGCCCCAAAATCGCAGCCGTCTTGAGGACTCTGGGAAAGAGCGAACACTCAGTCTTGAAAGCATTGAGGTCAAGGCTTTCCTTGTGTCGTGTATTGGCAATTAGCTCCAGGGTTTGTACAGTTTTGAAGCTCAAGTAATTTTGTACTGAAAAGCGCAGAAGCATAGATCAACTCCCATTTTTCGCTAAAAATTTGCGAAAAATGCGTATTAACAAAGATTATAGACTGGTTTGGCGCCGTCACATCTAAGACAAACTGACAGTAATCCAAACACTCGTTTGAGCAAGGTTTCACGCCCATAACTGGGCGATTGGTGCCACTAGGTCTGGAAGTTTTGAACTTCTTCGCCGCATCCTCTTGCACAATCGGTCAAGAGTAGGCATAATGCGCATTCTCCGATTCAGGAGAGCTAAAAATTTGATCTGTTAAACAGAGACCGCGGAAGGATGGCAGAGTGGTTGATTGTACCGCCCTGGAAAGGCGGCATGTCCGTTTAGGGCATCGAGGGTTCGAATCCCTCTCCTTCCGCCAGGAACACACCCCTTGATGCTTAAGTTCATCGAGGGGTTTTGTGTTATAAGCATCTGAAAATATTTGGAAATTTTGCTTTATCAGGGCATTTCAAACTGTCTCACAATTGCTTATTTTTAGTGAGACTTTCTCAAAAACTTGTCCAGTACAGGGTTCAGTACAAAACTTGAACTGGTATCGAAATTCTGGACAGGTTGAATGAACTAAGGTCATCGTTGCGGAATTTTGAATCTCAAAACGAATACGGCTATAAGCCATGTATCAAAAGGAGGTTTCAGAATGCCGAAACGTTACAGTCCAGAAATCAGAAGAACAGCTCTTGAGCTCGTCAATCAGGGACAGACACAAATCGAGGTTGCTCAAGCTTTGGGAGTTAACCCCAAGACACTCAGCCACTGGGTTACCACGGCACAAGCCCGTATGCCTGAACTACAACGCAATGAGCTTGAAGAACTCAAACGATTGCGCCTTCAGGTTCGCCAGCAACAGGCCGAAATCGACTTCTTAAAAAAAGCAGCAGCGTACTTTGCCAAGCTGCCCAAGTGAAGTACGCTTTTTTAAAGACTTGTTTGGACAGCAAACTCATCGGGCGCAAAAAACTCATCAGTGTTCGAAAGGCTGCCGCCCTGCTGAGGATCAGTACCAGCGGCTACTATCAGTGGCTAAAGGTTGATCGATACCACCCCCACGGAGTGCATCACAGCGATGCTGAGTTGCTTTGTCATGTGCGCTCCGTTATCAGTCGCTGCGGCAAGCAGGTTCCCGGAGTGATGCGCCTGTACCTTGCGTTGCGCCAACAGGGCTTGAGCGTTGGTTTTAAGCGCCTGCGCAGACTTTTACGAAGCAACGGCATCTTCCATCGCTACCATCGCAAATACGTTGCCACCACAGACAGCAACCACAATCTGGCACGGCTACCGAATTTGACTGACCGTCAGTTCAACCGCTATGCGATCAATCAGGCTTGGTGCGGAGACATCACTTACATCCCAACCGACGAGGGCTGGTTATTCATGGCCAGTGTGCTTGATCTGGCCAGTCGTTGCCTGGTTGGCTACAGTTTTGACTCCACCATGAAAACGTCTCTGGTTGTGGACGCCCTGCGTATAGCTATTGCCAATGAGCACCCGGCTCCTGGCTTGATTTTTCACAGTGATCAAGGCTCACAGTACTGCAGCCATGTTTTTCAGGAATTTTTGCTGCGCCAGGGCATCAGTGGCTCTATGAGCGAGCGTGGGCAATGCTGGGACAACGCTCCGGCCGAATCATTTTGGGCAACCCTGAAGCGGGAAACGTTACCGTTATCCGGCTGCTTCAGCAGCCGAAAGGAGGCGCAGGATACTGTGACTCGTTGGATATCTTATTACAATGGAACTCGGCCCCATTCACAGCTGGGGATGCGATCCCCTCATCAATTCAGATTAAGGGCGCAGGCCTTGTAATCCGGGCTTTTTTATCGAGATTCGAAATTCCGCGCCCACGTCCCAGTTCCACTGCCTCAAGGCAGCCCCAAAAAAAGCATCCGCCTTTTGGCCATCATGGTCAAATTCGCGGATGCTTTTTTTCTTCAGTCTGGCTGTCCTTTTAGCTGCCGCTTACCTCCCGCCTCCATTCCCTCCAATGAGCCCCTCAACCAGCAATCGGTTCATTGGAAACATCCGTTCTGATACGGAATGAGAGCCAGCTCGGATCGCCATCCCTGCTCTCAAAAATGTCATAAAAACGTGACTTAGATCAACAAAATTTCGTATCGCATCGGGATGATGGATACAATGATGGATAACCAAAAAGTTTTGAATTTTTCCCTTATCTATCAAGGCTCCTGAATTCCCGGCAGAAGCGCCTCCTGCTTTTCGAAACTATCGCGTATAAGTGCAGCAAGCGGCACGTTGCCTGTGGCTCCGAGAAACTCTTCAAAATCAAGCGGATTCAGCCGAAAAGACTCCTCCTCAGAGGGAATGACGATGACCTTGACATTTTGTCGAATGCAAAGTAGCGAACCTGTTTCGATGTAGTCATACCGTCCATCAGCAACCAAATATTTGATAAAAGATCGAGCCACCGGGAAGCACTAAACTTCATCGCTTTCCGCTCAATCATCCCGAACTCGCTTAACCAACTGATTTATCAGTTGTTTTTGAAAAGAAAATCACGGAATCCGAGTATAACAATATACGATATAGCACGATGCGCAAATAAGAAGCGGCCGGATTTTGCACGATATCCGAGTTACAACACCAAGATCCAAGCCATGCAAATGTCACACTGACCGCAATCAATCCGCAGGAAGTTCTTCTAGCGAAGCATCGGTTTTGCCAGCGGCTCCCCACACGTCTCCCCAGGAACCGGTGAGCGCCCCTTTGGCGTAGTCCACAACGCGGTTTTCAAAAAAGTTCGTGTGCGTGACGCCGAGCATCGCATCCACCCAGTTGAGGGGATTTTTTCCAGAGTTGAAGATGGGCTTAAGGCCGAGCCCCATCAGTCGCCGATCGGCGATGTAGCGGATGTAGCTCTTCACTTCATCTCGAGTGAGTCTTTTCATTTCGCTTACGCCGAACGAGAGCTCAATGAATCGGTCCTCAAGATCGACCATCGTTTCGGCAATGCCGTAGATGCGCGCCTTGAGTTCGTCGTTCCACAGATGCGGATTCTGCGTAATGTACTCACGGAAAAGCTTCGTCATCGATTCGGTGTGCAGCGTTTCGTCGGCAATCGACCAAGCGATGATCTGCCCCATGCCCTTAAGTGTGCCGTTTCGAGGGAAATTCAAAAGCATCACGAAGCTCGAGAAAAGCTGCATGCCTTCGGTAAAAGCCGAAAATGCGGCAATCTGCGCGGCCAGTTCGTTTTCGTTTAAGCACTCGTTGAAAAAGTCGTGCTTCTTGGCCATCGCCTCGTACTGCAGAAACTCGTTGTAGACGGTTTCGGGAAGCCCGAGCGTCTCGATGAGGTGCGAATATGCTGCGATGTGTACCGCCTCGCGCCCGGCAAAGCTCGAAAGCATCATGCGGATTTCGGGCTGAGGAAACTGCGGCAGGTACGTTGTGACGTAGGCACCCGAAACGTCGATGTCGCCCTGCGTAAAAAAGCGCAGGATCTTGGTCAGAAAATCGCGTTCGGCATCCGTGAGCTTCGACTGAAAGTCCTTGACGTCCTCCATCATCGGCACTTCCGTCCACAGCCAGTGCATCTGTTCGCTTTGAACAAATGCGTCGTACGCCCAGGGATAGGCAAAGGGCTTGAAATAATTGCGGTTGCCCGCAAGCTTTAAGGCATTGACTTTCATCTTTTTTATCCTTCGCAGGCAAGGCAGCCTGTGTTGTCGGCAACCGAGCGCATGTCGATTTCATCTTCAAGGCGGCGGCGAACGGCCATTTGTCCGACCTTGTCGGCTTTTCTGAGTTTGTCGCTGCGGCAGTAGTAGAGCGACTTCAGCCCCTTTTTCCAGGCCAGGAAATGGCAGGCGTGCAGGTAGCCAATCGAAACATCCGGGGCAAAAAAGAGATTGACGCTCTGCCCCTGGTCGATGAAGGGCTGCCGATCGGCCGCAAGCTCAATGATCCAGCGCTGATCGATTTCCTGCGCGGTCTTGAAAACGTCGCGGATATTCTGCGGCAGGTCGGTGCGGTGCTGAATGCTTCCGTCGTGCGCAATCAAATCGGCCCAGACTTCGTCGGTGTCCATGCCGCGCTCGGCAAGAACCTGCTTTAAGAAGCGGTTCTTGACGATATGAGCGCCCGAAATCGTATCCTGCCGGTAGACGTTGGCTCGGATGGGCTCGATCGAAGGGCTTGTGCCGCCGGTGATAAGCGACGACGACGCATTCGGAGCCACCGCCGTCCAGTGGCTGAAGCGGCGCACAACGCCGAATTCGGCCGCATCGGGACACGCTCCCCTCTTTTCGCAGAGAATCTTGTCGGCGCGTGCACACTCGTTTTTGATGTGCCTAAACATCGCCATGTTGGTGACCTTGGCCACGACGCTTTCAAAGGCAATGCCGTTTTTCTGCAGATAGGCGTGAAAGCCCATGGCGCCCAAGCCTACGCTGCGCTCGCGCATCGCGCTGTAGCGAGCCCTTGCGATGGTGTCCGGTGCGTGATCGATGAAGTACTGCAGAACATTGTCGAGAAACTCAAGGACATCCTCGATAAAGCCGGAATTACAGACAAGCTAAAAGAGCTTACTAATTTACAAATGGAAGGTGCTGATATTTTCATGAGCACTTTTGCCAATTTGAAAAGCTTCGCATTTTTTAATGAACCAGGTAATTGGCTTTTACCGTTTTCAACTGAACATACAGCCTTAAGCCAAGTCTTTACCAACGACGGGACAGACGCTAATTTCAAAAAAATTATCGGAATGTCTCACTTTTTGTGCAATTCAGACAAATATTCTTTTTGCCTGAGTTTGACACATGTTCCTGAAGCACAACGACAGATGATGATATCACAATTTAACAATGAAGGAACAGAAATGAATAGTCTCGAAAAAGAAGAGGCTTTCATGAAAAAAAATAAAAAAGGTGAGCAAAAATGCTCACCTTCTAAACTAATATTTTGCAATTAACCGAACACTT
>USBS01000024.1 GCA_900552915.1 uncultured Sutterella sp. | reverse complement strand
TGCTCTTTGACGAACCCACTTCGGCGCTCGACCCCGAAATGATCAACGAAGTGCTAGACGTGATGGTGGAGCTTGCCCGCGAAGGCATGACCATGATGGTGGTGACCCACGAGATGGGCTTTGCCCGCAAGGTGGCCGACCGCGTGATCTTCATGGAAGCCGGTGAAATTCTTGAAGACGCCAAAAAAGAAGAGTTCTTCAGCGCCCCGCGCTCGGAACGCGCTCAACAGTTCCTCTCGAAGATCCTTTCGCACTAAGCGGACTTCAGATTTCGCAATCGCAAGGCAGAAACGGCGTCAGGCCTTTCTGCCTTTCTTTTTCCATCCCGAATTGAACGCATTCCGAACCATGGCCAAACGCAGAACTTTCGGCAACACCTGGTGGGGCAAGCAATGGCTCGACGCTCTTAGCAACGTCGACTATGACAATCGTCTGCCGAGAGGACGCACGTACTACAACACGGGCCACGTAGAGAGCTGCGCTTGGATTGCGCACGAACACAACATCGAGGCTTTCGTCTCCGGCTCGGCCTACATGCCGTATCAGATCAACATTGGACTGCCTAAATGGGGCAAACAAAAGGAAGCGGAGCTGCTCGACGCCATTGCGCAGGATCCTGCGCTTGTTGCCGAACTTCTTGAAGGCACGCTCTCGCCGGCTGTTGCCGATATCTGCGCTCGTTTGAAGATGGAGCTGTTTCCGCGCAGCTGGCGCTCCATGTACACAAGCTGCACCTGCCCCGACAGCGCACGAATTTGCAAACACATTGCCGCCGTTTTCTACTGTCTAGCCGATCAGATTGATGCCGATCCGTTCCTGATTTTCAAGCTGCACGGACTTGATCTGCAAGCTGAGCTCAAGCGACGCGGTGTCAATCTGCAATCAGCTACGACAGCTCACGCGCTTACGTTCTCTCAACTGGCTCAAGCGGCTACAGAATCGCGTCCCGACCCGATACATCTTGACGAAGATACCGCTTTAGCGCAGCTTAGAAACCTGCCTTACTCAAGCCTCGAGCCCATGCGCGAAACCATTCTGTCGCTTTTCCCGGAGTCCCTGCCGACGCCGGGCGACGGCAGTTTCCGCGAGGACATTCGAAAACTGCTCATCGCCGCCGAGCACAGCATCAACCGCACGCCTGTCTTCACCTCCGCCGATCAATGGCTCAACGCCGTCATCCTGCCGCACTTTCCTCGCAGCTGCCTCTCATTGGAAAACATTTCCGCATCAACGCTTTCCCTTAACGTCAAAGCTAGAGCCACAGACGATGCCTCTCAAGACATTCGAATCGATCTGAGGCTGCGAGACTCAGAGGGCAAACTGCATCGAACAACCGTCAAGGACAACGATCAGGCCGCCGAAATCCTTCTGACAATGCCGACCGTTTGGGCGCAGGAAGCCTCCCCCGTCGTCGAGTGCTGGCGAGAAATCACGCAGCTTGCGGCGCGCTTGCTGCGCCACTGTGCCGTCGTTCCGGCGCTTGTCGTTCCGGAACAGAGAGCCGAAGCACTGCCTCTTTTTGTCTGGACTCCGGCGATACGCAATGCCCGCGTATTCAAGCTGACGGAGCTTCTGTCTCAGGCCTGCGCAAGTCATGCATCGGAACTTTTTGAAGCGAATGCAGCTGCTCCGCAGGAGGGATGCGAAAACGCCGGCTTTGTCCGACAAACCGTTTTTCTGGCACTCACGGCCGCACTGTGCGCACTCGTACAGCGCGCGGCACCGGAATGCAAAACGCTCGCCAACACGGCCTCCGTCACGCTGCTTTTGGCCATGCAGACTTCACTGCCGGAGAATTCGACTATTTCGCCGAGCTTTCGAAAGGTCCTTCTACGCGCTCTGCGAGCCTTCCTTTTAGGCAATGTCTACCCTTGGCGTCCGGTGTTGACTGCGCGTCTACATGCCGACGGAGTCAAACTCAACTACGGCATTCTCGGTCGAGACATCGACCCGGAGCAGGCCGAGGCCGCAGAAATGGACGAATGCACCCCGGCATCAGCCGCTTTTTTGCAGAAGACGCCGAACCTTTCGACAAAACGTCCGCTCATGCTCGCCCGACTTCTCAAGGACGAACGCCACAAAGACGACCGTTTTGCCGCCGTCTCCGTTCTGAAAACGCTCACGAAGGCTTTTCCGTTGCTTGCACGAATTGAAGAAACAGGCGGAAAACCGATCACGCTTGAACGCAGCGATCTCAAAGATTTCCTGTTCGATGCCGCACCGATACTGACGCTTCTGGGCGTAGCCGTCATGCTGCCCGCAAGCCTCAAAAATCTTCTCAAGCCGCGCCTTATTGCGCACTTGGATGCAGGGTCGGGCAAATCGCTTCTCGGCAAGGATGCGTTTGCGGCATTCAACTGGCGCGTTGCCGTCGGCAACAAAGAGCTGACGGAAGAAGAACTGCGACAACTTGCCGAACACGCAGGTGAAATCGTGCGTTTAGGCGACGACTTCGTCTATTTGGATCCGGCTGAGCTGGAACGATTGGCCGAAACGGTCAATCGTCAGCCGCAGCCGTCGTATCTCGAAAAGTTGCGTGCGGCGCTTATGGAGGAATATGAGAAAGACGGCATTTCCGCCAATGTAACGGTCGACAGCGGCATAAAAGAGCGGCTAAAGATGCTCTCTACCGTGAAAGACCTTGAAGCGCCCGCCAATTTGAACGCCGTACTGCGCCCCTATCAGGCAAGAGGCTTTTCCTGGTTAATGAAAAATCTTCACTTGGGCATCGGTGCGCTGATTGCCGACGACATGGGGCTTGGCAAAACACTTCAGGTCATCGCTGCTTTGCTGCAGCTTAAAAATGAAGGAGAACTTGGAAAGAGCAAGGTTCTGGTTGTCGTACCCACGACGCTCATGACGAATTGGACACGAGAAATTGCCAAGTTTGCGCCGTCGCTTTCGGTCGGCATCTACCACGGAGCAAATCGAAGGCTTCCCGATTCCGTCAAGGATTTGCCGGATGTCACGCTCACCTCATACGGACTGCTGCGCCGAGATGCTGAAAAGCTAGCCGGCTACAAATGGCGGCTGTTGGTTCTCGATGAAGCGCAAGCGGTCAAAAACGCCGTTTCCGGCCAGTCGGTGGCTGCCAAATCAATCAAAGCCCAACAAACGATCGCAATGACGGGCACTCCCGTGGAAAATCGTCTGAGCGAATACTGGTCGATTCTGGAAACCGTTCAGCCTCGCCTTTTGGGGTCGGCCAAGGACTTCAGTGCGACATTTGCCGTTCCTATCGAAGCGGACCACGATGCAAAAGTAGCGGAAGCTTTCCGACGTTTGACCGCCCCGTTTCTTCTGCGTCGCCTGAAAAGTGACAAAACAATCATTGCCGATCTGCCGGAACGAAACACCATCGACCAATTCACCACGCTTACGCCGCAGCAGGCTGCTTTGTACAGCAAGGTGCTCGATGAGCACATGCGAAAGCTCTCCAAGCTCGAAGACGACGAAGCAAACGCCCCCGGGGCTCGCGACTACAGAATGGCTCGACAAGGACAAGTTCTGAAGCTCATCACCGGACTCAAGCAAATCTGCAATTCTCCTTCTCAATACCTAAAAACAGAAGCCGAAACGCCCGATTCCGGTAAAGCGGCGGCAGTGTTGGATATTCTCGAGCGATGCCGCGAAGCCGGTCGAAAGGTGCTGATCTTCACGCAGTATCGTGAGATGGGTGAGCGTCTGCAGGCATGGATCGGCCGTGCAACCGGCGATCAGCCGGATTTTCTGCACGGCGCAGTTCCCATTAAAAAGCGTCAGGAGATGGTCGATCGATTCCAAACGGATCGTTCGGTTCACGCGATGATCATTTCTCTCAAAGCGGGCGGAACAGGCTTGAACTTGACTGCTGCCAGCTGCGTGGTGCACTACGATTTGTGGTGGAATCCGGCAGTGGAAGCACAAGCCACCGACCGTGCCTACCGCATCGGTCAACGCCGGGACGTGATCGTCTATCGTTTTGTCACGGCGGGCACCTTCGAAGAGCGCATCAACGAGATGCTGCAGTCTAAGAAAAATCTGGCCGATCTTACGGTGGCTGCAGGCGAGACCTGGATCGGAGACATGTCGTCGTCCGAACTTAAAAAACTTTTTGCCCTCGACCTCAAAAGCGTCGAAAGTTAGGCATCAATCCGCGGCAACGTCGCGCTAGCTCCCGGTGCAGCATCGCTACTATGCTGCGCTATCCCGGCTACCTGCGCTCGAGCAGCCACAAAGCAATTGATGCGCAGATAAGCATTACGCTTGTCGGCACCACCGCCACCACCATCGGGTGCCAAGTGTTGAGCACGCCCAGGAACGAAAAAATGTTATTGAGCGCATAAAACGAGATGCCGATCATGAGTCCGGCGAAGATCTTGATCGAAACACCGCCCGAGCGTGCATTCAGATAGGCAAACGGCATCGCAACGGCAAGCATCACGAAAATAGCAAGCGGATAGAACACTTTTGACCAGAAGGCCACTTGATAACGATCCGCTGTCTGCCGATTCTCCTTCAGGTGCTTGATGTACTGCCACAAATCGGAAATACCCATGCGTTCGGGCTTAATTGTGAGTACGCCGAGAATTTCCGGACGCATTTCCGAGGGGAGCAACAGTTCGGCATCGGTTTTGGCCGAGCTCTTTTCCACCATCGGTGTTTCGTCGGTCGTAATCTTGGGCAGCGTTTCGACCTTGGCCTCCTTGAGGTGCCAACCGCGGCCGTTGATGTAATTCGCCTCCGGCGCGTGCAGCACCCGAATCAGATCACCGTTCTTGTCGAATTCAAACACGCGCCAGGCACCGGTGCGGCTGTGTTCTCCGGCAATCAGGTTGTGCACGTTTACAAAGCGCACGGCCGCCATCGAAGCCTGAGCATCTTTGACGTTATCCTTCACCCATACCCCTGAAGAGTATCCTCGCGCCGAAAGCTTGCGGTTGAATAGGATATTGTCCATATCATTGCGCATCATATCGGCCGCGGGCGTCAGCCACTCGCCGAGACAATACGTCGCTGCAATCAAAATCAACGCGGGCACCGTCATCATTCCGGCTAAACGGAAAGGCGAAAGACCGGCCACGCGCATGATGGTGAATTCGGAATTGGATGCAAGCCTGCTCATCGTGTAGACGGCACCGAGCAAGGCGGCAATCGGCATGACTTCGTACAGACGCGACGGCAGCTTGAGCATCGTCAGAAAAAGCGCCATCGAGATGCTGTAGCGATTGCCGATATTGCGAGCCTGACTCACCAAGTCGAAAAAGGCAATCAGCGCCACCAACGCCACCAATACGAAAAGCGTGGCGATGAGAACTTCTTTAGCAATGTGTCGGGTCAGGACCTTCATGCCTTATCCCTCCCGAAAAGTTTGTAGGGAAGCTCCGAAAGCCACAGCGGCACCCAACGCTGCATGTAGACGCGGCGAACAAAAAGCAAAGCCGTCAAAAGCGCCACCGTACCGTTGAGTCCGACAAGCGCAACGAGCCAGTTGACCTTTTCGGTTTTAATCCAGCTTTCCGAAACCGAAATGCCGTTCAGATAAAGAATGAATATCAGCACGGCAAGAATCAGGCTCATGCTTCGCCCTGCTCTAGGGTTGGTATAGGAAAGCGGAATAGCCAGCAACGCCAAATTGAATGCTGCCAACGGCCAGCACAAACGCCAAACCATCTCGGCCTTGGCCTGCGGGGTATTCAAAGAGACAAGCTTCTCAAAAGTCATCGTCTCAACGTCTCGACTGATGTAGGCCTGCTCGGCTCGGGTGCCGATGCGAATTTCATATGTTTCGAACTCGGTGACGCGCCAAGCGGCGTCGCCTGCACGGCTCGTGTCGTAACGGCGTCCGTTTTTGAGCACTACATAACGTTCACCCTTTGGAGTCGCCTTGACTTCCCCCGACTCGGCTCGAACAATGATTTCGCTTTCCCCGTTTTGTTCGCTCATGAAAACGTTCTTGACGTGAGAGCCGTCGGCACTGACCTCTTCAATAAAGAAAATTCGGCGTCCGCCCATGGTCTCGATAAAACGCCCGGGCGCAATGCGGTTGACATCGTCGCGCTGTTCGAACTGTTGCGCCGTGCGCTCGATCTGTCCTTTGGCCCAAGGAGTGACGGCAATCGAAATGACACCTACAAGCACGATCATCGGCAGAGCAAAGCGCAGCACCGGAGCAATCCAACGCAGCAGACTCAAGCCGCCGGAACTAAACCACACCGGCATTTCGCTGTCCTGCCAACTGCGCATCATCACCATCAAAACGGCAATGAAGATCGACAGCGACAGCAAAGCTGGCAGATTCGTAAACGACGAATAGGCCATGAGCTCAAAAACGGAGCGCGAATCGACGCTGCCGCCCGCGGCCTGTCCCAAGATGGTCACAAGCCCGATCGTCACGACGACCGAAAAGAGCACCGTGAAAACACCCCCGGCGCTGCTTGCAAGCTCGTTTACCAACAGTCGTTTGAAAATCATTCAGTCAAAAAGCCCGAACACGATCGGACACGTAAAAACTTTGAGCGGATTCTAGCGGGCCGCACCCGCACGGAGTTCGGACCGCTAAGGATTGTTACGCTTTCTGCGGCGAACGTTTTTCCGTCACATGCAGGAAGATTGTCACTCCGAAAAGCACCAGAGCCGTCGCGAGCCAGCTCATCCAGAGGCTGCCGCCCGAAAGGCCGGCCACCAGATAGCCGACGCCGGCCGACCCCGCCACCAATAGTGCGTAGGGAAGCTGCGTCGAAACATGCTCGATATGCGCGCACCCCGCGCCCGCCGAAGACAAAATTGTCGTATCGGAAATGGGCGAGCAGTGGTCGCCGAAGACGGACCCTGCAAGCGTTGCGGAAAGCACCACAACCGTAAGATTCGGATCCAGCGCCTGAATAATCGGCACAACAATCGGAATCAGGATGCCGAACGTACCCCAGGCCGTCCCCATCGAGAAGGCGAGGAACGCAGCGATCGCAAACACGATCACCGGCAGGAAGGTTGCTCCCATACCCGTAGAAGTCACAACATGCTGCATAAACTGCGGGGTCGACAGCAGATCACGGCAGACACCCGAAAGCGTCCAGGCCAAGATCAGAATGATGTTGGCAGGCAACATCAGCTTCATGCCTTCGACGGAACCTTCGGCAAATTGAGCAAAGCTCATCAGACGGCGCGGCACGTACATCAAAAGCGCCACAATAAGTGCGCCGAAGGAAGCAAATACCAACGAAATGGAAGCGGAAGAATTGCCGATGGCAGCAATAAAGGTGTGGTACTTGGCATCGTCGCCCCAGTAGCCGCCCGTGTACATGAGAGCAAGTACGGCAAACACAATCAGCGCGCCCAGCGGTACGAGCATGTCCCAAGTCGTGCCGTTGGGGTTGTACTTGAGCTTGTCGTCGGCGTTGCCTTGCGAAGCCGTCTCATCGACCGTTGTGCGGCGAGCCTGCTCTTCAGCACGGCGCATCGGCCCGAAGTCGAAATCTGTAAAGCACAGGAAGAAGACCAACAGCAGAGAAAAGATCGCGTAGAAGTTCCACGGAATCGTCGCCACAAAAGCCCCGAGTTCACTTTCAAACGCCCCGGTGTCCTTGAGCGAGGAGCCCACAGCTGCCGCCCAGGAAGAAATCGGAGCAATGATGCACACGGGAGCAGCTGTGCTGTCAATGATGTAGGCAAGTTTGGCGCGGCTTACCTTATAGAGATCCGTAACCGGACGCATTACGGTGCCAACCGTAAGGCAGTTGAAATAGTCGTCAATGAAGATAGCGATGCCAAGGCCGCTGGTGGACGCAAGCGAGGACCGACGTCCGCGAATGATCTTCGTCGATGCCTTGCCGTAGGCGACCGTACCGCCGGACATGCTGATCAAGTAGACCAACCCGCCCAACAGGGAGCAGAAGATAAGGATGTTGAAGTCCACTTTCTTTGCCATCATCGTAAAGGCCGTCTCAAGCGTGCCCATAACAATGTTGGCGTCGGTACCCACCGCATAGATGAGCGTACCGGTGAAAATGCCCACAAGAAGCGACGAGAACACTTCCTTCGTAAGAAGCGCCAGACCGATGGCTACTATCGGAGGAACAATCGACCACCACTCGGCAGCATAGGGTTCCATTTTGTTTTTCCTTTGTTGTTTGTTGAGTCGGGCAGCCGAAAGTTACTGCTGCGTTTTTTTATTTACGGCAAAGCGCTGCTCGAGAGCACGGCGCACGGGTTGAGGCACGAAGCCGGAGACGTCGCCGCCCATCGCAGCGATCTCGCGCACGAAACTGCCGCTGACAAACTGACACTCGGGCGCCGGCATCAGAAAAATCGTTTCAACCTCCGGCATCAACGTGCGGTTCATGCCGGCCATCTGAAACTCGTATTCAAAATCGCTGACGGCGCGGGCGCCTCGAACGGAAACCGTCACACCTCGAGCTCGAGCGAAATCACACAGTAAACCGCTGAAGCCCTGAACCTCGACATTTTCGAGTCCTGTTTCTGCCCGACAGGCCGCCTCGGCAAGAGCAACGCGCTCCTGCAGTGAAAAAAGCGTCCCTTTCTTTCGACTTTCCGCCACCGCAAGAATCACGCGGTCGAACAGGCGGGCAGCGCGCTTCAGCACATCGAGATGTCCGAGTGTAAAGGGATCGAATGTTCCGGGATAGACGGCCGTCGTCATGCGTCAACAACGAGGCGCTTAACCTGCACAAGAAGTCTGCGCCCCGATTCAGAATACGTGAAATGAGTAATTTTAAACGATTGCGCGCGTACAAAGAAGATAGTGAACAGCTCCCGCCTTGCCTCGGCGCACCGCTTCGAGCCCCCACCGACGCAGCACATCGTCATCGATCTCCGCCTCATTTTCAAGATAAAGGAAGCCGTCTTCCTTTAACAGCGGCAACGCCGCCGCGACGGCCTTTTCATGAAGGCGCAAAACAAAAGGCGGATCAATGAAAATCACGTCGAATCGCTCGGAACTTCCCTCGGCCCACAAAAAAGCATCCGCCGCAAAACAACTTGCGCATTCGCGAGCTCCGAGCTTGTCTATCACAGCGTCAATAGCCGCCGCACCCTTGCGGTTCTTTTCCAGAATCACGACCCGACGAGCGCCGTTGCTCGCGGCTTCCAATCCCAATGCTCCGCTTCCGGCAAACATATCCAGGAAGGAGCGTTCGGAAAAATCTCCCAAAAGATGACGAAGCCAATCAAATAGCGTCTCGCGCACGCGAGAAGGCGTCGGCCGCAGTCCGTCGCGCACCCCTACCGTAATCGGTGTTCTTTTATAGCGTCCCGAAACGATCCGAACCGTGCCGTCCGCACTATGGGTTGCTAAACTAGTGCGCTGAACTTTTTGGCCCGTTTTGGCGTCTGCACGTCGCCGGGGTCCGGTTGGATTTTTTTTCACTTTAGCCATGGGATTTTTTTCACGTTTAAAAAGCGGTCTCGCTCGTACCCGCGTCAACCTCGCCGGTCTTTTCTCGGGCGGCGTTGTCGATGAAGAGTTCTTTGAGACGCTTGAAGAAACACTGATTGCCGCCGATATCGGTTACAAATCCACGTCCGTCATCCTACAGCGTTTACGCGACACGGTGAAGTTAAACGGTCTGAAAACGCCCGAACAAGTCCGTAGCGCGCTTCGCGACGAGATCGAACGCATTCTGTTGCCGGCGCAGAAGCCCATGAATCTGGATGCGTCCAAACCCTTGGTAATCATGATGGTCGGCGTCAACGGCGCCGGCAAAACCACCACGATCGGCAAAATTGCCAAATGGCTGGCCGCACAGAATAAGACCGTGCTGTTGGCTGCCGCCGATACGTTCCGAGCCGCTGCGCGTGAACAGCTGGCCGTCTGGGGCGAACGCAACCGAATCGACGTCATCACGCAAAGCGGCGGCGATCCGGCCGCTGTCGTTTTCGATGCCGTGTCGGCCGGCCGTGCCCGCGGCACCGATGTCGTTATTGCCGACACGGCCGGCCGCTTGCCGACACAGACGAACCTGATGGAAGAGCTCGCTCGCATCCGTCGCGCACAGGGCAAAGCCATGGAAGGGGCTCCGCATGAAGTTCTGCTTGTCGTCGACGGCACCAATGGTCAAAATGCCCTGGCTCAAGTCAAAACCTTCGACAACTACGCCGGCCTCACGGGGTTGATCGTTACCAAGCTCGACGGTACCGCCAAAGGCGGCGTGCTTGTGGCTATCACCGCCGAACGGGAACCCGAAAAAGCGCTTCCTATTTATTTCGTCGGCGTCGGCGAAAGCATTGACGACCTACAGCCCTTTGACGCACGCCGTTTTGCAAGCGCATTGGTCGGCGAAGAACTGGATGACTAAGCATCCAACTTAATTCCCAGGTCCACATCAAACGACAAATCAAATAAAGAGAGTCGGATATGAACGGTGAAACAAAACAGCAGCATCCGCTTTTGCTCGGTGCGGTCGATCTCGGCAGCAACAGCTTCCGAGTGGAAATCGGACGCGTAGAGGACTACCGCATTTCGACGGAAAGCTATTGGAAAGAAACCGTACGTCTGGCGGGAGGCATTGACGAACAAGGTGCCTTCACCCCGGAAATTCAAGAGCGAGCTCTATCCGCCCTGCGTCGTTTCCGCGAAAAGCTCGAGGGAATTCCGCCTCAAAACATCCGAGCCGTCGGCACCCAGGCTTTGCGCGTAGCGACTAACTCCGCCGAGTTTCTCCCCAAAGCCGAAGAGGCGCTCGGACACCCCATTGAAATCATCGCCGGCCGCGAAGAGGCCCGTCTCGTCTTTTCGGGCTGTGCGCACACACTGCCGCCTTCGAGCGAGAAACGTCTTGTGGTCGACATCGGCGGCGCTTCAACCGAACTGATCATCGGCTGCGGATTCATCGCCAAGGAATGCGAGTCCTTCCATGTCGGGTGTGTCAACACCTCGCGCGCGTTCTTTCCGGACGGAAAAATCACGGCTAATGCATTGAAACAAGCGCAGCTTTCCGCCCAGGCCGAATTCGAAGAAGCGCATCAGGAATTTTCCGTCCGCAACTGGGATGCCGCCTACGGAAGTGCCGGCACGATCGGGGCTGTTGCCGACATCGGTCACGCATCCGGCCTTACAAACGGAGTCGTCACTCCGGCGCTTCTGAAGGTTATGCGAAAGGAGCTTGTCGAAGCCGGAGACATTCGGAAAATCAATTTTCCCGGCCTTAAGGAAGACCGCCGTGAAGTCATTGCCGGCGGTTTGGCCGTGCTGTCCGCTGTATTCGACACCTTCAAGATTAAGGAAATGCGGCCGGCCTCAGGGGCTCTGCGCGTTGGTCTTCTTTACGATATGCTCGGGCGACAGGAGCAGCGCGACACTCGCGACAGCACTGTCATGGCCATCATCAAGCGGTCGAGCATCGACAAGCAGCAGGCCGCCCGTGTGGCTGCTCTGGCCGACAAGTTCTTCATTGCGCTTGTCCCCGACGAAGAAAAGACGCGCGATTGCCGCAAGCTGCTGCAGTGGGCAGCCATGCTGCACGAAACAGGGCGCCTGATCAGTCCGAGCGGCTACCATAAGCACAGTCAGTACATTCTGATGAATTCCGATCTGCCGGGGTTCTCCCGCTACGATCAAATGCAGATGAGCACGTTGGTGCTCGGCCAACGCGGCAACCTCAAGAAGGTGGAGCATGCTTTGGCCGACGAAAATTTCGTCAATATGCTGCTGGCTCTCCGTCTGGCCGTGATTTTCGCGCACGCACGCCGAACGCTGCGGTTGCCCGAAATCAAGCTTGAGCGCCTGCCTCACTCACGAAAGACCATCTTCCGATTGGCAGTGGATCCGCAGTGGCTTTCTCGCCATCCGCTCACCGGCTACCTGCTCGAACAAGAATCGCTGATCTGGGCTCGCGTCGGCATGGAATTCTCGCTTGGGCGCAGCGCCTCATAAACAACGACCGCACACACATAGGATTTTCACCCGATGGTCCAAAACGGCGTCAACGTTCCTCTTGTTGAGCTCATCAACGCCGGAATCGAAGTCAACGGTCAACGGCTCTGCTCGGGCATTACCTTTAATGTCACCCGAGGCGAGTTTGTTTGTCTACACGGCCCGACCGGTTCCGGCAAATCGCTTGCACTTGCCATGATCGCCGGCATTCAGCGGCCTACATTCGGCGAGGTACGCGTTGCCGGCGACTGTCTCAACAATTTCACCGAACGCGAAATGGCAATCGTGCGCCGTTCGATGGGCATCATGATCCAGGAGTGTCTGCTGCTGGAAAACCGCACCATTCTGGAAAACGTCATGCTCCCGGCACTGGCCGCGGAAGAATCCTTCGGCAAGGCTCGTACCGCCGCCTTGCACGCTCTGGAAAAATGCGGCATTCCCGACCTTGCCCATGCTCGACCGCACGATCTTTCGGCCGGTCAAAAGCAAATTGCCTGCGTGGCACGCGCCATCGTGAATAATCCCCTTCTGGTGCTTGCCGACGAACCCTGCGCGCATCTAGATGCCGACAATGCCCAGCATCTGATGGATCTGTTGGGTGAAGTTTCGCTTTCAAACGTTTCTGTGATTGTTGCGTCACACCTTCAGTTGATGCCCGACAACATCGTCTGCCGTCCCATCATGCTTCAGGGAGATATGCGATGAGCATGTTCACCGGCACCCGCTGGGCAGCCAGACAAACACTCAGAGCCATCATTGAATTCAAAGGGCTTTTTCTGATGGCCCTCTCTTTGGCCGGCCTTGCTCTTACGATTCCCTTCTTTCTGGCCACGCTCGCCTGGTCGCTTTCTGCCCAGGTGCTTGACGTTCCAACGCAAGCCGAAGTCACTATCTTCGCCGACCGCAGCGCAGGCAAACAGTCCGTCATGGAAATTGCCGCAGCCGTCTCCAAAAATACCGTCATCTCTTCGGTGCGCATCATGCCCAAGGAAGATGCGTTGGCCTTGGTGAACAAAACGCTCGGACTCAAGGCAGAAGACGCCAAGACAAAGGAAAAAGCCAAAAACAATCCGTTGCCCGACATCATCATCGCCACGGTTGCCAACAACGTCTCATCCGAAGATTTGGCAGCGGCAGCCGACGAATTCCGGCACATCAAAAATGTCGATTTGGTCGCTTATGACGACTCATGGCAACGCTACCTCAACGCACTTTATACGGCTCTTTCCGTTGTGCTGGGCATTTTGGGCACCGTCGTATTCCTGTTGGTGCTGCTCGTGATTTTTGCTTCTGTACGCCTTACCACCAACGCGCAAAAAGATGAAATTCGCGCCTTGTATTTGTTCGGAGCCACGTCAAGCTTCATTCGCCGTCCGTATTCTTGGCGCGGTTTTCTCACGCTGATGCTGGCAGCCGTGCTCTCCCTGGGCGTCACCGCAACAGGCGTAAGCCTGCTCGCAAAGCCGATTTCGGACTTTGCAAGTCTCTACGGCGTCACGGTGATTCTGAGAATGCCTGCCTTCGATTGGTGCATGCTCTATGTTGCATCGGCGGCGCTTCTGGGCTACTTCGTCGGCTCCTTTGCCGCCAAAGACGCTATTTCCAAAGTGCAAAGGCACAGACTCTAGCACTTTTGTCAAAATCCGAAACCTTTTTCTACCGTCGGCCACTACCTTTCCCGACCGCTTCGCAGTAGCATCCGTTGCACATGCGCTTTGAGCATACTTTCTTCGCCTATTGATTCGTGACCGATTCCTACGCAACCGTTTCCGTAACATCCCCGCCGCTTCCCATTAAGAAAGCGCAGGATGAAGCTCCTGCCCGCAAGACGTCTCCGGGCAGGATGCTTGTTGCGCGCAAAGAAAAGGCCGGACAAATTGCCGTTGCCGACTCCGGCCGCAGCAATCAGTTGGTTCCGTACTCGGGGCCGGCAGGGGGCCATCTCGCCATTCGCCCCGAGCCGGTCAAAGGCGAAGTTGTCCCCTACGAGAAAAAGCAATACCTTCCGGCAGTTGTGCCGCGATTGGGGGATCTGGACGCCTACATCCGCTACGCCAATGCGGCTCCGATTTTGTCGCCCGAAGAAGAACACGCACTTGCTGTTCGACTCCGCGACGAGGGCGACTTGATGGCCGCTCAACAGCTGATTTTGTCGCACTTGCGCCTGGTCGTTTCCATCGCTCGCGGATTTTTAGGATACGGACTACCGCATGCCGATCTGATTCAGGAAGGAAACATCGGCCTCATGAAGGCAATCAAGCATTTTGATCCGGATCGCGGCGTGCGTCTGATGACTTTTTCGGTGCACTGGATCCGCTCGGAAATCCAAGAGTACATCGTGCGCAATTGGCGCATGGTGAAGCTCGCCACAACAAAAAATCAGCGCAAGCTTTTCTTCAATCTTCGCCAGATGAAGGAAGACGATAAAACCCTTTCGACTTCGGACACCCTGCGAATAGCCGAAACACTCGATGTCAAGCCCGAAGAGGTCCGCGAAATGGAAGCTCGTCTTTCCGGAGGCGATACGCCTCTGGAGAGCTCTCCGTCGGCCGACTCTGAGGACGACAACAGCTTCGCTCCGATCGATTGGCTCTCGCGGGAAGAAGACGAACCTGAAACTGTGTTGGAGGAACGCGATAAAAACCGTCTCACCGGCGAGATTCTTCACGATGCGCTCGAAAATCTCGACGATCGCAGCCGTCGCGTCCTTGTGGCGCGTTGGCTGCGCACCGACAGCGACGGCAATCCGGATCCCATGACGCTGCAGGAATTAGCCGCCGAGCTCGGCGTTTCTGCCGAACGCGTGCGACAAATCGAAAAAAAGGCCATCGCCAGTTTGCGCAATTTGCTTGCCGCAGACAAAGACGTCCTTTAAGCTTCGAACTCAAATTCCGTTTTTTCAGCGGCTGCACGAACAGTGCGCCGATCGTCTGCTATCTATGTTTCACGTCGTTCTCGTTCATCCTGAGATTCCCCCGAACACCGGCAACGCCATTCGTCTGTGCGCCAACACGGGCTACACCCTCCATCTCATTGAACCTTTGGGCTTCAGCGTAGACGACAAACATCTGATTCGAGCCGGACTCGACTATCACGAGTTCACGACAATGAAGACCTACCCTTCCTGGGAAGCCTTTCTGAATACGGAAAAGCCCTCGGAAGACCGCATGTTTGCGATGACAACCAAGGGCTCTTCGATTTTTTCGACGATGCGATTCAAGCCGGGCGACTGGCTGGTCTTCGGAAGCGAAGGACACGGTCTTCCCGATGCCATCCGCGAGTCATTCCCTGCATCCCAACGCATCCGTCTGCCGATGATGCCGAAAAACCGTTCGCTCAATCTAAGCAACGCCATTGCCGTCACCGTTTTCGAAGCGTGGCGTCAAAACGGCTATGAAGGATCCGTTTGAGATCGAATTACTGCGGCTTTGCGCCGTCCTTGCCCGCAAGCATCACCATGTTGTCGCGGTGGACGGCTTCTTCGGGGCCGGAAAAACCGAGAATCGAGGCAAACTCCGTACCATGTCGTCCGGCTATCAGCCGCAACTGTGCAGAATCGTAGTTCACCAAGCCGCGCGCAATTTCCGTTCCGTCCGGTGCAACGCATCCGACGACATCCCCGCGCACAAAATCCCCCTGCACAGCCTTGATTCCCACCGGCAGCAGGCTCGTTTTTTTCTCAAGCAGCGCCTTGGCTGCCCCCGAATCTAGCACCACCAAGCCCTGGGCCCGCAATTGATCGGCAAGCCAGTTGGCGCGGGCGTGCCAGGGAGCTTGCACAGCCGCAAGTTCGGTGCCGATCGCCTCCCCTTGCGCCATACGCTCTAGCACTTTGTTCTCTCGTCCGTAGGCAATGACAGTAGACGAGCCGCTTCGAGCCGCCCGCTTTGCCGCCAGAATCTTGGTAATCATCCCGCCCTTGGATAGCGAGCTTGCGGCGCCTCCGGCCATTTTTTCCAACTCGGGATCGCCGGCCACAGCCTGCGACACGAATTTCGCAGCAGGGTCCTTGCGGGGATCCGCCGTATAAAGCCCCTGTTGATCGGTAAGAATTACCAACACATCGGCTTCGATCAGGTTTGTAACCAAAGCACCCAATGTGTCGTTGTCGCCCACTTTGATTTCGTCGGTAACAACCGTGTCGTTTTCATTGATGATCGGCACCACGCCCAAACGCAGCAGTTCAAGCAGCGCTTCGCGTGCGTTGAGATAACGTTCGCGATTGGAGAGGTCGGCATGCGTAAGAAGAATCTGTGCCGTGCGCACGCCATGTCCTGAAAAGGCCGTTTCGTAGGCTTGCACCAATCCCATCTGCCCTACGGCTGCGGCAGCCTGCAGCTCGCAAATGCGCTCCGGCCGTTTGCTCCAGCCCAGACGTAAAACCCCTTCGGCAATGGCGCCGGAACTGACAAAGACCACTTCTTTGCCGGCTTTTACCAACGCGCAAATCTGTGAGGCCAGATTCTCAATCATCTGTCGGTCCAACCCGCGTCCGTCGTTGGTGAGCAGAGCACTGCCCACCTTTACCACAACGCGTCCGGCTTCCTTGAGCGCACTTTGCTGCATGTTTTACTCTCTTGCAGACCGGTTCATCAAAGTTCGACTTCCTGCGCCTCAATGAATCGCACGTCGTCGCGTTCGGCTTCCTGCCGCTCGATCTCGCGGCGCTGAGCGTCAAGTTCCTGAGCAATGGCTTTGACGAGCGCATCGCACCCCTCGCGCGTTGCCGCACTCATCACGAAAAGAGGCCGATCCTGCCCAAGTTCGGCTTTGAACCGTTGGATCAGTGCTTCGCGTTCGTCTTCCGGCACCAAATCAATCTTGTTCAGAACCACCCAGCGGGTCTTTTCGGCAAGCGCATCGTCGTACTTTGCCAATTCGGCAACCAATGCGCGCGCTTCGGCAAGAGGATCGACATCCGGATCGATCGGCGCACAGTCGATGATATGCAGCAGCAGACTTGTTCGCGACAGATGACGCAGGAAGAGATGTCCCAAACCGGCTCCTTCGCTTGCACCCTCAATGAGGCCGGGAATATCGGCCACTACGAAGCTCTGTTCGGGACCGACGCGTACTACGCCCAGATGCGGGTGCAGCGTCGTGAAGGGGTAATCGGCAATCTTGGGTCGCGCATTGCTTACTGCCGTGATAAACGTCGATTTTCCGGCATTGGGCATGCCCAAAAGTCCCACATCGGCAAGAACTTTGAGTTCCAAACGCAAAGCTCTGTATTGCCCGGGCTCTCCGGGCGTGCACTGACGCGGCGCGCGATTGACGCTCGTCTTGAAATGCAGATTTCCGAGACCGCCTTTGCCGCCGGCCGCAAGCAGCTGTTTATCGCCGTGATGCGTCAGATCAGCAACCGTTTCACCTGTTGTCTCATCCACGATTAGCGTACCCACAGGCATACGCAGCACGATGTCTTCCCCGCCGGCGCCGAAACAGTCCGCTCCGCGTCCGTTTTCGCCGTTGGGCGCAAAGAATTTGCGCGTATAGCGGTAGTCCATCAGCGTATTGATGTTGCGGTCGGCTACTGCCCAGACGCTTCCGCCGCGACCGCCGTCGCCGCCGTCAGGACCACCCTTGGGAATGAATTTTTCGCGGCGAAAGCTCGCAACGCCATTGCCGCCTTTGCCGCCTTGAACTTCAATGCGGGCTTCGTCAACGAATTTCACTTGAAAACCGTCCGTAAGAAAAAGTTTTGCTTTCGAGGCCACACGGGCTGTCCCGAACAGCATAACGAAAAAAGCCCCGCGAGAACAACGTCCCGTCAGGGCTTTTCGCTCAAAGCGTCCATGCCGCTTTCACGGCATCTGACGCTTACTTAGCCGGCAACCGGAACAACCTTCACGAACTGGTTGTTCTTCGGGCCCTTCACTTCGAAGGTCACCACGCCGTCCACAAGCGCATACAGCGTGTGGTCGCGGCCGATGCCGACGTTGTCGCCGGCGTGGAACTTGGTGCCGCGCTGGCGAACGATGATGCCGCCGGCGTTGATCATGGCGTTGCCGAAAACCTTGACGCCGAGGCGCTTAGCCTGGGAATCACGACCGTTGCGGGTGGAGCCGCCGCCTTTCTTGTGTGCCATTTTCTATGTTCTCTTTAAAAAATCGTTACTCAAATTAAGCCTGGATCTTGACGATCTTGACTTCCGTGTAGTTCTGACGGTGGCCGCCGCTCTTCATGGAGTGCTTGCGGCGGCGGAACTTGAAAATGCGGACCTTGTC
>USBS01000023.1 GCA_900552915.1 uncultured Sutterella sp. | reverse complement strand
GGGCGGTGGTGTGAGAGGTCGGTAGGTGAACTAATCACCTACCACCTACTCGATTTTGGCAGAGACCGACTTATTTGCCTGAGGGTTGCGCAGTCTCGGGCTTTTCGCCCGCGTTTGCGCGAAGCGCCTCAATGAAGGTCGATTCGCTCAGAAGCTCCGGTAGGATCGTGGCCGTGCCGTCGGTCTTGTAGAGCAGGTAAAGCGGCACACCCGTACGTCCGAACTTGTTGAGCATCGCGGTGATGTCGCCGTCTCGGTTCGTCCAGTCGGCCTCAAAACGGGCGTAGTTGAGGCGGTTCATTTCGGCCGTGGAGGCGTCTGTGCGCAGCGCCGTGGCTTTATTGAACTGACACGTTACGCACCAGGCGGCAGTGAAGTCCACTACGACGGGCTGACCGCGGGCGATGGCAGAATTGACTGCTTCTTCACTCCAGGGTTGCCACTGATCGGACGCTGCAGCAGCGGCCTGATCCACGTGACGGTCGAAAGTGCCCAGGCACAGCAGCGCCACGCAGCCGATCGTGACCAACGTGCAGACGCCTTTGAGGACCTGAGCACGGCCTCGGCCGTACTGTTCGCGGCCGATGGACCAGAGAAGTCCAGTTACGGCTCCCATGGCGATCAATACCGTCAACAACCCGTAAGGCGTCACTTGGCGTGAGAGCACCCAAATCAGCCACAGAGCGGCGGCGGCCATCGGCAGCGCCATGATGTGCTTGAAGGTGAGCATCCAGGGGCCGGGTTTGGGCAGCAGCTTCATCCAGGCCGGAACCAATGTGAGAATGAGCCACGGCAGCGCCATACCGAAGCCGAGCGCAAGGAAAACGAGCGTGCTTTCGACGACGCTTTGCATCACGGCGTAGCCGAGTGCGGCTCCCATAAAGGGTGCCGTACAGGGCGAGGCGACCACTACGGCGAGAACACCGGTAAAGAAGCTGCCCAACGGTCCCGTGCTCGGCAGTTTGCGCACGGCGCGGCTGTCGGCCAGGTGCGAGGCGGCAGTGAACTCAAAGACACCCAGAAGGTTGAGCGTGAGTGCGCTAAACAGCAGGATCAGGATGGCGACCACCCAGGGTTCCTGCAGCTGAAAGCCCCAGCCGATTGCCCAGCCCAGTCCGCGCAAGACGACGAGAACTCCCGCAAGAAGCGCCATTGAAACCAATACGCCGCCGGTAAAGGCCAGGCCGTGAAGCGCCAATGCCCCCGTGCGACGCGAGCCGTCGACGAGCTGCAGAATCTTCAGACTCAGTACCGGAAAGACGCAGGGCATGAGATTGAGGATCAGGCCTCCCAGAAAAGCAAAGGAGAGCGCCGTACCGGTGCTCATGCTCGGTGCAGCTTCGGGAAGCTGAGCTTGAGGAGCGGTCGGTGCGGTTTGCTCGGGAGCCGCTTCTTTTTCCGGCGCCCAGGGAAGCGGAACTTCGCCCGGCTCGATTGCAAGCGTGGTCTCAATCGACCATCCGTCGTGATCCGGGCCGCCGTCGGCAACGATCACGCCCGAAAACGGCAGGGGAGTGCCCTTCTTGAGACTTTCAAGATATTCGGGAGCGGCCTTGAGGTAGAGCGACACTAAATCCTTGCCGATGACGACGCGATCGAGTTCCTTGAAGTCGACTAAACCTTCGGAAAGCGGGAAGAATTCCACGGTCTTTTCGATTTTGCCCGCAAGGGGGGCAAAGTCGATGCGAATGCGGCCGTCCTCCATGCGGGCGGTGATGTGTTCGCTTGTGACCTTTTCGGGAATCGACTTGAGCGTTTTTTCAAATTTTCCGCTTGTGCGGCTTGCCTTGGCGGCAACCTCGACGGGAAGACGCATGGACACTTCGGCTGTGCCGGGGATGCAGACTTCCTTGCAGGCAAGATAGTCGACCTTGGCGCGCAGCGTGTAGGTGCTTCCGTAGGGGGTTCCCCAAGGAATGTCGAGATTAAAAGGCAACAGAACTTCGCCGGAGTAGACGAAGTTGGTAATCGGGCCGAGCTTGTGCTTGGTCGGCGTCGGCCAACCGATTTGTTCGACGCTCCAACGGCGCGGCAGCTTCCATTCGACGCTCGGCGCGTAGCCCGAATCACCCGAGAACTGCCAATACGTGTGCCAGCCCGGCTCGTGCTTCAACAGAATGCCGATTTCGTTGGTGGCACGCGGTATGCCGGCGGTTTGTTTGGCGACCAGTTCGACGGTGACGGTTTTGGGCTGTCCGGGACCGGCCCCAAAAGGGGAGCCGGTCGGGGCCGCAGCGGCTGTAATCCCGGACGGAGCTGCACACACGGAGGCAGCTCCGACAAGGGCGATGAACGAGGCCGCTAGGTTGCGAAATAGCTTCATGCGAGGATGCAAAAGTTAAAGAGCCGCAAAGGCTTTGCGGGCCGCTGCGATGGTTGCGTCAATGTCTTCGTCGGTGTGAGCGGCCGATACGAAGCCTGCCTCAAAGATCGAAGGAGCCAGATAAACGCCTTCTTCGAGCATTGTGTGGAAGAACTTCGCAAACACGCGCGCATCGGCCTTCATGACGTCGGCAAAGCCGTTGGGCAGTTCCTTGAGGAAGAAAAGCCCCATCATGCCGCCTTGAGAACGTGCGCAGAAATCGACGCTGGCGTCCCGAGCGGCGGCGCTGAGACCCGTCACTAGTTTTTCTGTCTTGGCCGAAAGTGCTTCGTAGAAGCCGGGCTTCTGGATTTCCTTCAAAGTGGCAAGGCCGCTGGCAACCGCGACGGGATTGCCCGAGAGGGTGCCGGCCTGATAAACGGGCCCGAGGGGTGCAATTTTCTCCATCACGTCGCGGCGTCCGCCAAAGGCTGCGACCGGCATGCCGCCGCCGATCACCTTGCCGAGCATCGTGATGTCCGGAACGATGTTGTAAAGCGACTGCGCGCCGTGCAAAGCGACGCGGAAGCCCGTCATCACTTCGTCGACGATCAAAAGCGCACCGTACTTGGTACACAGTTCGCGCATCGCGTTCATGAATTCCTGCGTGGCGGGAACCATATTCATGTTGCCGGCAACGGCTTCGACGATGACGCAGGCAATGTCGTCGCCCCACTGTTTGAAGGCGTCTTCAAGCTGCGAGGGATTGTTGTACTCAAGCACGAGCGTGTGCTCGGTGGTGCCCGCCGGGACGCCCGCCGAAGACGGGTTGCCGAACGTGAGCATGCCCGAGCCGGCTTTCACGAGCAGACTGTCGCTGTGGCCGTGGTAGCAGCCCTCGAACTTGATGATCTTGTTGCGGCCGGTGTAGCCGCGCGCCAGACGAATGGCGCTCATGCCGGCTTCCGTACCGGAGCTCACGAAGCGCACGGCCTCGATGTTGGGCATGATTTTGATGACTTCTTCGGCAATGAGCGTTTCACCTTCGGTGACGGCGCCGAACGAGAGGCCGTTGTCGACGGCTTCGTGAACGGCCGCGACGACCGCAGGATGGTTGTGGCCGAGAATCATCGGGCCCCAGGAACCGATGTAGTCGATGTAGCGGCGGTCTTCTGCATCCCACATATAGGCGCCCTTGGCGCGGCGGATGAAGCGCGGCGCACCGCCCACACTCTTAAAAGCGCGGACCGGAGAGTTCACGCCGCCGGGAATGCTCTTTTGAGCACGTTCAAAAAGTTCTTCGTTGATGCCCATTTTCTTTCCAATTAAAAAAGTTTTTCAGCGCCCAAGCGGGATCGCCGCGAATTTGTGCGAAGTCTATCAAGACCAAATCGAGGTTTCGCTTAAGCGGACATATGGTTGCAAACTTGCTTGATCGGCTAGGCCGATGCCAACAGCTTGAGAATTTCTTCTTTGCTCAGGCGATTCGACATATTGGAGCCGTCAAGCAACGCATCGGCCAGGGATTTTTTGGTTGCGTGAAGCCGTAGGATTTTTTCTTCAATCGTATTCTCGGCAATCAGGCGGTAAACGGTAACCGGATTGTCTTGGCCGATTCGATAGCTCCTGTCGCTTGCCTGATCTTCGACGGCCGGATTCCACCAGGGATCCAAATGGATGACGTAGTCGGCAGCGGTCAAATTCAAACCCGTGCCGCCGGCTTTCAGACTGATGAGAAAGAGCGGTATGTCGCCGTGTTGGAACTGATCCACAAGTTTTTGTCTCTGAGCCGCCGGAGTCGAACCGTCCAGGTACAAGTAGCGAATGCCCTTTGTCTCGAGCTCAGCGCGAATCAGCGCCAGATGACTAGTAAATTGGCTGAAAACAAGCGCACGGTGGTTGCTTTGCATCAACTCTTCGACAAGGCCGATGAAAGCAGCCGTTTTCGAGGAAGCGATCTTAAGCGACTTGTTGATTAAAGCCGGGTGGCAGGCCGCCTGGCGCAGGCGAGTGAGCTCGGAGAGGGCTTCGATCGGGTTGATTTCGCCGCTTTCGAGTTGCTGCGAGGCACGCTCGCGCAGATTTTCGTAGAGTGCACGTTCCTCGTCCGAGAGTGCGACCCGAAGCGTGATCTCGGTTTTTTCCGGCAACTCGTCCAAAACCTCAGCTTTGGTGCGACGAAGGATAAACGGCGAGATCAAACGCTTGAGCAAGCGCTGACGGTCGCGATTCTGTGACTTTTCGATCGGCACGATGAAGCGCTCGCTGAAATCGGTGAAGTTGCTCAGAAGGCCGGGATTGGCAAATTCAAAGAGATTCCATATTTCACTCAAGTGATTTTGTAGCGGCGTGCCGGTTAAAAGCACTCGAGCGCTGCTTTTGAGCTGCATGGCCGCCTTGGACATTTTGGTGTCACGGTTTTTGATGGCGTGCGCCTCATCGAGTACAACCGTGGTCCATTCGCGGGTTTTGAGCTGATCGATTTCGCTAGTCATGACGCCGTACGTGGTCAGAATGATGTCTCCGGCAACGGCTTCTCTGACTAATTCTTCCCGATCGGCACTATTGAAGATTTTGACCTTCAGTGTTGGGGCAAAGCGGTGTAGCTCCTCGGCCCAGTTGAAGAGAACCGCCGCGGGCATCACGACCAAAGAGGGACCTTGAGCGGAACGGTCAAGCAGTAGCGCAATGGTTTGAAGCGTTTTTCCCAGCCCCATATCGTCGGCCAACAGTGCGCCGGCGCCCCAGTCGGCCAGACGTGAGAGCCACTCGAACCCTTCGACTTGATAGGCCCGCAGCTCGGCGCGCAGTGCGTTCGGCACGACGGGATTGAAGCGACTTGCCTTTTGGATGCGCTGCAGCATATCGCGGAAGCTCTGATCCGCATCAACGGCAACGCCCTCTTTTTCCAGATTTTCAATGAGGCCGGAATTGAAAACGGAAACGCGGATATTGCCTTTGCGATCCTTTGAGGAAAAATTGTCGAGCTGCTCGATTTGCTTTTTAAGCGAAGCAGTGAGAGCGACATATTCCTTATCGTTGAGGCGAATGAAGTTGCCTTGACTGTTGCGAAGTTTCTCCAGAAGGTCGGCAACGGAGAGGTATGTTTTGGCGTCCAGGCGAATCTTTCCTTCAACCTCAAGCCAATTGCCCATGCGCATAACGGAAAGCTTAAGATTCTCCGGATTGATTTTGGCCTTGGTGACACTGAATTTCACGCCTTCAGGCCATTCCACAATGGCTTCTTTGGTGTGCTCGCGAAGCACTTCCAGGAACTCAAGGCACTGCAGCGTGTCGACACACCAATTGTTTTCATTTTCAAGATTTTGCTCAAATGTCGCTAACGCTTGCGAGAGACAGGCGTAGTTGTCTCTTTCGGCTTTGAGATTGCGCACGATCTGCAGCGTTTGTCCCTTGATGTTGGCGGCAATGGCGTCAAGCCCTTTGCCCGGTTCGCAGAAGATATTGGCTTCCGAAGCGGGGCGCACCGTAGCGCTGATGCTGTACATCGCATTAGCGGTGGGCTGAATCCGGAAAGTAATGCGGTTTTCGCCTTTGAGCTTTTTGAGATTCGAGGCTTCTTTAAGCAGGTTGGACATGACCGGTGTGCTGCGCGAAAGCGATTCCAGATAGGTGGTGAGCTTTTGCTGCGCTTCTTCGGGAAACACAATCTCTTTGGTTTCCTGAATCATGAAAAGTTCATCGGCCGTCGGTTCAATCACGATAAGCCGTCCGGGGCCCGAGCGCTGCACGCTGATTTGGCCGAAGGTAAAGTCGAAGTCCGAATCGAGATTGTGTGCAAACTGCCAGCCCTTGCCGGAAGCCTTCTTCACGGAAATTTGCAGAGGAACCTTTTCAATTTCCAGGTGTTCGCCCGTTTTAGCGTCGACGACGTTGGGGTTGCCGACCAGAGCCAACATTGTGCTGGCAAACGGGAATTCCCAGCGACTGGCGTAGCCGAGCTGAGGACGCAGACAAGCGGCAACAATGCGATCCTGCTCGGTCATGCCTTCAACGCCGTTTTTGAATGCATTGAAGGAAAGCTCAACGCCTTTGGTCCAGCCGTTGCCTTTGCTTTTCTGCTGCTTCAAGGTGATCTTCCACGGGTCAAGACTCAATTGGTAGAGCACGCGCGAATGAGTCTGGCCGGCAGCTTTCAAGTTGCCGCGAATCTTTTTGGTGCGCTCGGAGCTCATGAGGCGATCAAGCGCAATTTCCCAATCGGGCTTGACAACAAAAGCGGGCAGCAGTGGCTTGAGTCCGGTGCGTTTCTCAAGCGCGAGGACTGTGTCGGTGTCGCCTAATTCGTTGGCGGTTTCTAGAGCCAGAATGCTATTACGCAGTAAAAGACTTTGTATCCGGGTGCCGAGATGCGACTCGGTCATTGTCCGTAATTTGAAGTGATTGGCAGTCAGCCGAAGCAGCAGAAGGTGCTTGGTGTTCAGGTAAGGCAGGCTGTACGAGCCGTTGTCTTCATTCCAGCTTGGGGTGAGCTCCGAGAAGTGTTTGTCAAGGCAACGGGGTGTCACCGGCGTGAGCGAGCCGCAGGCGGTGAGAATCCAGAAAGCAGACCTAGCGGAGTCTTCCTGCAGCTTTTTGGTCCGAGCAAGCGTTTGCATCTTTCGCAGACTGTCCGGATTGTCTTTGTCGCGGTAAAGCGCAATGCCGTAAAGCCAGTCCAGAAACCAGTTGTCGAATGAGCGCTTACCGTTGCCGAGTTCTTTGAGCGCTTTGCGCATCAGTTCGACAGCTTCTTTGGGCGGTTTTTGCTCGGACATGGACTGAACGGCGCGCACAATTTGGCTGTATTTGCCGTCGGCCGACATTTTGGCAAGCACTTCCTGCGGACGGCCGTTGACAACGAAGTCGCTCCAGAAAGTGAAGTAATCCTGCAGGTCGGATCTCGAGGAGCCATCTAGAGAATCAAGGATGTATTCGCGCAGTTCCGGGGGACTCAGCTCGATACCGTAGAAGTTCAGGTCGTGTTCGAACTTTCCAAGCTGATGAATTGCAACGGGGACCGGAAGCTGTCGGGCAAAGGCCACCCACTTAGGGTCGCGGAAAAGAGCATTCACGAGATCAATGGTGAGCGCTGCCCAGTCATCCCAGGCTTGAACCGTTTTTTTGTTGATCCGGAATTTCGGCAGGGTGTCGTCGTGCAAATAAGTGATGGCCGCGCACATCACCTCGTACTGAATATCCACCGGGATGGTTACGGATGAGACGCGGCTGTCACAAATCGGGCGCCAGAGGCGATAGGCCTTTTCCACTTCTTCTATAGTGAGCTTTTCGGCGGCTGTAGTAAACCCTTTGAACGTTTGAAAATCATCGCCTTCGTCGTCATCACTGCCGTACCAGGAAAAACTTTTGAAAAGTCTGGTGAACCAGCCCTGTGGCTCATATTTTGCGAGTGTATTGGAGAAACCATCCCGTCCGAATCCGAGTTTTTCGCTGTAGCTGTAAAGAAGCCAGGATGGCACGGAAGCGCAAACAGAGATGAAGGCGAGTACATCACGAGTGGTAATGCTTTTGTTCGCAGTTGAGGAAGCCGGGGACGGATAACGAGGCATAGAGGGCAAAAGGAGAGCAGAAGAAAAAATTCGATGGATTGTAACTGTTGCCGATGGTCTTCAGTTGGCGCGCGACCAAGTGAATCATTTGCGCACAGCATTTTTTGCGCGTAAAGTCTGCCGCTCACGTCGAGGTGAGGCGGACGGCCGCAATGAGCTTTGTTCTCTTTGAGGAAAGTCCGGACTCCGAAGGGCGCCGTAGCAGGTAACGCCTGTCCGCCGCAAGGCGAGGATTAGAGCAACAGAGACGAGCCGATTCAGTTCGGGTGAAACGGGCAATCTCTACGGGGAGTAACACCAAGTAAGCAGTCGCTGACCCGGCCCGGTGAGACTGCGGGTAGGTGGCTGGAGGCCTTGCGCGAGCAAGGTCCGAGATGAATGGTCGTCAACGCGGCCTGCGAGAGCGGACCGCGTCACATAATCCGGCTTACAGCCTCAGCTCTACGTGACTCAAAACACGAACGGGAGTGTCTCTTCTTCGAGAGCACTCCCGTTTTCTTAATGATCCGTCAGGCCAGTTTGATACGCCCGTCGACGGCGATCGCTTCGCCCGTAGCGTTGGAGATCATCAGCGGGTTGATGTCGAGCTCCTGCACTGCGGGGAAATCGGTCACAAGCTGCGATAGGCGCAGCAGCGTTTCCTCGACCTTCTTGATGTCGGCGGGTTTGGTACCGCGAGCGCCTTCCAATAGTTTGAAGGCCTTTACGGAGCGTACGAGATCATGAGCATCGGTGTCGGTAAGCGGCGCAAGCGCAAAGCCTACATCTTTCATCACTTCCACAAAAACGCCGCCCGTGCCGAACATGATCATCGGGCCGTATTGCGGATCGGCTGCAAGTCCGCAGACAAGTTCGCGGTTGCTCTTGACCATTTCCTGAATGATGACGCCTTCGAGGCCGTCGAGGATGCCGCGTTCTTCGAGTTTGGCGACCAGATCTCGGTACTGAGCGCGCAATTCGTCGTCGCTGCCGATATTGACGCGAACGCCGCCTACGTCGGTCTTGTGCGAAGTGCTCTTCGAAGTCATCTTCATGACGACCGGATAGCCTACTTCACGGGCTGCGGCAACCGCTTCGTCCTCGCTTGCGGCGAACTTGGCGCGGCACACGCGCACGCCGTACGCGTCGAGTACGTCGAGGCTTTCTCGGGTGGTGAGTTCAGTGCGGCCTTCGGTTTTGACCGCTGCAAAGATCGACTCGACGCGGTTCTTGTCGACGGCAAAAGCAGGAGTCGTGCCGATCGGACGCTGCATCCATTTGCGCTGCATATTAAGGCGCGCCAGACCGTCTACGGCTTCTTCGGCGTACATGAAGAACGGAATCGTCACTTCGCCCTTGGCGATTTCGCTGAAGAACTCGTTTTTGGTCATGAAGACGCCCAGGATCGGTTTTTCGGGATGCTGCGCCTTGATTTCCATCAGGGCCTTGGCAACGTCCGTGTCCTTGAGTCCCAGGAAGGGCAGATAGATCGAAATCACCATGTCGACGCCTTCGTCGGCCAGAACTGTTTCAAGCGTCTGGCGGTAGTGCTCAAGCGGAGCCGAGGCGATCATGTCGACGGGGTTTTTGACGGAAGCGGCTGCGGGCAGGAAGCTGCGCAGTTTTTCTTTGGTGGCATCCGACAGTTGCGCCATCTGCATGCCGTAGTCGATAACGCTGTCGGTGGCCATAATGCCGGGGCCGCCCGAATTGGTGATGATGCAGACGCGGTCACCCTTGGGAATCGGGCAGTTTGCAAAAACTTTGGCGGTCGCAAAAAGCTGCTTCAAGCTGTATTCACGGATGACGCCGGATTGACGCAGCAGTGCTTCGGCGGCACGATCGGATCCGGCGAGCGACCCCGTGTGAGAACTTGCGGCGGAAGCACCGGCGGCCGAACGACCGGCCTTAAGTGCCAAAACGGGCTTGACTTTGGTTACGCGGGACGCCAAACGTCGGAAATTGGCGGGATCCTTGATGGATTCCATGTAAAGCAAGATCTGCTTGACGTCGTCCTGATCTTCCCAATATTCGATGGCGTCCTCGGCGTTCACATCGGCTTGATTGCCGATCGAGACGAACTGAGCAAAGCCGATGCCCAGGTCCTGAAGAATATTGAGAATGCCGCCGCCCAAGGCGCCCGACTGAGACACGAAGCCGATGTCGCCGCGCACCGGAAGCGATTCGGCAAAGCAGGCATCCATGCGTATGTCCGGATGCGTGTTGACGACGCCCAGACAGTTCGGACCCACGCAGCGCATCCCGTATTTTTTAACGCGCTCGTAGAGTTCGGCTTCCATTGCTGCACCTTCGGCGCCCGACTCCTTGAAGCCCGCGGATATCACCACCAGCCCCTTGACGCCTTTTTCGTGGCACTGGTCGATGGTGGAGAGCACGAACTTGGCGTTGACAACGATTACGGCCATATCGACGGGGCCTTCAATGTCGAGAACGCTCGGATAGGCTTTGAGACCTTCAATCACGCCGCCCTTGGGATTGACGGGATAGATGGCGCCCTTGAAGCCGAACTCGATCAGGCGCTTCATCAAATCCGAACCGATGGTATGCGGTTTGGTGGAGGCGCCGATCACGGCGACGGACGAGGGACGCATGATGTGGTCAAGACTGTGCGACATTTTGGTTTCGTCTCCGAAAAAATACGATTGGCCGGCAAAGTACGTGTTGTGTTATTTCTTTGCGAGGTTTTCTTCAATGGCTTCCACGCTCATCAACCCGGTGTAGCGAGATCCGTTCGGGAAGATGACGGCCGGAATGGAGTTGATGCCGAGCTTTTGGCCGAGCTCAAGATTGCGGTCGAGTACGGCGCTGTTGCTGCATTGGCCGACTTCGGGAACTTGACCTGTGGCCATTGAGTCGAGGAAGGTTTTTGTCGGGTCGGCCGCGCATACGATGCGACGGGCTTCTTCGCGAGAACGCAGCACCGGGTACATGAAGTTGTAGACGGTGAGATTGCCCACTTTGCGCAGGTTCTGCTCGAGCAGACGGCAGTAGGGGCAGTTGGCGTCGGTAAAGACAATCAGCTTGCGTTCGCCCTTGCCGTAGACGACCTTGATGGCGTCCTTGAGCGGCATCTGGTCCCACTTGATGCGGTTGAGTTCTTCGAGGCGTTCGCTCGTGAGATCGCGTTCGGTAGCGGCTTCGAAGATGCGGCCGATGATGAGGTGCGACGCGTCGGCATCCGCGTAGAAGATGCGCTTGTCGATGACAACTTCCCAGAGGCCTTTGACGGGGGACTTCTTTACCGAATCGGGGGCCTTGCCTGCGGCGGCTTCAACCGCTTTGCTGATTTTGGCGATCTGGGGGTCGGCAGCCGCGAAAGCTGTTGAGGCTGCTGCCAGACACGCGAAAGTACAAACGAGTTTTTGAATCTGCATGTTCTGAATTTGTGGTGGGGCGGGCAAAACCGCAGTCATTTGCGTCCGAGCGGCCGCGACTGCGCTTGTGCGGCATATTAATCGGCTGTAGTGTAGCGAAAAAACGCTGACGCCTTACGGTGAAATAAATCGTTGCAATTGTCTCGAAAATTCGAAGCAAAACTTAGCATGGGCAAAGTTTCTCGTATTGATGCCGTATATCCCGCGGTGCGGGCGTTCCAGAGGACTTTGGACGAAAAACAAACCTAGTTTTCGGCTATGCGGGGACTAATTTGATGTCTCTACACTGAGGCTATCGAATGAAAGAGATGTTCACCGAAACGCTCTTTCGACATGACATACGTAATTTTTCAATCGAGTAAGGAGTGCATCATGTTCAAGATCAAAACCGTCGCAGCCGCTGCCGCCATCGCTGCCATCGTTGCCGTAGCTCCCGTGCAGGCTCAGTTTGTGGGCGGACCGAGCCATCTGACGACCGTCAAAGCGCTTGCCGACAGCGGCAAGGACGACCAGATTGTGACGCTCGAGGGTTTCATCACGCAGCAGGTCAAGCATGAGAAATACATGTTCCGCGACAGCACGGGCGAGATGCTCGTTGAGATCGACGACGAAATCTTCCAGGGACAGCGCGTGGATCCCAAGACCAAGATTCGCATCGACGGCGAACTTGAAAAGGACTTCATGGAAAAAGACAAGGTTGACGTTCACCGTCTTGAAATTGTTCGCTAATTAGCTGTACCGACGCGGTAGATGCTCTCGTTGGGAGGAATTGGAATGAGAAAATTCAAAACTCTGGCGCTTGCAGCTGCCGCTGTTGCTCTGTGTGCCGCCGCCTCGGCTCAAGCTCAGTTCGTAAGCGACAAACCGGCGGCGGCAGTCTCGACCGTGCAGGAGGTTCTGAAGAACGGGCGGCAAGATCAGCTGGCGACGCTTGAGGGTTACATTCTCGAGCAAGTCAAGCGCAAAAAATATGTTTTTGCCGACGATACCGGTCGTATCATTGCCGAAATCCCCGATAAGGTTTTCAGAGGACAGCGCGTTGATCCCAAAACGAAGATCCGAATCGAGGGGGAATTGGAGCTCAAGTACGCCAAGCAGGAGACGATTGATGTCCATCGCTTGACGGTGCTTCCGGGCAAGGATTAAACACAAAGTCCGTTTTATGACTGAAAAGATTCTTCTTGTCGAAGACGACCCGATGATCGGCGAAGCCGTTGTTCAAGCCCTGCAGGATGCCGGCAAGGTTTCCGACTGGGCACGAAGCGGTTGGGAGGCGACGGGCTTTCTGTCCGAAAATGCCTACGACGCCGTTTTGCTTGATTTGGGTTTGCCCGGCAAGGACGGCATGAGCGTGCTGCGGGAACTGCGAGTTAAAGACGGTGAAACACCGGTGATTATTCTGACGGCCCGAGACGGTCTTGACGATCGTCTCGCCGGACTTGATGCCGGCGCCGACGACTACGTCGTCAAGCCGTTTCACATGTCCGAAGTATTGGCGCGTTTGCGTGCAATCGAAAGGCGCAGAGCCGGCGCTCGCACCACGGTTAAGGTACTCACCAACGGTGCCATGAGCCTTAACTGCGAAACGAAGTCCATCAAGATTCATGCGGCCGAGGGTGACAAGGAAGTACCTTTGAGCAAACGTGAATTCGATTTGATGGAGGCGCTTATGACGCGCCCGGGCGCCATTCTTTCTCGAGCTACGCTTGAGGAGCGAATTTACGGCGAAGGCGACATGCCTGAGAGCAACGCACTTGAATTCATTATTCACGGGCTGCGCAAAAAACTCGGCGCTCAGGCGATCGGAAACGTACGCGGCCTGGGTTGGATGGTTCACAAAGGCAAAGTACCCGGTCGATAGACTGCCATGCAATTCGGCAAGAAATCACTTTTAAAGCGTGTCGCGCTTTGGTGTGCGGGCACGCTTGCGCTTTTTTCGCTCATCACGGCAGCAGCAAGTTTTGCGATCGGCTACGAGGAGGCCAAAGACCGTCAGGACGATATTCTCAAGGAAGTTGTCGGCATGTTGTCTCGCGACATTGTGCAGCAGCGGCAGCGGGACAAAATTCAGGAACTTACCTACGGAGGCTTTTACGGGCCGGGTTCTGAAAAAGGCGACAAGCTGCCTCAGTACGGGGCGCTTACCATGGATGACGATCTATTTGAAGATCGCTTCCAGCTTGATGACGACAGTAAGGAAGCCGTAGTCAAGCCCGGCGAGACGGTTTTGGTGCGCATGCTGCATAAAAAAGGCCGAGCCATGACCGTGACTTTCCGCGAAGCCTACGACAACGGGGCGCATACGGCTGAATTTGCGGGCGACACTTATCGTTTTTATCTTCGAACGTTGTCGGACGGGACACATGTCGCGGCGGCTCAGCAGTTGAGCGAGCGCAATGAAGAAATTTTGATCCGTGCCCTTACGACAGCCGCCCCGATTCTGATCCTGACGCCGGTGATGCTCCTTGTGCTGCTTTTGGTGTTGTGGCATGCACTCAAGCCCGTGCAGCAGCTCGTCAAGGAAATTCAGGAACGCAAGGCCGACGATCTGAGCGAACTCAAATTCGAAGGCGTGCCGGAAGAGATCGAGAGCATCATGACGGCCGTCAACGGGCTGCTTGCTCGCGTAGAGGATTTGCGTGGTCGGGAAATGCGGTTTGTAGCCGATGCTGCGCATGAACTGAGAAGCCCGGTTACGGCGTTAAGCCTGCAGGTCGATCGCCTGAGCGAAATGAAAATGTCCGAAAGCGCCAAGGCCACGGTTCAAGACATTCGGGCCGGAATTGCGCGCTTATCCAGCCTCATCGCCCAACTTTTGACGCTCAAGCGAGTGCAGGCCGGGCAGGACGTCACTGGCGGAGATCAGCCTCAGAGTGCCTCTTGCCTTAAAGTCGTGACTTCTGTTGTGGAAGACATTTACTGGGAAGCCGACCGAAAGAACGTCACCGTTGAGGTGATCGGCTTTGAGACCGATGAGGCGAGCAAGACCGTGGTAGCGATGCCCGAATCTTCACTTTTCTGCCTTGTTCGCAATTTGGTGCACAACGCGGTCAACTATGTGCACGAATCGGGAGAGGTAACGATTTCGCTCAAGCACGAAGACGGTCGCGTGCAGCTGGTCATTGCCGACAATGGTCCTGGTATTCCGGTAACGGAACGCAGCCGGGTGTTTGATCCTTTCTACAGGGTTCTTGGAACGCAGCAGACCGGAACAGGACTGGGGCTGGCCATTTGCAAAACGATCGCCGATCGCTATGGCTGCACGCTTGCGCTTGATTGGACGAATCCTTCGGCGCGTAAAGGACTCAGCGTTACGGTCGATATGCCGAGAATATGAGAAAAGCCTTGCGGCGGCGCCGAAGGCTTTTCGCTACGCTACACGACCGGTTTGCCGCTCGTTTCTTTCTTTTCGATTTCCACAAGCAGCTCTTTGGCTCGATGCTGTGCAAATTCAACGTTGGGCACGAAATTAGCGCCAAGGCTTTGGGCAATTCCCGTGCGTTCGAGCTGACGCTGCGGATGACCGGTGGCTCCGGCAATGATCAGTTCGTGGTTGCGGCGTTTTAGGGCTCGCATGAACACCTGCAGGATGTCCATGGCCGAATTGTCGATGTTGAGCAGGTCCGTGCAGTCGAGAATCACCACTTTGGCGGCATCCGGCGCGGTGATGCGCTTGGGATCGGTAACGTCTTCGAGTTTGCTCACGGAACCGAAGAAGAGTGCGCCCGTGAGCTTCCAGCATTCGACCGTTGCGGGCATATCGAAGGGCAGCGTCTGGCGCGTGACGCGCGTGAGCGTATTCATGCGGTAGATGAAGAACACGCATGAAACGAGTAGGCCCACTTCGACGGCAACTGTCAGATCGAAAATAACCGTCAGAAGGAAGGTTGTGATGAGCGTTGCCTTGTAGCTCATCGTCATCTGGCGCAGGCGGGAGAATTCGCGCCAGTTGCCCATGTTCCAAGCAACGAAAAAGAGGATGGCGGCCAAGGCGGCAAGCGGAATGTCGCCGGCAAGCGGAGCTGCGGCCAGAATCACCACCAAAAGCGTCAGGGCATGCACGATGCCTGCGACGGGACTTGCTGCGCCGCTTTTGATGTTTGTGACCGTACGCGCGATGGTGCCGGTAGCGGGAATGCCGCCGAAAAACGGCACGATAAAGTTGGCGACGCCTTGTCCCATCAGCTCTTGATTGGGATTATGGCGGTCATCGGTCATGGCATCCGCAACGCGGGCGCAAAGAAGACTTTCGATGGCGCCCAGAAGCGCAATCGTGATCATCGGTCCGATGAGGTGCTTGAAGGCTTCCCAAGAGAAGTCGGGAAGCGTCAGATCGGGAAGCTTTTGCGGAATGCCGCCGAACTTCGTGCCGATTGTCTCAACCGGAAGATTGAAAACCGAGACGACAACGGTGGACGCAACGAGCACCACGACCGTGCCGGGTAAATGAGCCATCCAACGCTTCCAAGGTGCGCCTCCCATGACGTAGCCCTTGGGCCAGAACTTAACGATGAGAAAGCTCACGAGAGCCAACGCAAAAGCGTAGGGATTGAACGTGTCAATGTGAGCGTACAGCGTCTGAATTTGATGGAAGAAGTCGGCGGGCATTTTCTCGATCGTCAGGCCCAAAAAGTCTTTGACCTGACTTAGGCCGATCAGCACGGCGATGCCGTTTGTAAAGCCGATGACGATGGAAACAGGAATAAATCGGATGAAGCTGCCGAGCTTGAAGAGCCCCATTAAGAAAAGGATGACCCCCGAGCCGATGGTTGCCAACAGCAGGTTCCCAAGTCCGTAGTTGGCGATGATGCCGTAGATGATGACGATGAAGGCGCCCGCAGGACCGCCGATCTGCACGCGGCATCCGCCCAGAAGCGAAATCAGAAAGCCCGCAATGATGGCTGTGTAGATGCCGGCTTCGGGAGGAACGCCCGATGCAATGCCGAAAGCCATGGCAAGCGGCAAGGCCACCATACCGACGGTAAGGCCTGCGCTGATGTCGCGCGTGAGCATTCGGGTGTTGTAGTTTCTGAGCGCATCGAACGTTACGGGATGAAAACGCTGAACAGGAAGGTTGCTCAGAAATGCTTTGGCGGAAGAAACGAACGACATGGCAAAAACAAAGGCGTCGAATCTCGGTCGCAGGCGTTGGCCAGTTGGGCCGGGAAGGTTTCAAAGGACCCGATATTCTAAGCGAGGCGCGCCGCAAGCAAAATCAGGATCAATCCTAAAAGTTTAAAGAGGTGAGCACCAAACAACAAACGACCGGAAGGCAAGCGCCGTCCGGTCGTCTGTAGCTTTTGAAAAGCTCGAAGAAGATCAGTGCGGATACAAGGCGCCGAGCAGACGGGCGCCGGTGGCGTTCGTCACTTCGGGCAGATTGCCCGGTTTTTTCTGCAGGAAAGCCCAGGCCAGCCACGCAAAGGCCATGGCTTCCACGTGCATCGGGTCAACGCCTAGAGCGGATGTGGAGCGAACGTAGACCGATTCGCCTGCGCATTCGCGAATCTTCTGGGCGAGAGCGCCGTTTAAGGCACCGCCGCCGCAGAGATAAATCTCCTCGGTGCGGCCGGCAAACTTCTTGATCGCATCCGTGATCGTGCGAGCCGTTAGCATGACGAGCGTTGCTTGCACGTCGGCCGGTTCAAGCGGGCCGAACTCGGCGAGCTGCGCTTCAAGCCACTCAAGGTTGAAGTGTTCACGGCCGGTGCTCTTGGGCGGCTGACGATCGAAGTAGGGATCCGAAAGGAGTTTTTCCAAAAGCGCTTCGTTGGCGTGTCCCGTAGCACCCCAGGCGCCGTTCGTATCGTAGGGACGTGCGATGTGCTTGCGGCACCAGGCGTCAAGCAGAATGTTGCCCGGACCGCAGTCAAAGCCGATGATCTTGCCGTAGCCGCGGCGGGGAGGCAGGAACGTTACGTTGGCAATGCCGCCGATGTTGACGACCGAACGGGCCACTTCGCCCATGAAGACTTGACGGTGGAATGCGGGAACGAGCGGCGCGCCTTCGCCGCCAGCAGCGATGTCGCGGGCGCGGAAGTCGCTGATGACGTCAAGACCGGAAAGTTCGGCCACGAGCGCCGGGTTGTTGAGCTGCAGCGTCCAGCCCTGATCGGGGCGATGACGGATCGTTTGACCGTGGATGCCGACGGCAGCAACGTCCTTGCGGCCGATATCGGCTACGTCTAGCAGTTCATTGATGCAGGTGACGTAGAACTTACCGAGTTCGACGGAAGCCTGGCCCATGCGATCGATTTCGTTGTCGCCGGGCTGACACAAGGCAAGCAGCTTTTCCTTGAGCGGCTTGGGAAATTCGATATGGTGATGGCCGGTAAGACGCGGTCCCACTCCGGAAAAATCGACGGCGACGGCATCGACGCCGTCAAGACTGGTTCCTGACATCAAACCCAGGGTCACTGTCTTGGCCATGACTGAAAATCTCCGATTTGGTTTGGGATGTTTTTTGGTTTTGGAGAGCTAATTCTAGTTGGTTTGCGAAGAAGCGTTTTTGTTCTGAAAACTGCTCACCTGCACCTTCTGCAGACGCGCCAGCTTGGCGCGCAGCGGCGCGATAAGCACCTCCATCTGCGCAAACTGATAGGGCGTAAGCTTCTTGGTATCGGGCAGCCGCACCGTCATGGGGTTGATCTGCACGTTGCCGAACTTCAGTTCGTAGTGCAGGTGCGGACCGGTAGTCAAGCCCGTTGCGCCGACTCGGCCGATGACTTCGCCGTATTTGACGTTTGTGCCCTTTTTGATGTGCGGAGCGATCGATGACAGGTGGGCATAGAGAGTCAGAATGCCCGGTCCGTGAGTGATGCGGATGTAGTTGCCGTAGCCTGTGCCGACGCCCGCAAATTCCACCGTGCCGTCGGCGGCGGCTCGCACCAGCGCGCCCCAGGGAGCACGGAAGTCGGTGCCTAAGTGAGGTCGCAGAACCCCCGTGACCGGGTGTCGGCGCAGCGGCGAGAATTCACTTGTGACGCTTTGCACGTCCAAGGGAACGCGCATGAAGGTTCGCCGGGAGATATTGCCCTCGGCATCGTAGAAATTGCCGCCTGCGTTGTCGTTGTCGAATCGGAAGAGCTCGGTGGTTTTGCCTGCGTGATCGAGCTGCATCGCAAGCAGTTTGCCGTGTCGGACGAAGCTGCCTTCGGCAAATTTCGTTTCGTAGATGAGGCGGAAAGCGTCTCCGCGCTGCATTTGGCTCACGACATCACGATCAAAATCGAAGGCCGAATGCATCTGCTCGACGATTTTGGCG
>USBS01000022.1 GCA_900552915.1 uncultured Sutterella sp. | reverse complement strand
TTCTCCAGCCTCTGCCTTTAGGCAGGGGTAGTTGACGCTCCATCTTCCTTATTTTTGCTGTGCTCGACCGCGGCATCGGGCTGCTCTTCGGTTGCACTCGAATTCACATAGGCATCGAGCGTAAATAGAACAACCAATCCGTTTGGCTCTGCTTTTTTAAATTCCAATTCACCGCCGTGGCTATCGGCAATGCCGCGTACAATCGACAACCCCAATCCCAACCCCTCGGGCTTGACGCTTTGCATCATCGTCGTCAATCGCTCAAGCTCTTTGTCGGTCAGTGCCTTGCCGTTGTCGCGTACTTCAAGGCGGCAGCGTCCGTCTTCGAGTCTGCGCACAGTTAGGTTTATGCGCACGCGGTTCCCTTTAGCGGGCTGCACTTCGCTCGCGTTTCGAAGCAAATTCAAAACCAAGAGCTCGAGTTCCAGCGAGTCGCCCAGAACGGGCGCGGCGGGCGTTTCATAGTGCTCAATTTCTGCCTTCACCGAAGTGCTCACTTTGAGCGCTCTCACGGCGCGGCGTGCAATTTCGACCAAGTCGCAGGGCTTGTGCGCATGCTTTTGCTGCTTGGCGTAGCTCCTGACGCGCCCCACAATGCCGGCGATGCGCTGCGCTTCCGTTTCGATGCCGTCGAGCGCCACTCGGATATTGGGATCCTTTTGAGCCTGTTCGCCCAGCATCAGATCGAGAATCGTCTTGAAGTTGCAGATGGCACCCACGGGCGAATTGATTTCGTGCGCAATCATCCCCGACATTTGGTTCACAATGTTGCGGCGCTCAAGGTGCCCCAGTCGACGGCGGTGTTCGCGAGCCTCAGCCTCCATGCGGCGCTGCTCGGCAAGCGTTTCGGACAATTCGCGTGTGCGGCGGCGCACCAACACCTGCAGCAAAATTCCGTAGAGCACAAGCGACAGCAATACGGCTCCGCCCGCCCAGAAGGCAGTCCGATGCCGCGCGTAAAGCGCCTTGAAGCTGAAGTCCTTCAGGTAGCTGTATGGACCGGCCTTTAATTCCCTAAACAACGCATCCACATTGGCGTGCGGTACGTAGGCAAGCCACTCGAAGCTGCCTTCGGATTCCTGGCTCATCAATGCCACGGTGACATCGCGCACCATCTTTTCGGGAGTCCAGGAAAAACCCACAAGGCTCAGATCGGGATAAAGCGCAGTGGAGCGCCGGCAGGCAAGCGCGTCGTCGGTGATATCGTGAATGACTTTGAGTTCGTCTGTTTCAGCAAGTCCCTGATGCTCAAGCGACTCGAGAAGACACGTCGGGAACACGGCGGCGTCGACTTTGCCGCCCCAAAGCGCCGCGACGACTTCAGGGTAGTAGTCGAAAAGAAATTCCGTTGAAGCAAAAAATTCGTCGGGATCAAAGCCTGCCTTTTTGATTTCACCCATAGCGGCAAGCCACCCCGGAACCGAATCGGGAACACCTGCCACGATGTTTTTGCCCTTTAAGTCTGAAATGTCATTGAGGTCCGTGCGGCTTTTGAGCGTTACAAACACCGAACCCGTACTTTGTGCCGCTTCCTTTGCCAAAGCCGTCTTGCGCGTGGCGATGCGGTAGGATTCAATGCCTTCGCGCTGCCAGAGCGCGTCTTCGCCAACCGGGGCAAACATAAAGTCGGGACGAATCAGGTTTAGCTGCGCCAGTCCGTCTGCCATCATGATCACGCGCAGGCGAAACTGAGTGCCCGGCATGGCGCGGCTGAGTTTTTCCAAAGTGGAAATGAGCATTTCCCGTTCGCGCACAAGATCGGCCTTGTCCGAAACGCCGATTGTCACGACGGGAAAAAGAGTTCCGTCGACCGAAGTGCCGGAACGACGTTTTTCTGAGGTCACCTCTGTAAACGCCGTGACGGAAGCCGACGAAAGCACGTCGACAGTGTCTGCGCCGCTGACCGATTCGGGAACCGCTTCGTAGGAAGGCGCGATTGACTGCGCCGCCGTGATCTGACCGGGCATGAATCCACTCAACAGAACGCTCGCAGCAAGAGTCAGCGCTATCCTCCCGAAGTGCGAGACTCGGGATGCCTGCTGGCGAAAGCGGTCATAGACGCGAACGAACACGGGACTGAACTGTTGTTGGAAAAAGGAAACGAGAAGAAAATTCTAAAAAAATCCGCGCTGCTTTTTGAGTCGACAGCGCGGATTTCAGATAAAGAGTTAAGTGAACTTACTCTTCAAACGTGCCCTTCACGATGATTTCGCCGTTGCGCATCATCTGGCGACCCTTGGCAAACACATGAACAAGATTCATGTTTTCGTCAAAGAGGTTGAAGTCGGCGCAGCCGCCGGCCTTCACGAAACCCTTGCCGGGCAGCTGCAGCGCCTTGGCAACGTTGCAGGTGATCACCGACAGAGCCGTCGTCATCGGCACGCCGAGTTCACCGATCAGGCGCTTGACCTCCTTCAGGTTGCAGGCAACGCCGCCCACACCCAGGCCGACCATTTCGCCCTTGTCGTTAAAGCGCGGCACGGAGCCGTGGCCGTCGGAACTCATCGTGACGTGATCAAGCGGCACCCCCGCTTCGAGCACAGCCTTGACGCCGTGAGCGGGCGTACCCACCGCGCACGAGCCGCCCGTGGTGATGTCCACGTAGCCGCCCGCAAGACCGAAATTGATGGCGCCCTTGAAAACGTCGGGGTGACGTGCACAGTGCGTCGGACGGATGTGCTGAATCGGCATGCCGCGCTTGACGCATTCCAGAAGCATGTCGAAGGGCCCGACAATATTGCCGAGGTGAATGTGCAGAACACCCAACTTGCCCGCGACCATTGCGCCCACACGAATCTGGGTGAGCAGCCGCATGACTTCTTCCTGCGTCGGGAAGCTCGAGCGATGGTCGCCCATGGCAATCTTCACACCGAGCACTTCGGGCACGAAGTACAGATCGTCGCGCACGCAGCTCGTAAGCGTCGTCGGCGGATAAGCGTAGTTGCTCGTGTACATCCAGGCAGACACACCTTCAGCCTGCAGGGCGCGAACCTTGCCGAGAAGGTTGGGCATGGAGCGGCTCGAACCGTCGGTGCCGGAAACGCCCACCACGCTCGTGGTACCGCAGGCAACGAGTTCGGAGAGAACGAGTTCGGGCGTGCGGGTCTTGGGGCCGCCTTCACCGCCGCCACCCGTGACGTGGATGTGCTGGTCGATGAAGCCCGGGGTCATGATGAGCCCCTTGGCGTCGATCGTTTCGAGTTCGGGCAAGACGGCAGTCAAGTCCTTACCGACGGCAACGATCTGCTTGCCGACGGTCAGAACGTCGCAAATGCCGAGGTCTTCAGGCGCATAGACGTGTGCGCCTTTGATGAGAAGTGCCATTTTTTCAATCTCCTACACAAACCGCATTAGAGGAAAATCTGAGCGGCGATCACATTGACAATCATGCCTAGCACCATGACGGGAATCGTACGGCGGATGAGTTCGATCGGCGTGAGACCCGCAATACCGGACACGGCGATGATGACGCCCGAAATCGGGCTCATCGGACGAGCAAGACTGGCGGCCAACTGAACCGGAACCACCAACGCCATCGTGTTGTAGCCCACGCTCGCGGCCGCTTCGGGAAGCAGCGGCGAGAACGCGAAGAACGCGGAGTTGCCAGAACCCGTAACGATCGTAGCGATCGCCATGATGGCCATCATCACGAAGAGCATCAGATAAAGACCTACGTCCTGTTGGGCGGCAGCCATCTGAATCATCGTGGAGATGCCGCCGATCTTAGTAAGACCCAAGGCGAAAAGTTCGGCGCAGATGATGAGCGCAACGGTCGAGGTAAAGACCTTGCCCATGCCTTCGAAGAAAGCCTGGAAGTCTTTGCAGACATCCTTGAAGGCACGGCGCGTGATGAGGTCGACCACAAAGGAAATCAGAATCGAAACGATGATGGCGGTCACCAGATTGAGCTTGATGCCGGCGTAGACCATCGGCGAGAAGATGATCAGCAGGAAGAGTGGCAGAATCGGCAGAATCGCATAGTGCGCGGGACCGGCGCCGGCAAAGGCGTCTTCGGTATTGCCTGTCGTGGCGCTCGTGTCGTCGACGATGCCTTTGGCAGCTTCGCGGCGGTCAAACCAACGCTGCACCAGAGCATGACCGACAGCCACGGCGATGATGATGCAGATTGCAACCGGAATCTGGCCGGTTACGAAGTAGGACACCACATCGGTATTGAGGAGGTCGGCTGCGCGCATCGAGTTGGAAGAACTCGGGCCCAAGTCCAAGCAGCAGGTCGAACCGATCACGGCAGCAGCCGCGGCGCGGCGAACACCGAGCTGAACAAGCAGCGGGTAGACGGAAGCCATCAGCAGCAGGCCGAGACCGACAGCCGAGTTAATGAAGAGCGCCATGCACTGGCCCACAACGTAGGTAAGGCCCAACAGCACATAAGGCGAATGAATCGCCGAGAGCGGACGCACGCAGAGCTTCACAAGCGACTTAGAAGCACCGATCTTATTCATGTAGAACGAAAAGCCGCCGATGGCCATAATGTTCAGGCCCAAACCGGCAATGCGGCTCTTCGTGAGGTCGGTCATGGCCTGCGCAAGATCGAAACCGAGGAAGTTGGTTGCGGTCTTGGCGGAAACCGGAGCGTTGCCCATGTAGGCGCCGATGAGCAACAGCACCAATCCCAGAACCAGCAGAATGACAGGCGGGTAGTAATTTTTAATGACGAAGTACGCCAGCAGCACGACGGCCAACAGCGTACAAATAACTCCAAACATAGGGATCTCCCATCGTAGTTTTTGCAGTACGACTTGGGGTCGGCGGTCTGCGCCGCCTTCGCGGAAGTCAGCTAAATGTAAATTTTAGTATCTGCAGAAACATTTAGGAATCAACCTACAACATGACCTGCATTGTCACGAAGTCATTCGAAACGGCGGAAGTATTGACATTGTGTAATTTATAAGTTACAGTGTGACTTATAAATTACCAAGGGGGTTTATGCAGATCGTCAAGACATCCACCTTCAACACCTGGCTTGACAAGCTCCGAGATCGTCAGGCCAAAAGAATCATCATCTCGCGAATCGACCAACTTGCATACGGTCTGCTTGGAGACATTAAACCGGTAGGAGAAGGCATCAGCGAGTTGAGAATCCACTACGGTCCGGGATATCGCATTTATTGCAAGCAACAGCGAGAAATACTGATCATTCTGCTGTGCGGTGGCGATAAAAGCACACAAGAAAGAGACATTGCCAAGGCAAAAAGACTGGCAAAGGAAGTGCAAGATGACAGAGAAACTGACGCCGTTTGATACTGCTGAATACTTGGAAACTCCGGAAGATATTTCCTTTTTTCTGAATGAAGCTTTGGCTACCGGCAACCCCGGCTACATTGCTCACGCGATCGGTGTTGTCGCCAGAGCAAAAGGAATGACGGATTTAGCCGCCAAGACAGGCATCGCTCGTGAACAGCTCTATAGGTCGTTCAGCGGAGAGGGCAACCCCACTCTTAAAACAACATTCCGAGTTTTAGATGCACTCGGTGTGAAACTGACTGCAGTTCCTCAAAATCCATAAAATTGCCCACGTCTTAGGCTCGATCCACAGTCATTATTCATGTCCGACTTGCAGTCCATTCTCACTTCCACACTTGAAAGCCCGCAGCTTGCCGCCGCCACACGCCGCCTTAAAACGAGTTCGGTACCCGGTGCCAGCCGCTCGGCAGCCTTGACGGCGCTTGTGCAGCTTGCGCGCGGTCAAAAACGCATGGCGGTGCTGATCTGCGCCAACGCGTTCGATGTCGCACGACTGAGTCAGGAAATTGAGTGGCTCGATCCGACGCTCAAGGTTTCCTGCCTACCCGACTGGGAAACGTTGCCGTACGACACCATGAGTCCGCATGCGGACCTAGTGAGCGAACGACTCGAGACGCTCTACAACCTCACGAGTTCGGACATGGATGCGCGTCCGGACTTGCTCATTGCTGCGGCCAGCACTGCGGCGCAGCGTTTTTCGCCCAAGTCCTATGTCGCAGGCAACACGTTTTTCTTCCGTACGGGGCAAAGCGTCAGCACCGGCAAACTGGAAGCCGACCTGACAGCCGCGGGATACGGCCGCGTCGAACAGACGATGGCCCCGGGGGAATTCGCCGTTCGAGGCGGCATCGTCGATATTTTTCCGATGGGCGCGGATTCCCCTCTTCGACTCGATCTCTTTGACGACGAAATCGATGCCATCCGCTCGTTCGATCCGGAAACCCAGCGCAGCACCGGCAGCGTCGATCGCATCCGTATTCTTCCCGGCCACGAATTTGCCTTTGACGAGGATGCGCGAAACCGCTTTCGCGCCGCCTGGCGCGCGGCATTTCCGGGCGACCCCAATAAGTGCCCCGTCTACACGGACGTGGGCTCGGGCATCTGTTCGCCCGGTATCGAATACTATCTGCCGCTCTTTTTCGAAGAAACCGGTTCCTTAGCGGACTACCTGCCTGAAAACGCCCTCTTCATTACGCTCGGCGAAACACGAGACGCAATCGACGCCTTCATGCGTCAGACCGAGGAGCGTTACCGGTTCCTTTCGCACGACAAGGAACGTCCGGCTCTGCCGCCCGAAAAACTCTTTGACAAAGCCGACAGTTTCTTTGACGCCATCGCGCCTTTCGGCCGCATTTCCTTAAAGGCTCCCGAAACCGGCATCGAGGAGTCGCTCACGATCGAGCGTTCGGCCAAGGACCCCGCCGCCAAACTCAAGGACTTCATTGCCAAGCGCCGCATGGAAAAGATGCGCGTGTTGGTGGTGGCCACAGGCTCCGGGCGCGCTGCGCGCCTTCAGGAACTCTTGCGCGACGGCATCCGCGAACCCGATCAGGTTGCTTCCTTTGAAGAATTCGTCACCGGCAAAGAGGATGTGGCGATCACGGTGGGCCCGCTTTCGGGCGGCTTTGTGCTTACTCAGGAAAAGATTGCCGTCGTCACCGAAACGGAGCTCTACAACACGAGAGCCTTGGTGCGCCGCCGTCACGGCCGAACGACCAACGTCGAAGCGATCATTCGCGACGTCAGCGAACTGCGCGAAGGCGACCCGATTGTGCACGCTGCCCACGGTGTGGGACGGTATCACGGTCTTGAAACCATTGAAACCGACGAAGGACCGGCCGAGTTCGTTCGAATCGACTATGCCAACGATGCCAAACTTTTCGTGCCTGTGTCGCAGCTCAACCTCATCAGCCGCTACACGGGTGCGGACAACGAACACGCCCCTTTAAACAGTCTGGGCCGAGGCGACTGGGAAAAAGCCCGCCGCAAGGCCGCGCAGAAGGTTCGCGACACTGCTGCCGAACTGCTGCATCTCTACGCCATGCGCGAAGCCAAGCAGGGCTTTGCCTTCGAAACCGAGTCGGGCGACTACGAAGCCTTCTGCGAAGGCTTTGCCTTTGAAGAAACGCCGGATCAGGCTGCTGCCATTGCTGCCGTCATCAACGACATGCACTCGGGCCGTCCGATGGATCGACTGGTCTGCGGCGACGTGGGCTTCGGCAAAACCGAAGTGGCTTTGCGAGCCGCCTTCATCGCCGTCATGAACGGCAAACAGGTGGCCGTGCTCTGTCCCACTACGCTTTTGGCCGAACAGCACGCACAAACCTTCAAGGACCGTTTTGCAGCCTGGCCCGTGAAAGTTGCCGAGCTTTCGCGCTTTCGCACGAGCAAACAGACCGCGCAGACGATCGAAGGGTTGGAAAGCGGAGCGGTCGACATCGTCATCGGTACGCACAAGCTTTTGAGCGAATCGGTTAAGTTCAAGCGCCTCGGACTGGTCGTGATCGACGAAGAGCACCGCTTCGGCGTGCGCCAAAAGGAACGCCTTAAGAGCTTGCGTGCGGAAGTCGATGTTCTGACGCTCACCGCCACACCCATTCCCAGAACGCTGGCCATGAGCCTCGAAGGCATCCGCGACTTTTCCGTCATCGCGACGGCGCCCCAAAAGCGCCTGGCCATCAAAACCTTTGTGCGGCGCGAATCCAAGGCGCTTATTCGCGAAGCCGTCATCCGCGAGCTCAAGCGCGGCGGTCAGGTCTACTTTCTGCACAACGACGTGGAAACGATTCAGGCGCGTGCCGAGATGTTGGCCGAACTCATTCCCGAAGCCCGCATTGCGGTTGCGCACGGTCAAATGAACGAGCGGGAACTTGAACGCGTCATGCGCGAGTTTTATCGACGGGAATTCAACGTGCTCGTGTGCACGACCATCATCGAAACCGGCATCGACGTACCGATCGCCAACACGATCATCATGCACCGCGCCGACAAGTTCGGGCTTGCGCAGCTGCATCAGCTGCGCGGCCGCGTCGGCCGCAGCCACCACCAAGCCTACGCGTACCTGCTCATTCCCGACGAAGGGGCAATCACGAAAAACGCCGAGCGGCGCCTTGAAGCCATTCAAAACCTCGAAGAACTCGGAAGCGGCTTTTACCTGTCCATGCACGATCTGGAAATCCGCGGCGCGGGCGAAGTATTGGGCGACGAACAGTCGGGCGAAATGGCGCAGGTGGGCTTTGAGCTCTACACGCAGATGCTCAAGCAAGCCGTCGACTCGATGCGACGCGGCGAAGAACCGGCCTTTGCATCGCCCTTCGAAACGCTCACGGAAATCAATCTTCACCTGCCGGCGCTTTTGCCCGACGACTATGTTCCGGACGTGGGCACGCGCCTGTCGCTTTACAAGCAGTTGGCAGGCGCGCAAACCCTTGAAGAACTCGGCGAGTGCACGGACGATTTGGCAGACCGCTTCGGCTCTCCCGTGCCTGCAGCCAAGACGCTTCTAGCGGTGCACCGGCTTCGCATCGAATGCGCGGCCCTGGGGATTCGCAAGATCGACGCAGCCGATCAGGCGATCGTCTTTACCTTCTCGACCAAGCCCGCTTTTGATCCGGCCGTAATGTTTACGCTGCTGCAAAAGCGCCGCGATCTGCGGGTTCTGCCCGGCGAGACGGCACGTCTTAAGATGACGGGCGACTTCACCGTTGCCGAAAAGAGGCTGCAAAGCGTACGCACAATTGTGAACGCCCTTTTGGACAGTCTTCCTCGCGACAAGCGCCCCTAAGGAAAACGACGCCGCAGCGCCTTTGCCGCAAAGGCATTGAGCCGGCAAACGCTGCGGTAAAATCCTCGGAATTGTCAGTAGTTTGAATAGCAATGTCGCCCACTCGTCTTCAGCCTCCGCAGCCTTTTGCGTTCACGGTCATCAGTCCCAAGGATGAAACGATCGCAATTGAGTTTTTTGCCGTACCCCGCTTTGCTGCGGAGCACATCGGCGTCATTCGCATCGACTGGGGCGACGGCGAGGTTTCCACACCCGACGTGGTGATGACCTCTTCCATCTCGGCCGACTTCGAGTCCGAGAAAGATGCCGGGCCGCTTGAAAGTGTTGTGTGCACGCACCGCTACAGCGAAGACGGCAAACGGACAATTCAGATTTCGACGCCCTCGGGATTTCTTCCCTTAAAGCAGCTGCCCTGCCAGACTCTTTCCGTGTCGACGGCCTTACCCACGCTCACCGTGGGCGAAACCGATCCCGAAGGCCGTCCTGAAGCTTCCGACACGCTCCCGCGTCTTTTTGTCGAAGATCCCAAGACGGGAGCGGTGGCGCTCAACTTTCTGTGTGCGGATTTCCTCGCAAACAATCCCAACCTTGCCTATTTCGACGAGGCGTTTCGCGGCATTTCCGTCAAGAGCATTCCGGCCACGCTTTTTTCGCCCTGCCAAACGGTCAAAAGCCTCGTGCGAACCTTTGCCGAAAGCAAGATCACTTCGATTCCCTACGGACTGCTGCGGCATGTTCCGACGCTTTCTTTGTGCGAAGAAACTTTTGCGCATTGCAGTGAGCTTGAGGACGTCGACAATCCCTTCGGCGACAAAAAGAACCTTCCGGTGTGTCTCGAAGGCTTCATGCTCGGCGCCAAGCCGCGCCTTTTTGCATGGTGCGACAAGGGCCGGCGCGACGAAGCAGGTTGGATCCGTCCGCGTGCGAGTCTTCAGGACCCCGCTTTCGAATTCGACTGGCATGCCGGACTCGATCCCAATGAGCCGATTGTTGACTTCTACCCGATCGATCTGGAACTTAAAGGCGACTTCTTTGTGGAATGGGGCGACGGAACGAGCGAACTCATCGACTGGGAAGCAACCGACGCACTTGTGCACGCCTACGCCAAACCGGGCGTTTACCGCGTGCGGCTGCATCACACGGCAGGCGAAGAGGTTCGCCCCTTCCGGCTCGGTCTCGGCCTCACGGCCGTCTACACCGCGCTTCCGGCTTTTCATCCGCGCACCGTCGACGCCTTGGGAGACTTCTGCGGTTGGGCGGCGGATCGACGTGAACTCACGGCCGTGCCCGAAGATCTTTTTGCCAACAATCCCGATATCGTCAATCTCGAACAGGCTTTTGCGGGCTGCGTCAAACTCGTCTCGGTTCCCGACGGCATTTTGTCGGGCTTGACGAGTCTCAAAACCGCCGACGCGATGTTTGCTTTCTGCAAGCGTCTTGAGAAACTGCCCGCAAGCTACCTCGAAAGTCCGCATTCGCCGCGCTACGACTTCTTTGCAGGCGCACCCGTTGAAGCTCAAAAGGAGGCCGCCGCATGACCAAGTTCATTGCCGAAGTGACCGTGGGCAAGCGCGACCGCATCGTAACGCTGCGCATTCCCGCAGGAAACCGCATCGCGCCGACATTGAGTCAGGTGACGGTGACCTTTGACGGTCAAAGCTCGCAACACCGCCGAGAGCCCGTCTCGAGCACGGTGCTCGAATATCACCCGATGCCGGGCACGCATCGGCTTGAGATCGATTTCGGCGGTCCGATGCCAGCGGGCACGCTTATTCTGCCCGAGCAAACCACGGCCATCGTCTCGCCCATTCCGGCGCTGCACGACGACGAAACGGGAATGTTGAGCACCGCCGGTCACATCTGGAATCCCGCCAAGCCTCCGCGTCGCCTCTGCAGCCTCGTGTCGTCGCTCTTTGCGCACAACACGCATCTAGTTGCGCTTTCGGGGACATTTGCGGGGCTCTCCGAACTGCACGAAGTTCCCGAGTCGCTCTTTTTCCCGCTCATCTACGCCAGAACCTTCACGGGCGTCTTTGCCTTAAGCGGCATCAGCAGCGTTAGTCGTCAGCTCTTTACGGCCAATCTGCAGGCTGAAGACTTCTCGGAGGCCTTCATGGGCTGCAAGAACCTGCACTCGATTCCGGCGGAACTCTTCAATACCAACACGCACGCACGCCTATTCGACCGCACGTTTGCCGAAAGTGCGCTTGCCTCCGTGCCTTCGTCGCTCTTTGCAAGCGTTGCCAAACGCGGCTCTTACATCGAAACCTTCGCGCGCACGCAGATTTCTCAGGTTCCCGAAGGCTTGATGGCGGGAGTGCAGCCCGCCAACGTCGACGGCATGTTCGAGCCCGCTCAAAAGCTTGATCACGACCCGTTGAACATCAAAGCCGCCGCCGTTTTCCCGCAGGACTTCTTTGTCGACACGCGCGAAGCGGCCGGTGTTCCCACCAAGCGGGCTCTGCGCTGACGATGCGGCTGCCGCTAAAGGCAGCCGCACGCTTTAAGCTGCCGAATTGAGCGCGTGCAGTGCATAACGAACAAAGAGATTGCAGGCGACGAGCAGCCCGTCCTCATCGATATCGAAGTAGCCGTTGTGGTTGGGCCGATCCGTACCGGGCTTGCTGCTGTGCGTGCCGAAGTAGACAAACGTCCCCGAGCAATGCGGCAGATAGTCGGCAAAGTCTTCGGCCATCATTGACTTGGGATAGTCGGAAACGATGTTTTCTTCGCCCACGATTTCACGCGCAACGATCTTGGCGTCTTCCGTAGCGGCCGCATCATTGATGAGCGGATTGGAGTAGTTCTTGATCGTGACGGTTGCCTTAGCGCCGAACATCTCTGCCGTCTTTTCGGCAATGTCGACAAGACGCCGATTGGTCGCCTCGCGCACCTCGTGGCTGAAGGTGCGCACCGTGCCTTCGAGCACGGCATCTTCGGCCACGATGTTGTACTGAGTGCCTGCCCAGGCTTTGCCGATCCCGACAACAGCGGACTCCATCGGATCCGTGCTGCGGGCCACAATACTCTGAAGCGCGACAACAATTTGGGAAGCCACATAAAGCGCATCGACGCCCTTGTGCGGCATCGACACGTGCGCCCCCTTGCCTTTGACCTCGATTCGGAAGAAGTCGCAGCTTGCGTTGAGCGGTCCGGCAACGATGCCGACCTGACCCACGTTGAGCGTATTGGTGACATGCTGGCCGTAAATGCGATCGACGCCTTCAAGCAAACCGGCCGCCGCAAACTGCCGAGCCCCCTGCCCGATTTCCTCGGCCTGCTGGAAGAAGAAGCGCACTTCGCCGGCGAACTCATTTTCCATGGCCTTCAGAATGCGTGCTGCGGCCAGAAGCGTCGCCGTATGCCCGTCGTGTCCGCAGGCGTGGCAGCACCCGGGGTTTTGCGAGGAGTACTCGCATTGTTTCAGGTCGTCCATCCCAAGCGCGTCCATGTCCGCACGCAAGGCAACCGTCTTCGGCTTTCCGGCAATCTTCTTTTTTCCCCGAATGAAGGCAAAAACGCCCGTCTCGCCGACGCGTCTGTGTTCGACGCCGATCTTGTCGAGCTCTTCTTCAATACGCGCCGAGGTTTTGAATTCCTTGAGGCTCACTTCGGGATGCGCGTGAAAGTAGCGGCGCATGCCGACGATGTAGTCCTTCTGCTCGAGAACGCAAGTGTCAATGGCCATGTTTGAAAATCGCTTTCAAAATAAAAGGAAACCGGCGGAGCAATTGCTTGCTTGTGTTTCCGTCGGTTGTCGTTTCTCTGCAAATTAGTACGTGTACTTCTCAGAACCCGCCCACACCGGAGTGAAGGCACCCTTGTAGACGGTCACGAGCGTCTTTGCGGTTTCAGGCGTGTGGTAGGCATCAACCACCTTCTTATAGACGGGATTGTCCTTATCCTTGCTGCGCGCCGCGATCACGTTGAAAAGCTGACCGACATTGGGATTGGTCTTGGGATCGATGTTTTCGGCAAAGATCGAATCCTTCTTCGAATCCAATCCGGCCGTGTAGGCATTGCCTCCGTTGATAAGCGCAGCCGACACATCGGGCAGAATGTTGAAGAGCACGCCCGATTCCGCTTCGCGAATCTCGATCTTGACGTTGTACTTCGTGATGTCGGTCTTGGTCGGGACATAGCCCTTGGCCGGATCGCACACGATGAGACCTGCGGCTTCAAGCACCTTCAGGGCACGGCCTCCGTTGGTGAGGTCGCTCGGGATGGCGAAAATATCGCCGTCCTTGACGTCCTTCATGGACTTGAGCTTATTTTTGTTGTTGAAGACGCGAAGCGGCGTGATGAGCGTGTCGCCGATCGCTTCGATCTTGTAACCGTTTCGTTCGATGTCGTTTTTCAGATAGGCCTTGTGCTGGAAGGCATTGAGATCGATTTCACCGTCGGCAAGCGCACGATTGGGCGTTGCATAGTCGGAAAACTTCACGAGCTTGACCTGAATCTTGTCCTTCTTAAGAAGCTCGTTGACCGTATCCCACTGCGCGTTGTAGTCGCCCACAACACCCACCTTCACGATCGTCATGCCGGCAGCGGCCGCATCCTTTTTGTTGTCTCCGCAGCCCGTAAGCGCCACAGCCGCAATGCTCAGAGCGGCCAGAGCAGCAGCCGCTTTTCCGAAATGCAATCCCTTCATGGTTTTCTCCCGATCTAAATTAATGCGTTGATTTTTTGATGATGATGTTGCCGAAAAACTGGAACACGCTGATGATGAGCAAAATGATGATCACGGTCAGCCAGATCATGTCTCGGTAGCCCATCTGATAGCCGTATCGAATAGCGAAGTCGCCGAGGCCGCCCGCACCGATTGCGCCCGCAATCGCCGTGATGCCCACAAGGCTCACAAACGTAATCATGGTCACGCGCGTGATGCCCGGAATGCTTTCTCGCAAATAAACGGAAAAGATGATTTCACGCGGCGAAAAACCCATGGCCTGGCTCGCTTCGATGAGCCCGTGGTCGATATCGGCCAGAACCGATTCGATCTGACGGGCAAAAAACGGCACGGTACCCGCCACAAGCGCCACAAAGGAGCCCGTTACGCCGGAACCGGTCCCCACCAAAAAGCGGCTCACCGGAATCAGCAGCACAATCAAAATGATGAACGGAATCGAACGAATGATGTCGATGCCGCGGTCAAAGACCGTAAAAAGAACGCGGTTTTCAAGAATGCCGCCGGGACGGCACACGGTGAGCAGCACGCCGACGGCCACGCCCAACACCCAGGCAATGGAGCCCGAAACGGCAAGCATCGTAAAAGTTTGCCCGATGCACTCGAGCAGCTCTCCGCTCAAGCGTTCGAAATTGGGCATCAATTGATTAATGAAGTCCATTCTTGAGCTCCTCTACGAAAACGCCGTTTTGCTTGAGATAGTCCTCGGCTGCCGCCACGGCTTGAGGCTCGCCCGTAAGCACCACGCCCAACTTGCCCAAAGCAGCTCCCTGAATGAAGTCGATGTTGCCGAAAACGATATTGGCCCGGACGCGGAATCGTTCGTAAAGCGCCACCACCAGAGGTTCGCCCGCCGAACCGCCCGTATAGGTCAAAAGCAAAATCTTGCCGCCGTCGGCCACTTCGCTGTCGAGCTGCCCGCTTTCGACCAGTCCCAGAAACTTCTTCACATTGTTGGCCGTGTTGATGAATTCCTTGGTCAGATCGGCCTTGGGATGCGCAAAGATGTCCGTGATGGAACCCTCTTCGACGATGCGCCCGGTCTTCATCACCGCCACCCGATCGCAGATTTCCTTGATCACCGACATCTGGTGCGTGATGACGACGATGGTGAGCTTAAGCTTTTGGTTGACTTCCTTGAGTAGCTTCAGAATCGAATGCGTGGTCTGCGGATCGAGCGCACTGGTCGCCTCGTCGCACAAAAGCACCTTCGGATCGTTGGCAAGCGCCCGAGCGATGGCCACACGCTGCTTTTGACCGCCCGAAAGCTGTGCGGGATAAGCGTTGAGCTTGTCGGAAAGTCCGACTAGCGCCAACAGCTCCTTGATTTTTTCGGTCTTGGCCTCTTTGCCGAGCTCGGAATGCCGCAGAGCCAGGGCAATGTTGTCGAACACCGTTCGGCTGGGCATCAGGTTGAAGTGCTGGAAAATCATGCCGATGCGGCGGCGCACGACGCGCAGATCGGCGTCGGAAAGCGTCGTGAGATCGGTGCCGTCGACAATCACGTTACCCGAAGTCGGGCGTTCGAGAAGATTGATGCAGCGCACCAGCGTGGATTTGCCGGCGCCCGAAAACCCGATTATCCCGAAGATTTCCCCGGGATTGATCGTAAGCGAAACGTCGTCGACCGCCGTCACGCGGCCTGCGTCCGTATTAAACGTTTTTGTAATGTGTTTGAGTTCAAGCATCTTTTGCAAATGTGCTTTCTTGGTTTGTCATGCCGGCACGCTCAGGTCGTACACCGAACCGCACAACACAACTTCGGCACAAAGCCGGAAGAAAAATCGATAGACGGGCCTGCCGGATCGAAAGCTTCGATATCGGTCGGAGAAAAATCGAAGCCGCGGATAAATCCGTGCAAAGCGGCACAAGCCCTGCGCCGGTCAATCAGCGCATGAGATGAGAGCGACAGTAGCGGGTAGAAACCGCAAATGAAACAAGCGTTGTGCTAAACGAACACATGTCTGGCAAGAAAGCGTGAATTCTTGGATTTGCACGAATAGCGTAGTCTCCGATTTTGCCGGCGCTTTGTCAAGATGCACAAACTACCTAACTTCGACAACGACTACGGACTTCGGACTCTCAGGCGTAGAATCAATTCTTATTTGAGATTTGCGCCGCCCTGCGGCAATTTAACTGCTATGAATGTTTTTGTCGTCATTGCCATTGCGATGGTGCTCATCATCGTGGCTCTTCGCAAAAAGGTGCCCATCGGCCCTTCGATTTTGGGTGGGGGCCTTCTGATCTGGGTTCTCGTCAAACCCGAAGTCGCGCTTCTGGGCCAGGCCGCCAAAGAAATGCTCACGATGCAGCGCACCTACGACCTGCTTCTTGCTCTCTATTTCGTGGTCTGCCTTGAGATTGAACTGCGCAAAAGCGGCTGCCTCAAAGGCATGGTCCAGTACCTCAACCACCTGATTCACTCGACAAAGGTGACGCTTGCGGTGATGCCCGCCTTCCTCGGGCTGCTGCCTTCCGTGGGCGGGGCACGCTTTTCGGCTCCGATCGTCGACAACGCTTCCAAGGGCATGACGATCAAGGCCGAAGAGAAAGCGATCGTCAACCTTTGGTTCCGCCATATTTTCGAATATTCGAGCCCCATCATCCCGGGCATGATTCTTGCCTGCTCGATCGTGGGCATCGGCGTGGGCGAATTGATTGTTCATCTGGCATGGGTCACAGCGCTGATGTTCATCATCGGCTGGATTCTCTTCGTGCGTCCGATGAAGTTCCAGGACATCCGCGCGCAGCAGATGATCGACGATCCCGATTTTGACCTCAATCACGCGCGTACCGACTTCTGGATGTCGATTCTGCCGGTGCTTGCCGTCTTCGTTCTGATGGTCTTTTGCGGCATGGGCGCTGCGATCTCGATGGGCCTCATCGCCGCTCTGATGATTCCCGTGCTGATGGGTATGAACCGCGCGGTCGGCGTCAAGGAAGTCTTCATCGGCGCCATCGAGTGGAAGCTGTTGCGCGACGTCTCGTGCATTCTCTTTTTCATCCAGCTTCTTGACGTCACGGGCGTGCTCGCTCAAGTGGTGACGAGCTTTAGAGCCGCTCCGCTTCCGACGCCGGTAATCATCGCGGGCTTGAGCTTCTTGATCGGTGTTCTCACCGGTATGTCGCAGGGTCACGTCGCAATCGTCATGCCGATTGTGGCGCTTCTGGCTCCTCAGGCGCCGCTCGATCTCGTAGGTGTTGCGCTCGTCTTCGGCGTCGGCGGCCAGATGGTGACGCCCACGCACGTGTGCCTCATCGTGACGCTTGACTACTTCAAGGCGGATTTCTTTAAGACGCTGCTGCCGGTGGCGCTTGCCGAAGCGCTGTTGCTCGGCACATTCTCCGCCTACACCTATCTCACCTGGAATTGAGCAGTTCGGTAGAGCTCGAACTCTGAAGCAAAGCGGCGGCCAAACGGCCGCCGCTATTTTTCAAGCGTCAAGGAGTGCTCTCCCTTTTCTTTTTCCCTCTCTCCTTCAATGCCTTGACCCGAGCCGTATATGCGGCAGCTTGCTTCTTCCAAGCCTTCCTGCAGGCATCGACTTCCGATTTGAGACAAATGCCGACTTCAGGATCCCAGGTTTCGTCGGCATCCAAGCACAGCCATTCGCGCATACTCTTAAGCTCAGCTTCGTCTTCTTCGGAAAGCGTTCCGTCGGCCGCTCTCGTAAAGATATCCTTGAAATGCCGGTAACCGTAAATTCCGCCGCAGTCTTCAGGCGGATTCGCGCCTTTTTTGGCCACGCATTCTCCGAAACCGTCTCCCTCAGGATCCCAACCGTCAAGCTTGACATCGACTTCCCAGCCGTCCCCGAAATCGTATCGATAGACAAAACGAGTGTACAGGCGGCCGTTCTCTACCAAAGGCACATCCGGCGTCGCGTCGGATTCGTCGCCGAAGTCCCACCCGAAGTCGTCTTTCTTTGTAATGCGCCAACAGTCGAAAGTTCCGCGAACGGAACGAAATTCCCACAGATGACAGTCCTGCCAGCCGAAGGCCGCTTGGATGGCGTAATGCAGGTCGTTATAGGTGGCCTCATCGCCCATAATGATTTTGCGCCAAACCGGCGGTTTGGATGCACCGACAAGTTTAAGGATGTAATGGAGCGCCATAAGAAATACAAAAAACGCGTTTAGAGCATACCGCTTCACAACAGCGGTTCGACTGTAGTGCATTGTACGGTGGCAAGCGGGAGTTTTTGGGCTCAGACACTCAACTTCGTGGCACCTACCGGACAATCGGCCACAAGAAAGGCGAACCTCACCTGCCGATGAGATCCGCCCGAAATGCCGAAAAAGTTCTGCTTATTTCGATTCGATACCCGTTACTTGGAAGTCAAGATCCGTGATCACGGCCTTGATCGCGTCGTCGGTGACGGTGTCGTCGCACTCGATCACGGCGCGCTTTTCCTCAAGGCTCACATCGACCTTGGTGACGCCTGCCATCTTCGTGAGCGCCTTGGTGACAGCGCCCGAGCAGTGCGGGCAGTGCATGCCTTCGATGGAAATGATTTTCTGCATGGTTTTACTCCTTTGTTCTTCAGGAAGTTGATAGGACGCATAAGAAGCGCCCGATGTTGAAACGGAATTTTTCGAATCCTTTGTCGAGGGTTTAAAGCCTCGGAGACGCAGCGCATTGGTGACGACGCACACCGAGCTCATGCTCATGGCGGCCGCTCCGATCATGGGATTGAGCGCCCAGCCGAGCGTCGTATAAAAGACGCCGGCGGCCACCGGAATTCCCACGGCGTTGTAGAAAAATGCCCAGAAGAGATTCTGCCGGATGGTCCGGACGGTGAGACGCGACAGACAG
>USBS01000021.1 GCA_900552915.1 uncultured Sutterella sp. | reverse complement strand
TCCGTTCAATCAGGCAGAAGCTTAAGTGTAATCGTTTTCTTTCGAGTCAGCCTCGAAGCCCGTTTCAATTTTTCTCTTCGTTTGCAGTGTTTTTGAGCCCATGATCAACATGCATTTGTATTGGGTCTTTCTTCTGGTTGCCATTCCGACCATCCTCTCGCCCGGCCCCGGCGTTTTGATGTCGCTTACCAATTCCATGCGCTACGGTCTGCGCACCGCACAGCCCGGCATCTTGGGTGTTGCAGCGGGTACGCTTGTGGTGGGCATCGTGTCCGTGACGGGCTTAGGCGTGGTGATTGCCACTTCCGAAACGCTCTACGCCGTAATCCGCGTCGTCGGCATTCTTTTTCTGCTGTATTTGGGCTACAAGAAATTCCGCGCCAAGCCCTTTGCCCTGAGGCTCGCGCACATTGAAAATCAGGAGTACGGCGACACGCCCGTAGAAAACGTCAACAAAAAGCACCTTTTCATCGAAGGCGTGCTGCTGCAGATCAGCAACCCGGCCCTCATCATCTTCTACCTGTCGCTTTTCCCGCAGTGCATCGACAAGGAGCTCACCTACTGGCCGCAGGTGACGATTCTGACGCTCAACTACTTCTTCCTGGTGTGGATCATTCACTCGGGATACGGCTGGCTGGGATCATTGGCGGCAGGCACGCTTTTGAAGCCCGACTCCTCGATCTGGATCAACCGCATCGCAGGCGTTGCGTATTGGCTGCTCGGCGTTGCCTTCCTGTGGCAGATGGTGACGAACTGGCACGCTTAGTCCGTCGCCGTAGACGCTTGCATCTTTTCCGCGTCCCAGGTCGACGACTCTCTTTTCCAGTCTCTGGTGAATCGTACAAATCGGATAGCCGATTTTGTACGATTATCGAGTAAAATCGAGTAAAAATCGAACCACATCAATTCGATTTCTAAAAAAGTTCTGATATATCAAAGAATTAGTCGTACAATCAAAAATGTCCGATACGAAAAAAATCGTACAAAACACTTTCAGAATCCCTCGTTACGAATCTCAAACCGTCGAATTCAAAAGTGCATGGACGAAAGAACCCATCATTAAGACATTGGTGGCATTTGCCAATACCGCCGGCGGCGACCTCTATATCGGTGTCGAAGATGACGGACAGCCGATCGGAGTCGGCAATCCCGACCAAATCGTGCAAAGCATTGCCTCTGTCGTGAGTGACCGCATAACGCCGTCCATTGTCGACTGCTTGAGCACTGAAATTCTTCAAGCCGGCGGCATGGCAATCGTGCATGTCCACATTAATCCCGGACGGATGCGTCCGTACACAACCGATGCCAAAAAAGCTGAAGGCGTTTATCTGCGGGTCGGCTCAACCAACACACGTGCCTCGCTCGACGACCTTGCCCTTATCGTGCGGCAGAGTTCACCCACTCCGTTTGAACTCCAATTCTCGCCGGTGCAGACGCTCACCTTCACCGAGATGGACCTCTTCTGTCAGGATCTCGGCATCACAATCGATCCCAAAAAGCACCTCCAGTATGGTTTTTGGGACGCAAAAGCCGGTCGTTGGACCAATATTGCCTACCTCTGTTCGGACCAAAGTCCGGCAGAGTGCATCTGCACGGAGTTCATTGACGACGGCCAGCAGAATCCGATCAACATCGTCAAGTACAAAGGTTCCTTATTCGCTCTGCTTCGGGATACTCTCGCCTACGTTTCGAAAACCAATCTCTACTCGTTTTCCGCACCCACCGACGGTTCATTGCAACGAGTCGAGCGGTATTGGATTCAGCCAGACGTGGTGCGCGAAGCACTCGTAAACGCCATTGCTCACCGCGACTACAGCGAACCCATTGCCACACGATTGACGCTCACGCCTTCTGCGCTCACGATCACAACCTACGGGGGACTTCCCGGGCTCGATCAGGATCTTGTCTTTTCAGGCATGATGACTCGCTGCCGCAACGAACACCTTGCCATGCTTCTGATGCGTCTGAAGCTTATGGAAGGTGTCGGCAACGGCTTTTTCGTGATCCGTAAGGCCTATCCCACACAGGAACTGGATTCGCTGCTTGAGCTCGGCCCCAAGCGTTTCACGATTCGACTGCCGCGTGTTAAGCCCTCAATAGCCTCGTCCTCAACCAGTTCGGGGAGCATTGAAGAAAATATCGTGCAGTTTCTTCAGACTCAACAATCGGCAAGCCGACGGGAATTTGAGCAAGCGTTGCAAGTGAGTCGAAGCAATTTAATCCTGCATCTACGTACGCTTGTGAACCAAGGCGTCATCAAGAAAATCGGTCGAGGCCCGGCCGTACGCTACTGTCTGAAGAAATAGCTTCCAACAGTCTCAGCGGAATACCGTTCTGTTTCTGAGCACCAGCACAAAACAGACCACGAGCATTCCGCAGACCATCAAAAACGCAGCAGGAAGCGATACGGCCGACGTCACGGCGCCGATCAAAGCGGGGCCGGCCAAGAGCCCGCCGTAGCCCACGGTGGTCACAACGGTGATTGCTTTGACGCTGTCCATGCCGGGCGTTCTCGAAGCAGCCGAAATCACCAAGGGTGCGACATTTGCAAGACCCAGTCCCATTGCAAAAAGCGAAACGTAGGCGGCTGCGGGTGTCGGGAAGAACACAAGAGCGGCCAATGTCGCAAAGATGATGCCGATGCCGACCGACAACATCGCAATTGGTCCGACGCGCGCGGTGAGCGCGTCGCCTGCCAGTCGCGAAATCGCCATGGCGATCACAAAAAGCGTATAGCCTACGGCGCTGGCTTCCTGCGGTACGCCCGCGTAGTCGCGCAAGTAGATCGCACTCCAGTCGAGCATGCTGCCTTCGGCAAGAAAGATCACCGCACAGACAATCGCAAGCAGTCCCACGGGACCCGCGAGCCCCAATCCGCCGCCTTTCCCAACCTTTTCCTTTTTGGGCGTTTCGACGGGGTGGTTTTCAATGCGGCGCAGAATCATGACCATCGCAAGCGCCAGAAGGACCATCAGCGTACCGACGGCCCCCAAAGGAGAGGCCCCCAATACAAACATCGTTGTGAGCGCCGCGGCGGAAGCCACCTCCCCGATCGAATAGGCCGCATGCAGTCCGCTCATGATGCGGGCCTTGTTGCGGTTTTCCAAGTACGTGCCGTAGATGTTGACGCTTACCTCAAGGCAGCCCAGCGTCACGCCGTAAGCGAGCAATGCGGCCGCTTCAAGCGCAAAGTTGGGCGCAAGCGCCAGCACCACCAGGAGAAGACAAGATGTCAGACCTGAAACGGCAATCGCGTTGCGCGCACCGATGCGCTGCGTGAGCGTTCCTGCCAACGGCATGCCCAAGAACGAGCCCACGCCGAGACCGAGCAGCAGAAATCCGAGGATGTAGGGCTCGAGCGCAAGCTTGGTTTGCACAAAAGGAATCAGAGGAGCCCAGGAGGCTACCGTAAAGCCTCCGGCGAAAAAACCGATGCGGGCCGCCCAAAGTTCGGCTTTGGAAACGGCACCTGCCTTCGCATGGGTTTTGTCGTCGGATATTGCGGTCGGATGTTGAGCGGGCAGACGCATATCGAGCGCCGCGGCGGCGCTCATGGGCTTTCTTTTGCTGGTTTGGTTGAGCGACATAGGCATTCCTTACAGAGTTTGTCATGCCGCCATTGTGACATCGGAAATTTGAACTTTCGAGTTAGAATCCATCAAGAATCTGATGGTGTTTTTTTATGACGCTCAAAATCGACGAACTTCGCTCCTTTGCCGCAGCAGCCGAAACGGGCTCCTTTTCCGAGGCCGCAAGGAATCTGCGCCGAGCTCAATCGGTTGTCTCCATGCACATCGCCGGCATGGAAGCCGAGCTCGGGTACAAACTCTTTGAACGCACGCCCAAGCCCGTGCTTACGCCCCGCGGTGCCGAGCTTCTTGCGGGTGCCCAACGGCTTGTAGCGGAAGCCGACCGCCTGCAGACACGAGCGGCCGCTCTCTCGCAAACCGCTTCGCCCGCGCTTTACATGGGAATCGATTTGGCGCTCGAAGCGCCCGTCATGATCGAGTGGCTGCGTCTTTTTGCCAAAACCTTCCCTTCCGTGCGCCTGCAGGTGGAAAACATGACGGGATCCGAAGCCGACTGGTTTCTAGCCAAAGCCGGCATGAATCTGGCGCTCGTTTTTTCATCCAAACCGGCGCTTGAAAGTGACGAACGAGTGCTCGGCCGAACACCCTTGTGCATCGTCACGAGCAAGACGCATCCGTTGGCAGCACTCACTCACCCCACCTTGGACGACTTAAAGCGCCACCGACAGATCGTGGTCTACGCGCGAGCTCCCGAATCGTCGCCTCCCGCCGTCGTCTCGACCGATCATTGGGAAGTCGACAGCGGCTTGTGGGCGCTCGGGCTTGCGGCCAAAGGCTTGGGTTGGACAATCCTGCCGAAGTTTCTTCTCTTAGGACAGTCGCCGTATCGCAACGCGGTCACGGCAATCGAGTCGCCTATGACGCTGGAGTCGGAGCGATTGGTACTACGAGGTCGTCCGGGCGAAGTGAGTTCCGACATCCTCAACTGGTGGACGACGACAATCGGCCGCTACAGGCAGAAATTGGGACTGGCCGATTAATTGGGGCTTGCCGATTGACGGGAACGCCAACAAAAGACAACTCAGTGCAACTGCAGCTTTCACTTCGGCGCTTTGCACTCAGGCTTGCTCATTCACCGCGAACTCGACGCTTGCTATCCTCACTCGTGGATAATGTCATGGCGCTTAAATTAACAACATCCAAACTTCTCGAACATGAATACTCAAACCATTCCGCTCTCCAAGGCTCGGCGCAAACTAACGGAGTTGATTGTCAGTGTAAATCAACCGAACGGCCAACCTGTATTAATCAGTGTTCTAGGTAAGCCCGCTGTCGCTCTTATTTCAGTGAAAACTTACGAGGATTATCTCAAAACAAAACACCGTGAAGAATTTCACGAAATTTTCGACGAACTGGATAACCTGAACAAAGTCCTGGCAAACAAGAAATGAACAGTATGCACACCTCTTCACCGAACGATCTTGAAGACATGGAGATTTTGGGAAACTAGCGACAAAATGCCTGCTACTGAATTTACCGCGTACCATCAGACGTTCAAAAAAAACGCCGGCTGTCTCAAACTCGAACAACCGGCGCTTTTGGGTCACAACAGTGACTTCAATCAGAGCTTGTCGGTGAGCTCTTTGATGACGTCAACTGCATCGGCCTCGAGGTAGTAGTCGGCCATCTCGAAGATCGGAGCTTCCGGATCCTTGTTGACAGCCACGATCACCTTGGAGTCCTTCATGCCGGCCACATGCTGAATGGCGCCTGAAATACCGAAGGCCATGTAGAGCTCGGGTGCGACGATCTTGCCGGTCTGACCGACCTGCGTCTCGCTCGGCACGAGGCTCATGTCAACGACGGCACGAGTGGAACCCACGGCAGCGCCAAGCTTGTCGGCAAGCTTATCGAGCGCAGCAAAACCCTCTTCGTCAAAGAGACCGCGGCCGCCCGCCACAACACGCTTGGCGGTGAGAAGATCGGGACGATCGCTTTCGACTTCCTCGATGCTCACGAACTTAAAGCCGCGGGAAGTTGCTTCGACTGCAAGGGCTTCAACAGCAGCATTGCCGCCCTCGGCAGCCGCTGCCTCAAAAGAGGTCGAGCGCACCGAGGCGACGACCGGGGTTGCCGTGGTCTTGACGGTAGCAAGAACCGAGCCCGCATAGATGTAGCGCTTGAATGTGTCGGCCGAGACAACGCCGGCGATTTCGGTAAGAGCCGAAACACCGAGCTTGGCGGCCGTACGGGGCATGGCGGCCTTGCCGGACGTGCCGGCGGTAAAGAGAATATGGCTGTAGGAGCCCGCGGCCTGCGCCGCGCAGACGGCGTCAGCCATTGCTTCGGGCATGCAATGCGCAAACGCGGGACCGTCGACGGTCAAAACCTTGCGCACGCCTGCAGCCTTGGCCGCTTCGCTTGCAGCGCCCGAACAATTGCAGCCGACAACGAGGACGTCGACGTCGCCGCCGATTTCAAAGGCGGCCTTGAGAGCATTCAAAGTCGAAGGCTTGAGCTGAGCGTCGGAGTGCTCTGCAATCACAAGAATGGTCATTTCGATTCTCCTCAGAGCACCTTGGCGGTATTTTTCAGAACATCAATGAGTTCGTCGACACTGTTGAGCTTGACGCCGGCGCTGCGCGCAGGCGGCTCAACGGCTTCGATCATCTGCACGGTGCGCGCACCGATGTCGGCAAGTTCTGCTGCTTCAACGGCGTCCACAGGCTTTTTCTTTGCCTTCATCATGTTCGGAAGCGTCACGTAGCGGGGCTCGGCCAGGCGCAGATCGGCCGAAACCACGGCCGGAAGTTCACCCTCGACCTTCATGAGGCCCGTATCCGTTTCACGCACGCATGTGATCTTCGTGCCGTCGAGCTCGATGCCGCTTACGTTGATCGCAACGGGCATATCGACAAGCGCCGAGAGCATCTGCGGCACCTGGCCCGCATCGTTGTCGATCGCCTGCTTGCCCAGAAGCACAAGGCCCAGCTCTTCGCGCTTGACGACGGCCGCCAAAAGCTTGGCAACGGCAATCGGCTCGAGCTTGGTGTCGTCGTGCTTGATGTGCACGGCACGGTCGGCGCCCATGGCAAGCGCCACGCGCAGCGTGTCGACCGTCTTGTCGGGGCCGATCGAAACGGCAACGACTTCATCGGCTTTGCCGGCTTCCTTCAGGCGTACGGCTTGTTCGACGGCGATTTCGTCGAACGGATTCATGGACATCTTGACGTTGGCAATATCGACGTCCGAGTGGTCAGGGAGCACGTGGACCTTGACGTTGTAGTCCACGACGCGCTTGACCGCAACAAGAATTCGCATAAAAAACTCCAATCCTCTGCCCGCGCATCCCTCATAGGCATGCGCCTCAGATCTGTATTGAGCACTAACAAAAGCCGACTAATTATAAAGAGGCCTGCTCGCGCTTTGAGGCGTCGAAAAATGCGACTTTCATCGCCGACTTGTGCGCTTAAGAAGCTCGAATCGAAGCCGGTTCGGAGTGTCCTCAACAACGAAAATTTCCTCGCAGGACGAGGAATTTATGACAACAAGATGACAGTTCAAAGGTGAATTTCGATTCATCGATTTTGCGTGTGTAAACGGCGTCAAAACTCGTTCAAAAGCAACATTTTGTGACACAATCGAATTAGAAAAACAAAGATAAATCAATTGTGTATTACGAGTCGGCTGAGCACTGGGTTGCACCAAGCGGAAGCGTCCGACTCAGGTTTTTACGGGAACGAGAGCTATGTCAACAAAGAACACCACACCGAGACTGCCGCCTCTGAAACAAATCCTGCTCTGGATCGTCATCTGGGCGCTTGTGATCATCGCCATTCGCCTGATCGGCTGGGGCGTCGGCGAAGCCTGCGACGGCACCGTCAACTGCCTGATTTAGCAAAGAAAGTTCGATTGAGCGATAATTCATTGCAGAACATGGCTTTGGCGGCCGGAGTGCAGTGGAAGTCCTCCTGCAGCTCGTCTCCTTTGCTTCCGAAAGCGCCTCTTTTTCCGCGCCTGCCTCAGGCCGCCGATTTTGCCGTTGGCCATTGTTAAGAATCCTCCCAAATACGTACGCCTTTTGACGCCGAGCTTGCGGTAGCATCCTCGGCTTGTTTGTGGCATAGTTCGGGCACCGATCAAGGCGCAGCGGTTCGACCGACGAAATGAGCGCCTTTTGTTGTTTCTTCCGATAAAAATTTCCGTTTGCGCAAGGCTTGCGGTTGAGTTCGCCCTCTGCAACATCCGGGCTTGAGCTCCCTATCGCCTTGTTTCTTCAAGGACCGACATTTCGGTCCACGTGGGTTTGTGTGCGCTTTTTTCACGCATCCCGGCATTTGCCCGACGAACGGCTGACGATTTCAACCTTTTTTCGCTATTTTCACTTTTTTAGGAGACACATCACATGTTGTCCGACATCGAAATTGCCCAGAACGCCAAGCTCAAGCGCATCGACGACCTCGCTCACGAATGGGGCCTCGAAGACAGCGAGTTTGAACCGTACGGCTGGGACAAGGCTAAGCTCACGCTCAACCCCGAACGCAAGGCAAACGCCAAGCTTATTCTCGTCACCGCCACCTCGGGCATGCCCGCGGGCTCGGGCAAGACGACTACTTCGATTGCTCTGGCTCAGGCTCTAAACCGCCTGGGCAAGAAAGCCGTGCTTGCGCTGCGCGAACCCTCTCTGGGTCCGGTCTTCGGCATGAAGGGTGGCGCTGCGGGCGGCGGCTACTCCCAGGTGCTGCCGATGGAATCGGTCAACCTGCACTTCACGGGCGACTTCCACGCCATCACCGCCGCTAACAACCTGATCGCCGCCCTGGTGGACAATGCGCGCCATCAGCGTCAGATCGACCTCAAGGAAGTGACCTGGCGCCGCGTGCTCGATGTCAACGACCGTCAGCTGCGCAACATCGTGACGGGCTTGGGCGGCTCGGCCAACGGCACGCCCTCGGAAGCAGGCTTTGACATCACCGCTGCAAGCGAACTGATGGCCGTGCTTTGCCTGGCGACCGACTTGGACGACCTGCGCGCCCGCATCGATCGTCTGGTTCTGGGCATCAAGCGCGACGGCACGCCCTTTACCTGCAAGGAACTCGGCGCCACCGGCGCCGTGATGGCTCTGATGCTCGACGCCATGAAGCCCAATCTGGTGCAGACCCTTGAAGGCACGCCCGCACTCGTGCACGGCGGCCCCTTTGCCAACATCGCACACGGCTGCAACTCGGTAGTTGCAACGCTTGCCGCCATGAAGCTCGGCGAATTCGCGATCACGGAAGCCGGTTTCGGTTCGGATCTGGGCGCCGAAAAGTTCTACGACATCAAGTGCCGTCACGCGGGTCTGCGTCCTGCAGCCGTGGTGCTCGTCACGAGCTTGAAGGCCCTTAAGTGGCACGGCGGCGTGGCTCTGCCCGAAATCGGCAAGCCCAATATGGAAGCCCTCAAGAAGGGGCTCGTCAATCTCGATGCACACGTTGCCAACCTCAAGGCGTTCGGTCCGGAAATCGTCGTGAGCATGAACCACTTCTACAACGATCCCGAAGACGAAATCGCCGTTCTTCGCGCTCGCTGCGAAGAGCTCGGCGTTCGCTTTGCCATCAGCGACGGCTTTGCCAAGGGCGGCGAAGGCGCCGAAGATGTTGCCAAGCAAGTGCTCGAAGCCGCGGCAGCTTCCACGGGCGAACTGCACTTTACGGTCGAAGACGACGATCCGATCGCCGTCAAGGTCGAAAAGATCGCCAAGCGCGTCTACGGTGCGGGTTCCGTCTCCTTCTCGGAAGCCGCCAAGAAGGATCTCAAGACCCTCACCGACATGGGCTTCGGCAATCTGCCGGTGTGCATTGCCAAGACCCCCTTCTCGCTTACGGCCGATCCGAAGGCTCTCGGCGCTCCCAAGGGGTTCGATCTGCCCGTGCAGCGCGTCATTCTCAACGCGGGCGCCGGCTTTGCCGTCGTCACCACGGGCGCCATTATGCGCATGCCGGGTCTGCCCAAGGCTCCCGCCGCGATGGTGATCGACGTCAAGGACGGCAAGATCACGGGCCTCGCCTAATCCGTAAAAATCATTGAAACCGGCTCGAAGACTTCGTTGGGCCGCAGATCTCCATACTCCCGGGCATCGTCTGCGGTGTGCCGGGAGTTTTTTCGGCAGCATTTCGGCACAACTTTTTTCCGTACGGCGTCACAGTGTCGTCAAAAAACCGTCGTATCGTTCGCAATCGAAATAAAAATGCGAAAAACTGCAATAAAAAGAACAAGATATGACGACAAACTCAATTCTGACCGTCCGTTTGGAGGATGGCCATCATGGCGATTGCGTGCTCGGAACTTTTGATCCGGCAAACAACGCCTTAAACGCCAACGACAATTGGAAAAACGTGTGCGTCAATCCGACGCTCGAGCCCGCCGGCGGCGTCTGCGCACGAACACTCATCACCGATTCCCTGCCCGATCTCTGGGGCCGCAAGGTGGCCCGCCTTCTGGAAGAAGCCCGCAGCCGCCGCAACGAAGTCAAACCCCGGGCAATCACCGATGCTTTGCTTTTAGCCTGCGTTGCCGACAGCGACCGCATGGGGGCGCTGCGTTTTGCTAAGCCGTCCGACCCCGAGCACTATCTCGGACAACGCCGCTACCCCCTGCCCCGCGAATCAGATCTTCCGGAACTTACTTCGATTGCCCGACGCATCGAAAGCGACGACATTCTGTCGGCTGCCACGCTTGAAGTTTTTGCCGAAAATGCGACCGCACTAGGCGGCTCTCGCCCCAAGGCAAGCTTTGTCGATGCTGCGGGCCGCCTGTGGCTTGCCAAATTTCCGAGCATCGACGATGATCGAGACAAGGGCGCCTGGGAATATGCCATGGTGCTTCTGGCTGCCGAAGCCGGCATACGCGTACCGAACGTTCGCCTGATCGACATCGGCGACGCACGCGGCCGCATTTTTGCCTCCAGGCGGTTCGATCGCACCGAAAACGGTGCGCGTCGGCACTATCTTTCGGTACGTGCGCTTTTGGGCGCATCCGACAACCGAGAGCCGCGCAGCTACCGCGACCTTGTCTCCTTAATCGATCGCATCTGCTTTGATCCCGAAAAAGAAAAGGAGGAACTTTGGCGCCGCACGGTTTTTAAGTGCCTCATTCACGACGGCGACGACCACCTGCGCAACCAAGGCTTTCTTTTGACAGAGCGCGGCTGGGAATTGTCGCCTGCGTTCGACCTGAATGCATCGCTATCCAAAACGCATCTCACGCTCACCTACAACGGCGGCCGACGCGATCTTGCAGCCGAGTCGCTTTTGGCTGGTGCAAAAGACTGGGGAATCGATCAACAACGCGCACGCGAAATCTTTGAAGACGTAAAGACCGTTTTGGCCGACTGGAAGAAAGCCGCCCGCGAGCTTTCCATTTCTGAGGAAGAGATCGAGCGGCTGCAGCCCGCGTTTGAGGAAATTCGATGACACCCACGTGGAAAACGAAATTCGCTTCGGTTCTGCCGTGCAATGCCGATGCGGCCGATAGGCCACGTTTCTTTCATTTTTGTGCGAAACAGGCCAAGAGCGATTCCAAAGAAGTAAATCTTTGTACTTTTGCTTAGGTCGGATGGGGGCTTTTGCCTACACAGCAATAAATGTTTTCACGTTTTTCGTCTTACTCCCTCCCTAACGGGATGTCGGCCTGCTAGTCTGTTGCGTCATTCGGCTCATTTGGAAATTTGCGAGGAAAGGATTGACATAAATGCCGCAGATTCTTTTTATTCACTCGAGCGCTTTCGCCGGGGAAGTCCGCAAGGAAAATCAGGGCTCCTATACGCGAAAAATGGCTCGTATTCTGCGGGAGACGATCCGCGGACGGGGCGTTAAAGTCGCCGAACGCGACGTGGCGGCCAAACCGCCCGGAATGATCGATCAGTCCTTTCTGCAGGCCGCAAGAACACCGAGCGATCAGCGTACCCCCGAACAAGTGCAGCGCTTGAAGGAAAGCGACGAGCTGGTCGGCGAAGTGCTCGCAAGCGACGTTATCGTCATCTCATGCCCCGTCTACAACTTCGGTGTGCCCGCCCCCTTGAAGGCCTGGATCGACAACATCGTGCGCGAAGGCAAGACATTTACCCGCGGAGAAGGCCGCAACGCCAAGCGCATCTACGGGCTTTTGCACAACAAGCTCGTCGTGTTGCTGCAAAGCTCGGGCGGCTCGGGCTATCAGACAGGAGGCAACCGCGAGGCTCTGAATCACGCCGACAAAGCAGTCGTCGCGGTCTTCAGCGAACTCGGCGTGCACAAATTCGACACCGCTACGATGGAAGGCGTCTGCGAAGAGTCCGACGAAACGCTGGAGCGCAATTGGGTGGCGTGCGAACGGCGGCTGGCAGAAATCGCCGACCGCATCAAGATCCGTTGGCGCGACATGAATCGAGCCGGGTAATCGCTCCGCACTCTTTTCTCAAAGGCGCTTTGGGCTTTCTCTCCTAACCTCGGCCCAAAGCGCCTTTTCTTACAGACGTAAAAAAGGCGGAAGACCCTAGTCCACCGCCTCTTTGAGATCGAACCGGCGCTTTTGCGCCGGCTCTTGGAGTTGTCACTCCTACTCTTCGTCGTCTTTCTTGGCTGCTACAGGCTTACTGCGCGCAGCTTCCAGATCGTCGAGATACTTTTCGTCAATGTCGCCCGTGACGTACTCGCCGTCAAAGCAGGAGCAATCGAACCGTTCGATCTTGGGATTGAGGTCCGACAAGGCGCCCTTCAAGCCCTCCACCGTTTGGAAAATCACGGCGTCGGCGCCGATCTGGCGGGCCACTTCGGCTGCATCCGCACCGTGACCGCAAATGAGCTCGGCACGGGTGGGCATATCGATGCCGTAGACGTTGGGGAACATCACGCGGGGTGCGCTCGAGGCGACATAAACCTTCTTGGCGCCGGATTCACGAGCCATGCGCACGATTTCGCGCATCGTCGTGCCGCGCACGATCGAGTCGTCCACCAACAGAATGTTCTTGCCTTCGAATTCGACCGGCATAGCGTTTAGCTTCTGACGCACGCTCTTTTTGCGCATTTCTTGGCCGGGCATGATGAAGGTGCGGCCCACGTAGCGGTTCTTGATGAAGCCTTCTCGGTAGGTGATCTTGAGTTTTTCGGCCAGCTGCTGCGCGCACGGGCGGCTCGAGTCCGGAATCGGCATCACGACGTCGATGTCGCGCAGATTGAGGTGCTCGGCCACTTCGTTGGCAAGGTATTCGCCCAAGCGCAGACGGGCGCCGTAGACGCTGATGCCGTCGATGTAGCTGTCGGGACGGGCAAAGTAAACATACTCGAAGGCGCACGGATTGAGCTGCGGATTTTCGGCGCACTGGCAGCTTGAGAATTCGCGGTCCTTGGAAATGAAGATCGCTTCGCCCGGAGCCAGATCGCGCACGAAGTCGTATTCAAGGCCCACCATCGTGACCGATTCGGAGCTCACCAGGTAGTCCGTCGTGCCGTCGGCTTGCTTTTGCGTGCCGAAGCAAAGCGGACGAATGCCGTTGGGATCGCGGAAAGCGAGCAAACCTTTGCCTGCAATCAACGCCACCACGGCGTAGGCGCCCTTCACGCGCTTGTGCACGCCGCGCACGGCTTCAAAGGCAATTTCGGGAGTGAAGTAGCCCGAGGGCGGAACAATCTTCATGAGCTCGTCGGCGAGCACATTCAAAAGCACTTCCGAGTCGCTCGAGGTGTTGATGTGGCGGCGGTCCTGCTGATAGAGCTCGACGGCGACTTCCTTGGCGTTGGTGAGGTTGCCGTTGTGAGCAAAGAGAATGCCGTAGGGGGCGTTCACGTAGAAAGGCTGGCTTTCTTCGTTGGAGCTCGCGCAGCCCTGCGTCGGATAGCGCACGTGGCCGATGCCGGCGCAGCCGGTCAAATCGCGCATGTTGCGCGTTCTGAAGACGTCGCGCACAAGGCCCATCGCCTTATGCATGTGAAACGTCAACCCGTCGAGCGTACCGATGCCGGCGGCGTCCTGGCCGCGGTGCTGCAGCAGCAGCAAAGCATCGTAGATGCGTTGGTTGACGGGTTTCTGGCTGATCATGCCGACAATGCCGCACATATCCCTTTTTCCTCAAGGCTGGTATTGCTTAGGGCGCGAATTGTATCTGAAAACGATCGCGCTCCGCATTTAAAAAACCGGGAAACTATCGCGTTTTCCCAAACGCAAGAGGACCCGCTATGGGTCCTCCTGAAAAATTCTTTACAAACTGCGTTTGCCGCGCATGTCCGCAATGGCCGCGGGCAAGTACGGAATCGAGAAATCGATCACGCGCTCGGCGGGCACAATGAGCACCGAATTGCGCCAGTAGCCCGTTTTGACCGCGCTCGTAAGCCCCAGCACGAAGACCACCGCGCACACGATCACGATGCCGCGCATGAGTCCGAAGACGGCGCCGATCGCCCGATCCTCAAAACTGATGGAAGCGGCCGCAAGAAGCTTGGCGAATACCTTGCCCGCCAAACCGATTGTAAAAAGCGTACCGACCACGATGCCCACCGCGGCAAAGGCCGTGCGAATCAGAATCGAAACCGAAGGCAGCGGGATCATTTCGCCCAATTCCGGAGCAAACCGCAGCGCGAGCAAAATGCCCAGTACCCAGCCGACGATGGCGAGAATCTCGCGCACCACGCCGCGCGAGACGCCCAAAATGGTCGAGAAAAACAAAACGGCCAGAATGACCCAATCGACTTCGTTCATTGTTTGTCAGATTTGTTCGGTTCGGGTTGGGCGCACCGACGACGTCATCGATGCGCCTTTCTCTTGTCTTATTTGCTGTCGGTGTGCACGCCGCCGTTGCTGATGGAATTCAAAGCAAGGATGTCCAACGCGCGCTTGGCGTCTTCTTCGCTTGCAAAGCGACCCACGCGCACGCGCCACAGGTCGCTTCCGCGACGACGGACGATTTCGGTGTAGCTCGGCAGCCCCAATTTTCGCAGATCGGCGGCGACTTTTTCGGCAGACTCCTTCTTGCTCGTCGCAACCACCTGAATGAAGTAGCGGCCATGCGTGACGGCGCGCAGCTCACCCTCGGCCTTGGCGGATGTCGCACCCTTGTCATTCGTTTTGGCAACGCTCTTAGAAGCGGCCTGCGCATTCTTTTGGGTGTCTTTCGCCTTAGCTGTCTGCTTCGGGGTTTCGGTCTTTGCGGTCTTTTTCTGGGCCGCAGCCGACTTTTGCTCGGGCGTCGTAATGGGCTTGGCGCTCGCCGTCACCGGATTGTCGCTCTTGAGGCTTTTGGCCGAAGGCGGCTCTTGACTTGCGATGTCGGTGGGCAGCACCTTGGGCGACTTTTCGGTGCGGTTCAAGGGCACCACCTTGGCTGCCGTATCGTCCTGCAGCGACGGAATTTCAAGCTTGGCCCCGCGCTCGGCGTACATGTCGTTGGGCTCGAAAAGCGCGGGCGCAATGATGGCCACCAAAAGGCACAGCGCAAGCAACCCGAGCAGACGGCGCTTATTTTTGACGCGCGCCACCTGCCGACGATGCTCTTCGTCTTCGACTCGAAGCTCCATGTCGTCCAAAGGCGAATCGGGCCGTACCGCACTGCCGCGCGGAGGATTGGGTCCGAACAGTTTTTGAAACTTGTCGAGCATGAGAAATCGTGGCCGAAAAACGAAGCGATGAAATCGATTTGAAACTGTAAAAAAGAGAGCCCGGGAGCCGATGCGCTCGGCTGCGGGCTCCCGCTATGCTGCGTTTCGAGCGAGGCTTACTTCACTTCACCCGAAGCCAGCTGTTCTTCGCGCAGGTCGTGCTTTAGGGATTCCATGATCCCGGTCACCGTCACGAAGGAGCCGAATCCGATGATTTTAACAGTCTCGGGACCTTCGGTGACACTTTCGGCCAAAGCCTTGCGAAGCGCATCGTCGATCGAAGCACAGGTCACGACCTTGCCCATGTCGACTCCGCCCTCTTCCATGGCGTCCATGAGTTCAATGGCTTCGGCGCCGCGGGGCTTCGGAAGTCCCGTCACAAACCAACGGTCGATGTGACGGTTCATGATGCGGGCAACGGATGCCATGTCCTTGTCGGCAAACATCCCGAACACCGCCCAGACTTTGTCGCCGGGCTGCGTGGTGCGCGCGAGATTTTCGGCCAGCACTTCGGCGGCCTGCGGATTGTGGCCCACGTCGATCGTCACGGCCGCACCGTGTTCGTCGGCGTTTTTCACATGCTCGAAGCGCGCCGCAATGACGACGTTTTCAAGACCCTCGACCACAGCCGACCGCGTCACGGGCAGGAAGTCCTGCATGACGGCCAGGGCGGCAAGGGCGCCCGCAGCGTTTTGCAGCTGCGCCACGCCCGAAATGGCAGGCTTGGGCAGATTGCGCCATTCGGTCGTATGAATCGTCGCCATGGAGCGAAGCTCCATCTCGAAATCCCACATGCCGTGGTGACGGTACGTAAAGAAGTTCTTGTTCCAGACGTAGATCGGAGCAAGCAGTTCGTGCGCGTAGTCGTAAACGGTCTGCGGCGGATTGGGATCCGTGACGATCACGGGCTTGTCGTGGCGCATGATGTGCGCCTTTTCCCAGCCGATCTTTTCGCGCGTATCCCCCAGGTACGCCGCGTGATCGATGCCGATGCTGCAGAGGATCGCGCAGTCGGTGTCGATGGCGTTCATGGCGTCGAGCCGTCCGCCCAGGCCGATTTCCAGAATCACCGCGTCGAGCTTGGCGTCCTGGAAAATCTTGAGAATGGCAAGCCCCGTGAATTCAAAGTACGTGAGCGGCATGTCGCCGCGGGCCGCGTCGACCGCCTTAAAGGCTGCAATGAGCGTTTCGTCGTCGACTTCGTCGCCTGCAATCACGCAGCGCTCGTTAAAGCGCAGCAAATGCGGAGAGGTATGCATGCCCACGCGATAGCCCGCATAGCGAAGAATCGATTCGAGCAGGGCGCACGTGCTGCCCTTGCCGTTGGTGCCCGCCACCGTAAAGACGGGGCACTCGAATTCGATGCCCATGCGCGCAATCATTTCCTTCATGCGCTCGAGCCCGAGATCCATCGGTTTTTCATGGATTTTTGAAATGTAGCCGAGCCAATCGTTGAGGCCGGCTTCTTTGCCCGGGGCGGTTAGTGTTGTTGTATTGGCCATTGAGCTTTACTCCATGCCTTTGGCGGCGCTCCCTACACCCGCCGCCCGTGGGTGTCTGCTTCGAATTCTGTTTGCGTCTTCAACGCCGCGCGCAAATGTCTACGCACACGGCGTTTTCGGCATCGGGTCTTACAGCCGCGATGCGCTGCAGATGCCGATCGTTGTCGGTTCTGCCGTCTTCAAATGCAAGGATATGCCATTCTGAGGGAATTAGACGCAGGAGTTCCCCCTTCTCTAAAAAATGCTGTGGGTTTTTAGGTCCAAATCCCAATATGGACTGATCCCGCGTGAACGTTTCGTACAAAAAGAGCCCTCCCGGCCGCACACAGTCGAGAAGCTCGGAAAATCGAGGCCGCCACAAGTAGTTGATGCCGACGACGGCATCAAACGATTCGGGCTCAAAGGGCCACGGGTCGTTTTCAAGGTCGGTGAGCAGGTATTGAACACCGTCGACCGGTTCGGGCGCCAAATGAATGTCCGCTGCAGTGACGCGACAGCCTAAACCCGCGAGGAAACGCGTGTTGCGTCCGTTTCCGGCGGCGATTTCAAGCACGCGCGAACCCGCCTTCAGGTACGGCGAAAAGCGGATGAGCCAGGCGCTTGCCAAATCGGCTTTGGTGGACACGTCGCGGGCCATGTTCGAAACGATCTCCTCTTTTACTTTCCCTTCTGCTTGCCGACCTTTTAAGGCTTAAAAAATCGCGTTGACGAGCCAGCTGCCGAACATCATGAACGGCCGCACGAAATAGCCGACAAGTCCCGTCACGATCAGCACCAGCAAAATGCCCATGCCCCAGGGTTCGGTGCGCTGATAGGTGACGGCCGCCTGATACGGCAGCAGGCCCGATACGATGCGCCCGCCGTCAAGCGGCAGAATCGGCAGCAGATTGAAGGCCATCAGCATGAGGTTGACCGAAATGCCGGCGTAGCAGAAATCAAAGAGTAACTGCGCGGCCGCCTGAGTCGAGACAAAACCGATTCCGAGTTTAAGGAGCAGCGCCCAAAGCAAGGCCTGAACGAGGTTGCAGCCGGGGCCGGCGAGCGCCACCCAGATCATGTCGGTTTTAGGATTGCGCAGATTGCGGAAATTGATCGGTACGGGTTTTGCCCAACCGAACAAAAGGCTTGAGCCGCCGGAGAGCAGACTGCCCAGCAGCAAAACACCGGGCACGAGCAAAGTCCCCACCGGATCAATGTGTCGGATGGGGTTGACGGTCACACGACCGAGCACCCAGGCGGTTCGGTCGCCGCAAAGCTTGGCGATGTAGCCGTGGGCTGCTTCGTGCAGCGTGATGGCTAGAATAGCGGGAATAGCCCAGAGGGCGATTGTAGAAAGCGTATCGAGCATAACGGGTTTGATCGTAGCACGAGCGCTCGAGTATTCGGCTCTTTAAGCGCGAAATTGAGTAACGATTTTTTAAGCTCCATAAGAAAGACCCCTGCCATTTCTGACAGAGGTCCTTGATTTTCTATTTGTTTGTCGGAAGCGATCTACCTTAGGCAAACCGCTTCAGCAACTCGCAATTAGAACACTGCGCAGGCAGCAAAGCCGAGTGCCACGGAGAACACGATGGCGAGAACGCCCGGCAGGAAGAAGGCGTGGTTGAACACCCACTTGCCGATGCGGGTCGTACCCGTGTCGTCCATCTGCACGGCGCCCAGAAGCGTCGGGTAGGTCGGCAGAACGAACAGAGCGGACACAGCAGCGAAGGAAGCAACCAGCATGTAGGAGTCGCCGGGGTTGCTGGCGGAAATGCCGAGAGCAGCGACGACAGCAGGCGTAATGGCCTTAGCGGTAGCAGCCTGAGAGTACAGCAGCATAGCAGCGAAGAAGTACACCACAGCGAGCAGAGCCGGATACTGGGCAACGGTCGAAGCGGAGAATTCCTTAATTTCGGCAGCGTGGCCGGACACGAACGTGTCACCCAACCAGGCAACGCCGAGCACGCAGACGATAGCCACCATACCGGACTTGAAGACGGACGTGTTGGCAACGTTGCCGACGTCGATCTTGCACATCACGGTGATGCCGCAGCCAACGAGGAGCATCAAGCTCATGATGGCGGCGTCACGGCCGACGATAACGGGCTTGATCAGGCCGACAGCCGGCGAGATAGCGGAGGCATAGAGCACAACCAGGATAACGCCGAGCAGGAAGATGCCGACGGAGAGCTTGGCACCGGGCTTGAGGTGGTATTCCTGAGCGCCGACCGGAGCCTTCACGAGGCCCTTGGACAGACGGTCCTTATAAACAGGATCGCTGTCGAGGTCGAGGTTCTGGATCATGGTCATCACGAAGGCGGTCAGCATGCAGGCGACGAACGTCGTCGACATCCAGATGCCGAGCA
>USBS01000020.1 GCA_900552915.1 uncultured Sutterella sp. | reverse complement strand
CGCAGACCGCTTGGTTTTCGTCAATCAGTCGCTTCGAGATTTTGTGCAGCGCATCTGTGCGGGCATTGGCTACCCGCTTGTGCGCCTTTGCCAGCTGTTTGCGTGCTTTTTCACGCCGTCGGCTTCCTTTTGTCGTGCGCGAAAGCTTCTTGGCTTTACGCCTTAGATTCTTCTGTGCACGTTGGATGTGTTTCGGATTGGCTGTCTTTTTGCCGTCCGATTCTATGACCAGATAAGTAATGCCGACATCAATGCCTTCGATCTTGTCCTCGTAGATTTTCGTGATCTGTTCGGTCTCGGGCTTGCCATCTTCATAAAGAACGGCAGCGTAATACGCTCCCGTTGCATCAGCCGACAAGGTGATGCTCTTGACCTTGCCCTCAACCGGACGATGCGTCACGGCTTTGATCCGGCCAATCTTCGGAACCCGTATCCATCCGTCACCTGCAGACACACACGTGCAGTGATAGCTCGACTGCTCGCCTCTGCGGCTTTTCCACCGGGGAAAACCGGCTTCTTGCTTGAAGAATCGGTTGAATGCTCCGTCAAGATGTCGCACCGCTTCCTGCAAAGCAATGCTGTCGTAGAGTTTGAGCCAGGAATACTTTCTCGACTTCTTGGCAACGGCAAGCAGCGGCTTGAGATCATGGATCACCGATAGATTGGTGCCGTCACGCTTGTAAAATCGCTGCTTGAGAGCTAGCGCCTTGTTCCAGACAAAACGCACAGCTCCCCACTGTCCCCAGAGGAACTTTTCTTGTTCCTTTGTAGGATAGAGGCGGAATTTGGCAGCGTGAAGCATTTCTGCGGTCAATCTATTATTTGTTTGTACAATAAGGATTGTAGCAATAAATACTTAATGAGCGGTCACAATGTTTGAAGACTATGATCGGCGTCGCCACAGTGTTACGAAGCTATGTGTTCACCTGGTTTTTACAACCAAATACAGGCGAAAGGTGATGACTCCGGAGATTTTGGAAGAAATGAAAATTTCGCTTTCGCTGGCAGCTCAGAAAATAGGATGTCAGACGGTTGAAATCAACGGAGAAGCCGATCATATTCATCTGCTCCTGTTATTTCCGCCAACCCTCAGCATCTCATCCCTTGTCAATACATTGAAGGCTGTTTCTTCGCGCATGATCCGCGCGAGGTACCCCGGTATTCTGCAAGGAGGAAAAACAGGGCTGTTTTGGGCCCGCTCCTATTTCGCTGCGACTGCCGGTGGAGTCACACTTGACATCTTGAAGCAATACGTCGAAAAACAAGGGGCAAAGGATCAATAGCAGACCGCCTATCATCCCCGTCCTGTCGGGCGAGGGTTTCTCGGCGGATTTGGCTAAAGATGTAATTTTTCGGGCTCGAAGCGAAAAAGCACCAATTAACTGGCAAAATTCCGAAATCGGAGACGGCGTTCCCGCACGTTGGGAACGCCGTTTCGTTTGTGCGCCGAAGTCCAAGACAAAACTCGACGGAATCCCAAAACGGCGCCGATGCCCGACACTAGAATAGTTGGAAAGAGAGTTCTCATGCCGAGCACAGCAAAGAAGGCACCCATGTCCTCGAGTTACGTCCTGACTCCGTCAAAACTGCAGGTTCGAAACACCCGCAACGTCGATTCCGAAGAGTTCGTCGAGTTCGAGTCCATCAATCCGTTGGCTCAGGCGCTGCGCGACTACATCGTCAGCGGACCGGGGTTGATACCGGGGGTTTGTGCCGCCGGTTTGGCAATGCAGGCGCGCGCACACGCCGACACGCATTCATCCTCTACTTTTTACTACACGCTGCAGGAAGCGGTGCTTGCACTCAAAGCCGCTCGTCCGGGAAGTCTTTCGCTGACGCGCACGGTTATCACGCTTTCACGACTTGTCTCGAGCCTCGTAGCCTCAGGCCAGACACCGACCGAGTGCTGTGCAGCCTTTGATCGACTTCACAACATCATCTGCAATCGCATCGCTCTTGACGAGGCGCTGATCAGCCGCACGATTCTGGAAACACTGCCCAAGGAAGGCGCCGTGGCAGCCGTAGGCGGCTTCGGGTCCCTGCATTCGGTTTCGCACGGAACGCTTGTTCCCGCCGTCATCGGTCTGAAAAACGCCGGCAAAACAGCACCGAAGGTCTACTGTCCGACCGCTCTGCCTTTAACCGAAACCTTCTGCACCGTTCGCGAACTCAAAGCTGCGGGATGCGAAGCCCAGTTGGTGTCGGACGCGGGACTTGCGACGTTGCTGCTGCGCAAACCCATCGGTGCGGTCTACCTGATGGCCGTGCGCATCTGCGCCAACGGAGACATATTGACGCCGGCCGGTGCCACAGGGCTTGCCGCCGCAGCTAAACAAGTCGGCATCCCCGTCTACGCCGTAAGCTACTGCCATGTGTTCGACGCGGGCTATGCGTCGGCATCGGATGCCCCCGTTGAAGAGTACGAACCGCAGCCGGAAACGGATCCGGTTTTCCAACCCTATGTGAGCGTCGTACCGCGTGAATGGCTGACGGGGTACATCACGTCGACGGGCGTCGTACGCAGCGGTGATCCCGGTGTGCTGAAGCCATTTATGGACACCGCAGATTCGGTGCACACCGTCACTGTCGAAGCTCTCGCACCTGCGTGCTAGGACACCGAATCCGAAAAAATCAGCGCGGCTTTTCGCTTGGAATTGCCGCGCTTGTTTTTACATGCTAGAAGTTGTTAGCCTCGATCGGCTGAGGTGCCGGCGCCGGTCCGACTTTCACGCGTTTGGGCGGAACTGCCTTTACGCGCACCTTGGCCGTGAGACTGCGTGTAAGCGTCGTCATGCCCGGTTCAAAGACCGGCATCACCGGCGCCGCGCCCGCAGAGAGGGCCTTGGCCATCACCATATCGGCATTGGCACGATAGGTAACGGGACGCTCATAAGCCGAATTATGGAAGTCCACCGACTCATAAGAGATGCGCACGGACTTGCCCGCAATCGCCTCTCCAATGACTCGTGCCTGGTCCTTTAAATTTTGGACGGCATCGCGCACGAGCTGATCCTGCACCGCATCTCGCGACTTTGGACTAAGCTGGAAGCCCACTCGACTGAAGGCAAAGTACTTCTGAGCGCTCTGCACAAAGGGCGCTGCGTCCTTGACGTCGTTGAGCTTTGCCGAAACGCTCTGACGCACTTCCCAGCCAACGATCTGAGACGACTCCCCTTCCTTGGGCTTGCTGTAGCGCGGAGTGGAGGTAAGCATCTGGTTGGACAGCTCGGCATTCGGGTAAAGCGCCTTGAGCTGCTTCAAACCTTCGGCAGCGCGCTCAAGCGCCTTGGCCGTTGCAACAGTGATGTCTGCGTTTTGCTCAAGCACATAGAGTTCTACAACAGCCTGGTCATTTGCCACCTGGACGCTGGCCGTGACTGGTAAAGTCACAACGGTGCCGGGAACCGGGCGCGGAGGTTTGGCGGGGGCAGCCTGGACGGCAGCGGCGGCAAAAAAGGCGGCGCAGGCCGAAGCAATCAACAGGGTCTTGGCTCGTAGCATGGGAAATCCTTTTTGTAGTGGAAGTTGTTGTCGTCTGCGAGGATTCGTCGTCCTTGCTTCCTGACAACAATGATGGCAAAAACAACATTAAGCGTGGGTACGGTTACGGTTAACAAATGCTACGAATGCAACGAGACAAAAATTTCAATTGTGCCGTTATGCCAAAAAAGGCGTAACGCTTGCTCCATAAGCAAGAGTAGACTCGAAAGTGACCCCGATAAAAAACTCATCGAGAGCGTTCGTCAAAAGGCGTTTCCCAAGAGCTGAAAACTCCACGACCCAGGGAGAGCCGGCGACCTCTCAGAGGAGAACCACAATATGATCTCTAGACGTTCGTTCCTGCAGCATTCCGCTTGCCTGGGCACTGCAGCAGGTTTTTCCGTCTCGCCGGTAAGTCAGGCCGTCGCCGCCGCTGCGGCCGACATGGAAACCGTTACCTGGTCGGCTTGTTCCATTAACTGCGGCAGCCGCTGCATTCTTCGCTGCGTTTCCAAAAAAGGCCGCGTCATTCGCATCGAAACCGACAACACGGGCGATCCCAATGCCGGCGTAACCGGCAAGGACTTCCCGCAGGTGCGCGCCTGTCACCGCGGCCGTTCCATCCGTCAGCGTCTGTATGCGCCCGAGCGCCTGAAGTATCCGATGAAGCGCGTGGGCAAGCGCGGCGAGGGCAAATTCGAAAAGATCTCCTGGGATCAGGCTCTCGACGAAATTGCGGCCCGCTTGAAGGACACGATCGCCAAACACACAAACGAAGCGGTCATGATCATGCACGGTTCGGGCAACTACAGCCTCTTCAACAACCGCAACTGCACATTCCGCTTCTTTAACCTCATCGGCGGCAACATCGGTTGGTATTCCGACTATTCCGCGGCCTGCATCCAAAACATCTGGCCCTACATGTTCGGCGGCTTCAATTACGGTGCCGTGCGATCAAATAATCCGGGCGTGGGCTCCTACATGAGCCAGATCCGCAACGCCAAACTCTATGTCACCTTCGGCAACAACCCGGCCGTGACGCGCGCTTCGGGCGGCGGTCAGACCTGGGAACTGGCTGAGGCACTGCGGTTAGGCGGCGCACGCATGGTCGTGATCGATCCTATCCGCACGGATTCTTTAGCCGGGCGCGACGCCGAGTGGGTGCCGATTCGCCCGGGCACGGATGCGGCACTTGCCGCCGGCATGGCCTACGTGATGATCAAGGAAAATTTGGTCGATCAGAAATTCCTCGACACCTACTGCGTCGGCTACGACGAAAAGACGCTTCCGAAGTCCGCTCCCAAAGGCAGCGACTACAAGTCCTACATTTTGGGAGCCGGTCCCGACAAGACCGCCAAGACGCCGACCTGGGCTTCGCGCATCACCAATGTTCCGGTTGAAACGATCGAACGCCTGGCACGCGAAATCGCCACCACAAAACCCTGCTTCATCTCTCAAGGCTGGGGACCGCAGCGCCGCATGAACGGCGAAACGCAGTCGACTTCGATTGCCATGCTCGCTCTGCTCACCGGTCAAGTGGGTCTTCCCGGCACCAACACGGGCGCCCGCGAAGGCGACTCCTACGGCATCGAAACGGGTCTGCCTGTCGGCAAGAATCCCGTAAAAGCGTCATTCCCGATCTTCCTGTGGCCCAAAGCAATCACCGACGCCAAGTCGATGACCGCTAAAAACAGCGCAGTTCGCGGTGTTGATCATCTCACGCACAACATCAAGTTTATTTGGAACACGCAGGGCAACACGCTCATCAATCAGCACGGCGGCATCAATAAGCTGCGCAAGATTCTTGAAGACGAAAAGCTCGTCGAGACGATTGTCGTGGTCGACAACCAGATGACGCCGAGCGCGAAGTTCGCCGACTATCTGTTGCCCGACACAATGAATCAGGAAATCGACGAACTCGAAGCCGATTCCTACGCCGTGGGCGACTACAACTACCTCATTGCCTGCCCGAAGGCGGCTGACATCCTCTGGGATCAGCGCCCCAACTGGGAAATCATGCGCGAAATGGCCAAGCGCTTCGGCGTCGAAGACAAGTACACCGAAGGCCGCACCTATAAGGAATGGCTGCGCTGGGGCTACGAGCAAACACTCAAGAAGGCAAAAACCATTGCCGACGCCGACAAGTTCCCGAGCTTTGACAAGTTCTGGTCTCAGGGCTTCGTGAAATACCGCATGGGCAAGGATTCCGGCATCGTTCTGAAGGCCTTCCGCGAAGACCCCAAAAAGAATCCGCTTCCGACGCCCTCGGGCAAGATCGAAATCTACTCCGAGCGCTTGGCGGAAATCGCCAAGACCTGGGAGCTGCCCAAGGAAAAGGGCCAGGAAATTCACCCGATTCCGCAGTTCATTGCCACCAAGGAAATGTTGGGTCAGGGCGATCCGACCGAAAAGAAGTATCCGCTCGAAGCCTACGGCTATCACGGTGCAGGCCGCACGCACTCCACGTATCACAACGTGCCGTGGCTGCGTGCTGCGCACCCCGATCAGCTGATGATCAACCCGATCGACGCCAAGCCGCGCGGCATCAAGACGGGCGATCGCGTGCGCGTCTTCAACGACCGCGGCACGATCGAAATTCCGGCCTTCGTAACCAACCGCATCATTCCGCATTTGGTGGCGCTGCCTCAGGGTGCTTGGTATAAGCCCGACGCCGAAGGCGTCGACCAAGGCGCGTGCATCAACACGCTCACGATGCTCGATGCATCCCCCCTGGCAAAGGGAAACCCCTCTCACACCAACCTCGTTGAGGTTGCCAAGATTTAAGCGGGAGTAACGGATATGAAACAGTACGGATTCTATTTCGACGCCTCCCGCTGCACGGGATGCAAGGCCTGCCAGATTGCCTGTGCAGACAAAAACGGGCTTGAGGACGGACGCTTTTTCCGTCACATTTTGGGCTACGAAACCGGTTCCTGGCACCAGGACCGCGCCACGGGCGCCTGGCATCAGGACGTTCAACACGGGTACGTATCCGTGTCGTGCAACCATTGCGACGACCCGGCTTGCGTAAAGGTGTGCCCCACCAAAGCGCACGCCAAGCATCCGGAACTCGGCGGCCTCGTGCTCATCGACCGCAGCAAATGCATCGGGTGCGGCGCTTGCGCTATGGCTTGCCCCTACCATGCGCCTCAGCTCGATCAGAAAGCACGCAAGATGACGAAGTGCGATGCGTGCCTCGACCGCATTTCCAAGGGCGGCAAACCTGTTTGCGTCGAAGCCTGCACGCAGCGTGCGCTTGACTTCGGCTATGTGGACGAACTGCGTGCGAAGTACGGCAATGGTGCACATATCGCACCGCTTCCGTCTCCGGCTCAGACCAAACCCAATCTTGTTGTGAAGCCGGCGGCTCACGCCGAGATCGTCAAGTAACCGCTTGAGCTTGCGATCCACACATGAAACGGGCGGCGCATACCCGAAATTTCGGAAAGCGCCGCCTGTTTTTGTTCGGGCGTTTGTTTTGCCGTAACCTTGCGTTATTTCCAACCGCTCGCCCGCCGTCATGCCCGACAACCGCACACTGCTTGAAACTCTCAAAACCGACACAGACCTTTGGGTCGACACGCAAGCTTTTGCCGAAAAGTTGTTCCAAGACATTCGCAAGCTCTCGCGCCACGGCGCGGGTGTAACGCGTGAAGCCTACGGATCTGTGGAAACGGCGGCGATCGAGTACCTACGCACAGCAGGCAGCAAGTTGGGACTTGCTGCACGTTCGGACGCGGCAGGCAACCTCTGGCTCGACCAACCGGGAACCGATTCTGCGGCTGCAGCCGTGGTACTCGGAAGCCATGCCGACTCGGTTCCCGAAGGCGGAAACTACGACGGGCTTGCCGGAATTGTGGCGGGGCTCTGCGTGTCGCCCGCCCCGTTTCTGTACTCGCGTTGCGCGGCGAAGAAAACTCTTTCTACGGCAAGCCATACCTTGGGTCGCGAGCGCTTTTGGGGCTGCTCGAGCCCGAAGACATCCGCCTTGTCAACCGCGACGGCGTCACGACATTGGCAAAAGCCATGCGACGGTGCGGGCTGATCCCCGAAAAACTCGTAACAGGCAAACCGTTGATCGACCTCAAGTTCCTAGCCTGCTTCATCGAGTTACATATCGAGCAAGGCCCGATCCTTGACATGGAACCCGAAAAACGAACAGGCATTGTGACCGGCATTCGAGGCTTGTACTCGCACAAGGCGATTCGCTGCGAACGTGTGGATTGCACTGCCCCCTATGACGCCGTAGTCCGGGCGACCACGGAATTGCTTGTGCGCATGGAAGTTCTATGGCAATCAGAGCTCAACGCCGGGCGCGATCTCGTCGAAACCACCGGAATCATATCGATGTCCGAAGCCGTTGAAGACGAGGCACTCTTTCCAATCCCCCACCTCGACTTTTCCTTCGACATCCGAAGCCTTGATCACGAGGAATGCCTGCGTTTTCACGCGTTTTTGCAAAAGGAAGCGCTTGAAGTAGGCGTCAAGCGAGGCGTGCGCTTTGTTTTCGATCCGCTTCTGGAATCTCACCCGGCGCGCATGGACGAGGAGCTGCAGCACGTGCTGCACAAAGCCGCTGCCAAAGCCGGCGTTCCGGTAAGACCGATCGCTTCCGGTGCCGGTCACGACAGCGCGTACTTTGCCAACGCGGGCGTACCGACGGCCATGCTTTTCGTCGCCAATCAGAAAGGCTCTCACAATCCGCATGAAGACATGAAGATGGCGGACTTCATGGCGGGCGTCAAGGTGCTCGCTTACGCAGTGCCGCAGCTTGCCGGCTAGTGAGGTTGTTAGTGAGCTGCTACGCCGAACAGTTTCTTTCTACCAAACATTAGAAGAAAGACTTTGGTAGAAAACAAAAAGAAGCCGCCGCAGAAATCCGGAAAGATTCCGAACCGCTGCGACGGCATTTCATGCAGAGCTAAAGAAGCGCTTACGGGATCTGTTTGGTGATCACCACACGCACGCCCTGCGTGCCAACAGCCACCTTGCCGTCGGCTGCACCTTCAAGGTCGCCTGAGGCCGGCATGAAGTTGCCCGAGCGCGAGACGCGTGCTTCCACATAAGCCTCCTGCACATCGGCAAGCGTCTTCATGCCCATGCCCATCTGGCTTTGCGAATCCAGTCGGAACTTAATCGGCAGATCCTTGCCCTTGTAGCTCGCAAACGCCACCGGCATCTTGCTGCCTTCGATCGGACGTGCATACACGAAGACCGTATCTTCGGGACGGATCTTGGCCTTCATTTCGGGCGATACATCGACCTCACCCGTGATCACCGCGCCGGAGGCGGCCGCAGGCTGCTGAGCGCCAGAAACGGCACCAGCCTGAGGTTCGATCGAACCGATCGAGGGATCGGGCGGCAGACCGCCCGCACGACGAGCTTGTTCAATGTTTTCCATGATCTGGCGCCACTCTTCGCTGCCCTGCTCAACGCCGGCAAGCATGCGGCTCCAGTATTTCACGGCGCCCTGATAGTCGGCCTTGTTGAAGCACAGCGTTCCCATCAGCGCCAGAGCCTTCCAGTGCTGAGGATCGACGGCAAGCGCCTGCTCGATGAGTTCCTTCGGACGACCCTCGAGATTGCCCTGCTGAGCAGCCGCAAGCACATCGGCCCAGTCGGCCAGCACATCGGCGTTTTCGGGCACCAGTCGGTTGACCTGCTCAAAGGCCTGCGAGCTCTTGTTCCAATCCTTGAGAGCGGCGCTCGTGCGCGCAAGCATCATCCAGCCGTCGGGGTTGTCCGGATGCTCCTTCAAGCGTTCTTCAAGGAACTTCACCTGTTCGGTCAGTTCAGCCGCACTGTGCTGGCCCGCCACCTTCTGCATCTGCTCCTGCTGACGCGTGAAGTCGGGATCCATGGCGATCGGAGAGCCGATTTCCAGGTAAAGCAAAAAGGAGGTCACCGGAATAAGCACCACGAGTGCAAACGCAGCATAGATGCCTTGCTTGCCCTGTCGCAGCGGCACGGCGTCTTCGGGATCCTTAGACTCTTCGAGCACGCGGGTTTCGATTTCGCCGCGCGTTTCTTCGAATTCATCGTCGCTCACGCGGCCGGCCTTGTGCTCAGCCTCAAGCTCTTCGTACTGCTGGCGCAGGATGGCAAGGTTGTCGGCCTTGCGGCGCGAAACGCCGTCGTCGTAGTCGCGGCGCACAAGCGGCCACACCACCAGAGCGAGCGCAACGACAACGAGCGCGATGGCAATAGCGATAAAAATAGACAGCACTTGATCCTCTCTTTCCCGTTATTTGTCGCCGCGCAGCAACGCTTCGGCGCGACGCTTTTCGTCGGGCGTGAGCGTGCGTTCGCTCTGAGCCACCTGCGTCTTGCGACGGCGCAGATTGATGTAGAAGGCAATCAGCGCGCCGAAGAAAAGAACGGCGGGACCGGCCCACAAAATCACCGTGCTGGCCTTAAAAGGCGGGTTGTAGAGCACAAAGTCGCCGTAGCGGTCGACCATGTACTTGATGATTTCTTCGTCGGTGCGGCCGGCATTGATCTGCTCGATCACCTGATTGCGCAGATCGACGGCAAGTTCCGCATTGGAGTCGGCAATCGACTGATTCTGGCAAACGAGGCAGCGCAACTGCTCGGAAATCCCCAGAACGCGCTTGTGAGCAACCGGGTCATAGGCCGTCGGAACGGCTTCCTTGGACTGGTTGGCAACCTGTGAAATCGACGGAGCTGACTGAGCGGACGCAACGCCCGCAGCCGCAAGCATCGCAGCGCAGGAGGCGGTAAGACACAGTTTCTTAAGCATCATGTTCGTCTCCTGCTATTACTGCTTTTCGAGCATATCGACGATGGGCTTGACGTCCTTCGTCCAGATTTCTTCGGTCATCGGGCCCACCACCTTGTAGCGGATCACGCCCTTCTTGTCGATCACAAACGTTTCGGGAGCGCCGTAAACGCCGAAGTCGATCGAGGCCTTGCCGCTAGCGTCAACCAAAATCACGTCGTAGGGGTTGCCCAGCACCTGCAGCCACCGGGCGGCCTGCGCGGGCTTGTCTCGCATGTTGTAGCCCACGATCATGGTCTTGAGACCTTCGTTTTTGAGCTGCACGAAGTACGGATGCTCGTAGCGGCAGGCTTCACACCAGGAGGCCCAGACGTTTAAGAGGTAAACCTTTCCGAGAAGATCCTTCTTGGTGACGGTTTCGCCCTGCATGGTCGGCAAGGAGAACTCCGGAGCGGGCTTGTCGATCAGAGCCGACGGCACCTCGCGGGGATCCATGTAGAGGCCCTTAAAGAGAAAGCCGCACAAGAAGAGAAAAATCGCAAGCGGAATAAGATACTTCAGACGCATGATCATGCCTCCACGGCCGCAGCGTTGGTTGCGCGGCTCGTCTTTTTACGGGACGTACGATAGCGGCGGTCGAGAATCGCAATGAAGCCGCCGAGCGCCATCAAAATCGTGCCCCACCAAATCCAGGTCACGAAGGGTTTGCGGTAGGCGCGCACGATCCAGGCGCCGTCGCCTACGGGTTCACCCAAGCTCACATAAATGTCGCCGTCGATCGAATGCTTGATGGCAGCTTCGGTCATCGGCATGGAGCGAGAGCTGTAGTAATTGCGCTTTTCGGGATAGAGCTTGGCGATTTCCTTGCCGTCCTTGGTAACGGTAAAGGCGCCGCGCGTGGCGGTGTAGTTCGGACCGCGAACCTCTTCGGTGCCGTCAAAGACAAAGGTGTAGCCCGAAACGGTCACGTGTTCGCCCGCAACCATGCGCACGTCGCGTTCCGCCGGGTAGCCCTTCACAAGCGCTACGCCCACCACGAACATCGCAACGCCCAAGTGCGCCAGATGCATGCCCCAGAAGGCGCGCGGATGGCTGGCAAGCTTCTTGAAGAAGCCCACCTTCATGTTGCGGCCGCGCTCGCGGATGTTGTCGACGGCGCTGACGGCAACCCAGGCGGCAAGCGTGATGCCCACGAAGACCCAGGTGCTCCATCGTCCCATCAGAAGCGGCACGGCAACGCCGATCGCCACGGCAATGACGAGAATCACCCACAGGCGCTTGGTGAGCTGACCGAGATCGGCTTCCTTCCAGCGGGCAAAGGGCGCCACGCCGAGCAAGAAGAGCATCGGCAGCATCAGGGGGCCGAAGACCGCGTCAAAGTAGGGAGGTCCGACGGAAATCTTGCCCGCATTCAAGGCATCCAAGAAAAGCGGATAAAGCGTGCCGAGCAGCACCGCACCCATGGCAACGACCAAAAGCACGTTGTTGACCAAAAGCAGCGATTCGCGGCTGACCATCGAGAAGTTGCCGCCCAGGCCCACAGTCGGGGCACGCCAGGCAAAAAGCAGGAACGACAGACCGATCACAACGATCAGGAACGCCAGAATGAAGATGCCGCGTTCGGGGTCGGTCGCAAAGGCGTGCACGGACGTGAGAATGCCCGAGCGCACCAGGAAGGTGCCCAACAGAGACAGGCTGAAGGTGATGATAGCCAGAAGCACCGTCCAGATCTTGAAGCAGCCGCGTTTTTCGGTAACGGCCAAGCTGTGCAGCAGTGCCGTACCGGTGAGCCAGGGCATGAAGGACGAGTTTTCGACCGGATCCCAGAACCACCAACCGCCCCAGCCCAATTCGTAGTAGGACCAGTAGGAGCCGAGCGAAATGCCGAGCGTCAGAAGAATCCAAGCCAACGTCGTCCAGGGGCGCATCCAGCGCGCCCAGACCGCGTCAAGACGACCGGCAACGAGCGCGGCGATCGCAAAGGCAAACGGAACCGTGAAGCCCACATAACCCATGTAAAGCAGCGGCGGATGGAACACCATGCCCGGGTCCTGCAGCAGCGGATTGAGGTCGGCGCCTTCGGGCGCGGCCGGGAACAAGCGCAGGAACGGGTTCGAGGTAAACAGCATGAACGCCACGAAGCCAACCGTGATGAAGCCCATGACGCCCAAAACGCGCGCCACGGTTTCCTGCGGAAGCTTCTTGCTGGTAAGAGCCACGAAAAAGCCCCACCAACTGAGCATCAGAGACCAGAACAAAATCGAGCCTTCATGGCTGCCCCAAGTTGCGGCAACCTTGTAGAACCAAGGCAGCAGCGAATTGGAATTGCTCGCCACGTTCAGAAGCGTAAAGTCGCTGATGTAGAACGAATACGCCAGAGCGCCGAAGGCAATTGTCAGAAAAAGCGCATTGGCATAGGCCGCAGTACGCGCAAGCGCCATCCACGAACCGATGCCGCGCGCGGCACCCACGAGCGGCAGCACGCACTGCACGACCGAGAGCACAAGCGCGAGTATCAGCGCAAAGTGACCGATTTCAGCAATCACGGGAACGTCTCCCTAAGGTTATAAAAAATCGAAGTGGTAATCGATTGAAGAGCGCCGAAGAGCAAGAAGCTTCCGGCGCTCCGGATTTGTTGTATCAAGCCGCTCTTACTTCTTGGCGGCGTCGCGACTGCCCTTCTCGTCGAACGTCTTCATGGCGGCATGCGCCTTGTCGACGGCTTCCTGAGCTTCGGGCGGCATGTAGTTTTCATCGTGCTTGGCAAGCACTTCGCTCGCGACGAAAACGCCGCGGTCATCAAGTTTGCCCTGAGCAACGACGCCCTTGCCTTCCTTGAAAAGGTCGGGAAGGATACCCTTGTATTCGGTTTTGATGACGGCAGCGGTGTCGGTGATGCCGAAAGTGACCGTCACGCCGTCTTCAAGGCGCTTGACGGAGCCTTCTTCGACCATACCGCCCATGCGGAACGTGCGTCCCTGCGGCGCCTCCTTGGCGGCGACCTGCATGGGAGAGTAGAAGAACACCAGGTTGTCGTTGAACGCCGAGAGCATCAGGTAGACGCCGACGCCGACCACGGCCACGGCCCCACCGATCAGGGCGAGTCGTTTTGTTGCGGCATTAGCCATATCCGTTCCCTCCAAAAAAGCGTCTGCAGCCGTTGCAATCGGCCGACGCCGAATCAAAAGTCAGTGGTTGAAAAAATCAGATTTCGCGGGTGCTGCGCAAGGCGCGAGCTTCGCGCGTCAAACGCTGCGCGGCTTTGGCGCGGCGGTTGCGCAGACCGAAAAGTTCGATCAAAAGCAGCACGACCATCATGCCGTAGGCAGCCCAGACATAAGCGCCGTGGCCGTCCATGTGAAGGAAGTGAGTCAACGAAGTCCAGTCCATTTTTTGTTCCTTACTTTTTGAAACGGCAAATCTTAAATGTCACCCTTGAGCGCGGCTTCCTGAGCCCAGGCTTCGCGCCGTTCGCGCTCGAGAATGATCGTGCGGGTGCGGGCAAACGTGGCCGCAAGGCTGTAGATCCAGAAAGCAGCGACCATCAAAAGCAGCGTCACGAGCATGATCGTGGCAATCGAACTGCCGCGAGATGTGATCGAAGCGCCCTGATGCAGCGTGTTCCACCAACGCACGGAGAAATAGATGATCGGCACGTTCACCACGCCCACAAGCGCAATCAAAGCGCAGGCCTTGTCGGCGCGCTTGATGTCGGCAATCGAGCTTTGCAGCGCCAAAAAGCCGAGATACAGGAACAACAGAATCAGCTCACTTGTCAGGCGTGCATCCCACACCCAGTAGGCGCCCCATGTGGGACGGCCCCAGACCGCGCCCGAAAAGAGCGCCAGGAAGCACATGAGAGCCCCCGTCGGCGCCATCGCGGCCGCAAAAATCGAGCACATGCGGTTGTTGGTGGCAAGCGCACCCGCCGAGAAGACGGCCATCAGCACGTAGATCAACATGCTCATCCAGGCCGAAGAAACGTGAATGAAGATGATGCGGTAGGAGTTGCCCTGCGTGGCATCGATCGGGCAGACGAAAAAGCCCAGATAAAGCGCCACAGCCGCGAGAACGGCCGCGAGCACGAAAAGGGGCTTGACAGCCTTGCCGGCGAAGAAATAGAAGCCCTGCGGATCAAAAAGCGAACGCATTTATTCTCCCGTAACCTGTTATTGAATTGAAATGCGCAGGCTGGCTGCAATCGCAAACGGAGCAGCCGCAAGCGCCAAAAGCGACAAAGCTCCCGTCACCATCAGATAGGCAACGGGCGAGACGCTGATCGCAACCTGCACGGTCGCACCGGCGCCGAAAATCAAAACCGGAATGTAAAGCGGCAGCACCAAAAGGCTCGTAAGCACGCTGCCTGCGCGCAGGCCCAGCGTGAGCGCCGCGCCGATTGCGCCGACCAAGCTCAGAACAGGCGTGCCGAGCAAAAGCGAAGCCATCAGCACCAAGCATTGATCGAGCGGCAGATCGAACATCACGCCGAACAAAGCGGTAAAGACCGTAATGGGAATGCCCGTGGTGAGCCAATGTGCAAAGACCTTGGCAAGCACGATGACCGAAAGCGGCTCGGCCGAAATCACCATCTGCTCGAGCGTGCCGTCGGCATAGTCAAGCGCAAAAAGACGCGGCAGCGAAAGAAGAGCCGCCAGAAGCGCCGCCACCCAGACGACGCCCGGAGCCATCGTGCGCAGCAGATTCTGTTCGGCGCCCACGCCCAACGGCACGAGCGTAATCACCACGGCAAAGAAAAAGAGCGTCTGAATGATGTCGCTTTTCTGGCGCAGCGCAAGCATCAGGTCGCGGCGAACGACGGCAAGAAAAAGGTTAAGCATGGCTTGCCTCCTGCGTACGACACCGTCCCGGAGCAAAAGCCGAAACGTCGACGGTCTTCATCTGCTCGGGAGCCAGTCCCACATCGACTTCCTGATGCGTCGTATAGATCACGATGCCGCCCGCACGCACGTGCTCGGCAACCGTATCGGCAAGATTTGCAACGCTTGCGACGTCCAAGGCCGTAAAGGGTTCGTCGAGAATCCACACGGGCTTGCTTTTGCTCACAAAAAGGCGCGCCAAAGCCACGCGGCGGCGCTGGCCCTGCGATAGTTCACCCGTTGTGTGGTCGATGAAGTCGCCCAGTCCCACTTTTTCGAGCGCCGTCTCGAGCTCTTGATTTCCAGCGACGATGTTTCCCATGCGTGCGGCGATGCGTACGTTTTCGATCGCGGACAGGTCGTCCTTGACGCCGTTCATGTGGCCGATATAGACGAGATCCTTGTAGTAGTCCTCCTTGAGGCTGTGAATCGACTCATTCTTATAGAGGATGTCGCCTGCGTCGGGCTGCATGAGGCCGGTGAGAAGTCTCAGAAGCGAAGTTTTGCCCGTGCCGTTGGCGCCGGCCAGACGCACAAGGGTGCCTGCGGGGGCTTCAAAAGAGAGCCCTGTAAAAAGCTGCCTTTCGCCTCGCTCGAGCTCAAGCGCATCGGCCTTCAGGCACACCGCTTCGTTTGTTTCGGTCATGGGTTTGATTTGTCCAATTGGATTGAGGCTCTCGGTCAGACGTTTGACCCGAAGCGTTGATCGGACGCCGGGCGAGCAAAGCGGAGCTTTTTAGGGCGAACCGCTCGGCAGAACAACAGCCTGCTAGAGCACATTTTTGAGTCAGTCGCGAGTTTAATTTCAGCCGATTAACGCAGTCTTAGGAATCGCCGCCGCGAAACCAGCATGAAAGCTTTCCTCCTATTGCTCCCATAGTGCGGAAGCTTTTTGTCTCGAGATGAGCCGATTTCTAGGCAATCTTGCTTATTTCGAAGAAAAGCCCGTTGGACCTAGAATCAAGGAATCGCGGCCTGAAAGGCAAAATTTCGCCAGCAGGCTGCAGGGTTAACGGTTGAACCGGTCGTTGAACCCCCTTCCCTGATTTTTGCGGGAAAGCGTCCGGTCATAATAAGAAAGGAAAGCCATGAGAAGTGATCCGCTTACCAAAGGCATCAATGCCGCCCCTCAACGCAGCCTTTTGAAGGCGCTCGGCCTTTGCGACGCTGAAATCGGCAAGCCCCTGATCGGCATCGTCAGTTCCAAAAACGACATCGTGCCGGGCCACATGAATCTCGACAAGATCGTCGAAGCCGTCAAACAGGGCGTTGCACTCGCGGGCGGCGTTCCGATCGTCTTTCCGGCCATTGCCGTTTGCGACGGTCTGGCCATGGGCCACGTCGGCATGAAGTATTCGCTCGTCTCGCGAGAACTCATCTGCGACAGCACGGAAGCTATGTCGATTGCGCATCCCTTCGACGGCCTAGTGCTCGTCGCCGCCTGCGACAAGAACGTCCCCGGGCTTTTGATGGCTGCGGCGCGTTTGAACATCCCGTCCATCGTGGTTTCGGGCGGCGCCATGCTCGCGGGCCACTTCGAAGGCCGCAAGGTTTCCTACTCCAACATCAGCGAAGCGGTCAGCCAGTTCCGCACCGGCAAAATCACGCCGATTCAATTCGAAGATCTGGAAAACAAGGCCTGTCCTTCGTGCGGCTCCTGCTCGGGCATGTTTACGGCCAACTCCATGAATTGCCTTTCCGAAGTTCTCGGCATGGCGCTGCCGGGCAACGGCACGATTCCGGCCGTGTATTCGGCCCGCCTGCGTCTGGCAAAGGAAACCGGCATGAAGGTGATGGAACTCGTCAAGAACAACGTTCTGCCGCGCGACATCATGACGCGCGAAGCGTTCCTCAATGCACTTGCCGTCGACATGGCTTTGGGCTGCTCAACGAATTCCATGCTGCATCTGCCCGCCATTGCGCACGAATGCGGCATTGATCTCGACCTGTCGGTTGCCAACGAAATCAGCAAGAAGACGCCCAACCTCTGCCATCTTGCTCCCGCAGGCAACCACTACATCGAAGAGCTCGACGAAGCGGGCGGCATCCGCGCCGTCATGAACGAAGTCGCCAAGCTCGGCGTCATCCATCTCGACTGCAAGACCGTCACCGGCAAGACCGTGGGCGAAAACATCGTCGGCGCCAAGATTCTCGACCCGGAAATCATTCACACAGTCGAAAACCCGATCGCCCCTGAAGGCGGCATCGCTGTTTTGAAGGGCAACCTCGCGCCCGAAGGGTCGGTTGTCAAGCGCGCTGCGGTTGCTCCCGAAATGATGACGCACAGCGGCAAGGCACGCGTCTTCGACTGCGAAGAAGATGCTCTAAACGCTATCTACGGCGGTCAGATCAACGCCGGCGAAGTCGTCGTCATCCGCTACGAAGGCCCCAAGGGCGGCCCCGGCATGCGCGAAATGCTCAATCCCACCTCGGCCATCATGGGCTCGGGGCTGGGCCACTGCGTGGCTTTGATCACCGACGGCCGCTTCTCGGGCGCCACTCGCGGCGCCGCCATCGGCCACGTGTCTCCGGAAGCCGCCGTGGGCGGTCCGATCGCTCTCGTGCACGAAGGCGACATCATCACGATCGACATCCCGAACAACACGATCTCGGTCGACGTTTCCGACGAGGAAATGGCTCGCCGCCGCGCCGAATGGAAGCCCCGTCAGCCTCGCGTGACCACGGGCTACCTTGCCCGCTACGCCAAGCAGGTGAGTTCCGGCATGAAGGGCGCCGTTCTGAGCTAATCGGCTAACGCAACGCTCCTTGGAGTAAGCCTCTCGCGGCCAGTCTGCGGGAGGCTTTGATTCATCTTGGAGGTCGGATTTTTACGGATTTGCTGTTTCCTTGGCTCTCTTAGCCTTCATCCCGCGACCGGTGGCGTCCCAGCACAAAAGCGATCCGGCCACCACCAACGCAACACCGGACCAAAATCCGGAATCAAGCTCAGCGCCGATCCAGAAGGTGGCAAAAAGGCACGAGAGTACCGGCGTGAAGTACGAAGCCGCCGCAAGCACCGTGATGTTGCCTTTGCTTATGCCGAGCGTCCACACGGCATAGGCCATGCCTACAGCCAGCCCGCCGAAGATCACGCTCACCAAACCGTGCGCACTTGAGGCGGTCGGTACCGAACCGATTCCGAAAAACCACAGCAAACCGAATACGAGCGCATCGATGGCGAAAATAATCGTCGACGGATTCGTGTTGCCGCCCCAAGCGCGCGTCATGCTCGAGTATCCGGCCCAAGTAACAGCCGCAGTGAGCGCAAAAAGGTAAGAGACGGGATTTTCCGCAAACCGAGCAGCGAATTCGACAAGCGAAAAACCGCTGTCGCCGCTCAGAATCATCACGATGCCGGCAAAAGCCACGATAAGGCCCGGGTAGAGCCACCAACGCGTACGAATGCCGTTGAAAACGACGGCAAACAGAATCGTGAGCGACGGCCACAGGTAGTTCACCATTCCTACTTCCATCGTTTGCACGCCGCCCGAAGAAGTGAAGATCGCCAGGCAAAAGGAAAGTGAACTCAAGTTGGCCGTCGGAATGCCGATCCAGAGATAACGTTTGTTGATGCGGTGAAAGTCAGGCAAGCCTACCGCCAAAAAGACACTGACCGTCGCGACGCAATAAAGCAAAAACTGCCCCTGCGCCATTCCGAAGCCTTCGGCAATGCCGCGCACGAGACTTACGGACATTCCCCAGCAAATCGGCGCAAAAAGGCCGATCGCTGTCGCCTGACCGGCCGACAGGTTCCGTTTGGAAAACATGTTTTCGCCTTACGCTTTGTTCGGGTAGTGTCGTGCGCCGAAAATGGCGCTTCCGACGCGCACCATGGTGGCGCCCTCTTCCACAGCTTCGACCATGTCGGCACTCATACCCATGGAAAGCGTATCCCAACCGAATTCCTCTTTATATCGGTCGAAAAGCGCCTTCATTGCGCGCAGCGGCCGACGCTTTTTTTCATCATCGGATTCGGGTTCGGGAATGGCCATGAGCCCGCGCAGCTTCAGGCGCGGCAGCTTGGCGATTTCGCGTGCAAGCTCAGGGAGTTCCTCGGGTTTGACGCCGCTTTTGCTTTCTTCGCCGCTGATGTTGACTTCGATGAGGA